>CAZVMD010000257.1:0-3222 GCA_964628555.1 uncultured Myxococcales bacterium | reverse complement strand
CCGTGGTCTCGGCAGTGCCGACCGCCGCCACCAGCCCAGCGACCATCGCCCGCCAGCTCGTCGGCGATCTTGTTGGTGATCTCGTCGGCGAGCTGGTTGGCGATTCGGGGACTCGCCCCCTCGCCCCCGCGCAGCCGGCCGTGGCTGAACAGAAGGCGAAGACGGCGTCCGCGCCGGCGCTGGCACTCGCGCAGGTCTTCGCCACTTCCGCCGTCGGAGCAGCTGCCCTCTGCGGCCTGTCGCTGGGCGTCCAGCCTGGCGAGATCTACGGCCTCGCAGGAGTCGCCGGCAACGGCCAGAGCGAGCTCTGCGAGGTCCTGGTCGGCCTGCGCCGTCCCCGTCGCGGCGAGATCCTGTTCTTTGGCCAAGAGGTTGGATTGCTCTCGGTCGCTGAGCGTCGAGCCCGCGGGCTGGCCTACATTCCCGCCGATCGCTATGCCCAGGGCTGCGCGCCGGGGCTCTCGCTGAGCGACAACCTGCTCCTGACGCACCTCGACGCGGCGGAGCTGCGCTCGGGCTGGCCGCTGCTGCTGTCGCGGGCCGGAGTGCGCCGCTTCGTCGAGCGCGTGCTGGCCCCACTTGGCCTGCCAGCCGGCCTGCTGTCGCGCAACCCAGCGGCCGGAGCGCTGTCGGGCGGCACCCTGCAGAAGCTGATCCTGGCCCGCGAGCTAGCCCACCAGCCGCGCATCCTCGTGGCCGCCTATCCCTGTCGTGGCCTCGATCTAGGCGCGACGCAGACAGTGCACGGACTGCTGCGGCAGGCTCGCGACAGCGGCTGTGCCGTGCTGCTGCTGTCTGAGCAGCTCGACGAGCTCACCGCGCTGTCCAATCGCATCGGCGCACTCGTGCGCGGCCGTATCGTCGGTGAAGTGACGCTTGGGGACGGCCCAGCCGGCCTATCCCGGCCGCAGGCCCATCGGCTCCTGGGCGACCTGATCAGCGGCCTCTCCGCCAAGGCTGCGACCGGCACTGAGACCCCTCCCCCGGATAAGTTCGGAGCCGGAGGGGAGGGCCTCCGATGATACGCGTACCCGGTGGTTATCGCCTGCTTATTGAACGGCGTATCGAAGTACCGACCGTCTGGGCCAGGCTCCTGCCGCTGTTGTCCATCGGGCTCGCGCTGCTCGTCGGGGCGCCGTTCCTGCTCCTGGCCGGCGTTGAGCCGCTGTCCGTCTATGGCCACATCCTGCGGGCCAGCTTCGGCGACGGGTATGCCTGGTCGGATACGCTGGTCCGCGCCACGCCGCTGATCCTGTGTGCCCTGGGCGCGGCGACGGCCTTTGCCGCTCGCCTGTGGAACATCGGCGGTGAGGGGCAGCTCTTGGTAGGCGCCTGGGCGGCGACCGGCGTCGCGCTGTTCGGACTGCCGGCCAGCACACCGCGACCGCTGATGCTGGCGACGATGATGGTCGCCGCGATGCTGGCGGCTGCAGGCTGGGCCGGCCTGTGTGCACTCCTGCGCATCTACGTCGGCGTTAGCGAGCTGTTGTCGTCGCTGCTGCTGAACTATGTCGCGCTGCTGGCCCTGCGCCGCTACGTCTTTGGGCCGTGGAGCGAGGGAGGCTTTGCCCTGACGCCACAGCTGCCGCGCAGTGCCTGGCTGCCGCGACTGTCCGACGCTGCCACCCAGCTGCCTGCGCTAACCGGCGTCACGGTACACCTCGGCTTGGTCTTTGCCCTCGTGGCAGCGCTGCTCCTGGCCGGGCTGCTGGCGCGCAGTCGCTTTGGCTATCGCCTCCGCATCCTGGGCAACAACCCCGAGGCGGCGCGGGTGGCCGGGCTGCCGGTGTCGCGAGACATCGTGTGGGCCCTGCTGCTCAGCGGTGCCCTGGCAGGCCTGGCCGGCATGTGCGAGGTGGCGGGTGTGGTGCATCGCCTCACGGATCGCTTCTCGCCCGGCTTTGGCTTCACGGCTCTTATCGTGGCCTGGCTGGCCCGCCTGCAGCCGCTGGCGATCGTCCCGGCAGCGCTGCTCTTTGGCGGGCTTCTCGTCGGTGGGCAGGAGCTGCAGCCGGCTGGCATTCCGCAGCTGCTGCAGGGCATCCTGCTGCTCTTGGTCTTGGCCAGCGAGGCGCTGCTGCGCCTGCGACTGCGCCTTGTGCCACCGCTGAGCAACGGGCCGAAGCAGCCACCGCCAGCTGAGGCCGCGCCATGAGCCTGCGACTGTTCTGCGAAAACCTGCTCGCCGCCGGGCTGCTGCGCGGCGTGCCACTGTTGCTGGCAGCCCTCGGTGAGCTGTGGAGCGAGCGCGCCGGCGTGCTGTGCCTGGGCGTCGAAGGAACCCTGCTTCTGGCCGCGCTGGCCGGCTATGCCACGACCTTGGCCAGCGGCAGCGCTTGGCTCGGACTCCTGGCTGGAGCCGCTACCGGCGCGCTGTGTGGCCTGCTGCACGCGCTTCTCGTCGTTGGCTTGCGCGTCGACCAGGTCATTGCCGGGCTGGGCCTAACCTTCATCGGCAGCGGCCTGGCCAGCCTCCTGGGCGCTCCGATCGTCGAGGCCAGGCAGGTCGCGGCCCAGCTCCCCGCGGTCTCGCTGCCGGCCCTGGGGGCGGTGCCAATCTTCGGCCCGCTGCTGGCAGCCCACAGCGTGGTCCTTGAGCTCGCGCTCGTCACCTGGCTGGCGACGGCCTGGCTCTGCGCACGAACCCGGCTCGGACTCGACCTGTTCGCCGTCGGAGAAAATCCCGCTGCGGCCGATGCGATGGGCCTCTCCGTCGTTCGCCTGCGCACGCTAGCGGTCACGGTGGGCTCCACCCTGTTCGGACTGGCCGGAGCCAGCCTGAGCCTCGCGGTCTCACCGGGGTGGGTCGATGGACTGACCGCGGGACAGGGCTATATCGCCCTGGTCTTGGTGATCTTTGGCCGCTGGCGACCGACCCAGGTGGCGCTCGGTGCCCTGTTGTTTGGCATCATCCGCCGGCTGCCCCTCGATCTGCAGGGCGTGCGCCTGCCCGAGGTCATCGAGCACTCGTTCCTGCGCGCTCCCGGGGCGACCTATCTTCTCGACATGCTGCCCTATGTTCTGACGGTTGCGATCTTGGCCGCGCAGACGCTGCGACTGCGCCTGCGGGCCCGACGCCGCGGTGCTGCCCAGGCCATCGGCGGCGCTGCCCCCGCGGCGCTTGGCCGCCCCTATCAGCGCGGCGACCGGCACGAGCGGAGCGACGCCTAGCCGAAGTCGTAGTTCTTGGGGATGACGACGATGCCGTCGATGACCTGGAAG
>CAZVMD010000256.1:0-10862 GCA_964628555.1 uncultured Myxococcales bacterium | reverse complement strand
CTGCCGATGGGCTGGGGCTTGACCGGCGCCGGTCTTCGCGCACGCGCCGGGCTGTTCATCGGCGACGCGGCAGGGGCCGGATGGCATAGACTGATCGCCAGGGGGACGCATGGGCTCGAAGGTGCAGTACGGTGGCCTGTTGGTGGAGCGGCGCGAGGGCGAGAGTGTCCTGGATGCGCTGATTCGCAGCGGCAGCGATGTGGCGTTTTCGTGCAAAAAGGGTAGCTGTCATGTCTGCCTGCTGCGGGCGGTGCAGGGCCAGCCGGATGCCGAGTCGCAGGCCGACCTGCGGGACTCGCTGCGCGAGCGCGGCTACTTTCTGCCCTGTCAGCAGCGCAGCCCCGGTGACCTGGTGGTGGAAAAGCCCCGCAGCGAGGACCTGTGCACGCCGGCTCTGGTGGCGGCCAAAGACTTTCTGGCCCCCGATGTCGTGCGACTGCGGCTCGAAGTCGCTGGCTCGTTTAGCTGGCTGCCGGGGCAGTTTGTCAACCTGCGCCGGGCCGATGGGCTGGTCCGCAGCTATTCCAGCGCTAGCTGTGCCGTGCAAGACTACTTTTTGGATCTGCATATTCGCCATGACCCCAAGGGGGTGATGAGCCATTGGATCTTTAGCGAGCTAGAGCCCGGCGCGGAAATTGAAATACAAGGCCCGCACGGTGGCTGTCACTATCGCGAGGATGAGTCCGAACGTAATTTATTGTTAATCGCTGGTGGAACCGGCCTGGGTCCATTGTATGCGATTCTGCGTGACGCGCTGCATAAAGGCCATCGCGGTCAAATATTTGTCTATCATGGGGCACGGACGCACTCAGGATTGTATCTGCATAGCGAGCTGCAGGCGCTCGCCGAGAGCCACCCCAATGTTCATTATCAGGGCTGCTTAAGCGAAGAAACACAGCCGGAGTTGGCGGCCGGCCTGGTCACCGATGTCGCCATGCAGCGCCATCCGCAGCTTGCCGACTGGCGCATCTTTCTGTGCGGTCCGCCGGCCATGGTGCAGGCCGCGCGCTGGCAGGTTGTCCTGCGCGGGGCGACGCGCCAGCAGATCCACGCCGATCCCTTCACAACGCGGGCCCTGTACATGCCCCGGGATGCCGAGACCGTGGCCAGCATCGCCCCGGATCCCGAGCTATGGGCGGCGCTGGGGCAGGGGGCGGGCCTGACCGCGATCCTGACCGACTTTTATGACCGAGTGTTTGACGACCCGCGGCTGCGGCCGTTCTTTCACAATGTGACCAAGCGCCGCGTAATTGAAAAACAATATGAATTCCTGCACGAGCTCTTGACTGGAAACGATGTATACTTCGGTCTGCGTCCTTTTAATGCCCATCACTGGATGGTAATCTCTGAAGACTTATTCGACTATCGCGAAGCGCTCTTTGAAGGCTGCATCCGTCGATATGGTCTGCCAGAGCATCTGATTGCCCGCTGGCTGGCCATTCACGAGCGCTTCCGCGCCGATATCGTCAAGGCGGCGCCGCGCGGCATCGTCGAAGACGGAGTCGAGCGCCACCTCGAAGGCTTTGACACCGTGCCGCTCGCCGTCGGCTCGATCTGCGATGGCTGCGGCGCCGAGATCGCCGAGGGCACCGTCGTCCGCTATCACCTGCGCACCGGGCTGGTCTACTGCCCGACCTGTCAGCCGGCCGCCGCCGCGCCGCCGCGCTAAGTGCCTCGCGCGTCTTCAGCTCGCGATATAGTGGTCTTCGCCACTAGCCAACCCTAAGGTCGCTGCCGATGAAGCCCGCGGAGCTCGAAGAATTCTCCCACGCCTTGCTGAGCGCCTATCCCACGCGAGCCGAGCTCGATCGCCTGCTGACCTATGGGCCGGGCTGGGAGCTGGATCACATCGCAGGCGAGGGGCCTTTGCCTGATGTCGTCCTGAAGTTATTGCGATATGCGAAGTCACAGGGAAAATTAGAATCTTTATTGAAAGAAGCACATGAGCGTAATGCCGGTAACCCCCGTTTAAAGCGGTTTTATGATCATATCTTGGGCGGGGGACCTGCCCCGTCGCCCCCTGGGGGCTCGCCGACCAAGAGCTCGCCACCGGCCGGGCGTCTGCAGCTCAAGCTAGTCCTGGCCTTTGCCGCCGGCGATCGTGCGTTCGCGCTCAAGCTGGAGGCGCAGCTGGTGAGCCTGGTCCAGGCGGGCCTGATCACGTCGCCCTGGAGCACCGACAAGATCGCCGCGGGTCAGGTGACCGAGCGCGAGATTGCCCGGCACTTCGGAGAGGCTGAGGTCTTGCTGCCGCTCCTGAGCGCCGATGTTCTTGCGACGGAGTCGAAGCTGCTAGAGCGGATCCAGCAGCGCTATCGCGCCGGTGCCCTGGTTATGCCGGTCCTCCTTCGCCCGGTGCTGCTGGACTACAGCTGGCTGAAGGATCTGCAGGCCTTCCCGCGCGACAGCCAGGGGCGGGCCAAAGCGCTGACCACCTGGTCGAATCCGGACGAGGCCTGGCTCAGTGTCGTGGAGGGCCTGCGCGAGGCGATCCAGAGCGGTCCTGGCCGGGCATAGGCGGAGACCGGGCTCGGTGGGCCGGTTGGCGCTGAGGTCCGTTGGCTTCCGCTGGCCGGCGCCGTAGGCTGGGCAGCCATGGAACCTGTGCAAGTCCGAAAGAATGGGCATGTGCTCCTGATCGAGCTGTGCCGTCCCGAGAAGTACAACGCGCTGTCGCCGACCATGTTTCGCCAGCTTGCCGATGCGCTGGGCTGGCTGAGCCGCGAGCCAGAGCTGCGGGTGGCGGTGCTGCACGCCCAGGGCAAGCACTTTACCGCCGGCATCGAGCTCGATCTGTGGGCGCCGCTGTTCGCTAGTGGCTCGCCGTTTGCCGTCGCGCCAGGGGCGGTGGATCCGATGGGGCTGAGCGGTCCGCGCCACGCCAAGCCGCTGATCATTGCCGTGCAGGGCTACTGCTTTACCTGGGGCGTCGAGGTGCTGCTCAACTGCGAGATCCGAGTCGCGGCGCGCGACACGCAGTTCCAGATGCTGGAGGTGCAGCGCGGCATCTATCCCTGCGGTGGGGCGACGCTGCGGCTGCCGCGCGAGATCGGCTGGGGCAACGCCCAGAAGGTCCTGCTGACCGGCGAGCGCTGGAGCGCCGAGCAGGCGCTGCGCTGGGGCATGGTGCAGGACGTCGTCGAGCCCGGCGAGCAGCTGGGCCGGGCGCTGGCCTATGCCGAGCAGATCGCGCGCTGTGCCCCGCTGGGCGTGCAGGGCGCGCTGAAGTCGGCGCGGACCTTCGAGTCGGCGGATCACGACAGCGCCGTCCGACAGATGTTTGCCGACCTGGTCCCGGTGATGCAGAGCGAGGACGCCGCCGAGGGCGTGCGCTCGTTCATCGAGCGGCGGGCCGCTCAGTTCACCGGCCGCTGAAGCGCAAGCCGGCGCGCTGATTCGCGGATAAAAATTGGTGCATAAATTGAGGATTGCCGCATAGTGGCGCAGCGGATACCCGATAAAAGCACGGCTGTGATATAAAAACATGATTGACACATAAGTGCAGGCCAGGGGGCGGGGCGGCGGGCCTCGATTGGGCTTCCGCCTGTCGCTGCGTGCGGCTGTCGGGTGGCCGGCGCGACAGTCGGGGTCTCGTGCTATAGCGGCGCGACGAACTTTGGGAGTCGAGCCATGAACACCACGCTACCTCGTATCGTTGCGCTATCCGGGCTTTCGCTGTCGCTCGCCTGTCAACCTGAGCTGCTGGGCGATCCGGCGGTCCCGGAGGCTGGCGCGCTGGCGCCCGCGGAGCTGTCAGCCCAGGCGGCGCTGATTCCGCGCATCACGTCGATCTCGCCGCCTTTGGCCTCAAACCTCGGCGGGGCCAGCCTGACGATCAACGGCCGCAGCTTCGGCAGCGGGGCGCAGGTCTATGTCGCCGGCCAGCCGGTCGCCTTCACCTCGACGCTGTCCTCGACTCAGCTGTCGCTGCAGCTACCGCGGACGACCTATGCCGCGGGCCCGGTGGCGGTCCGGGTGGTGAATCCCGACGGCCGCCAGAGCGAGCGCAGCGACGTGCTGACGCTGTTTGACGACCGCACCAGCCTGGCGGGGCTGCGCACGCCGATCAGCCTCAGCTCTGGGCTCGGCAGCGGCCAGGTGGTGGGGGCGGCGGACTTCGACGGCGATGGCCTGGTGGACGTGCTGGCGCAGGACTACGCCAAGCTGTACGTCCTGCGCTCGCGCGGGCGCGGCAGCTTCGTCGACTGGCAGACCCTGGATAGCTCGGCGGGCGGCATGCCGCCCTTGAGCGAGATCGCTGATGTCACCGGCGACGGCAAGCCCGATGTGATCAGCGGCAATCCGTGGGGCGGCAGCGTGCAGGTCTACGTCAACCGCGGCGATGGCACACTCGGCGCGGCGCTGCGCTCGCCGCTCGGCCCGCTCATCAGCTACTACGGCTCGACAGTGGCGGACGTGAACAAGGATGGCCGCGCCGATCTGCTGATCGTGGCCGCGATGTTTGGCGGCCCGCTGCCCTATGCGGTGTCGGTGTATCTCGGCGGCAGCGATGGCCGCTTTGCCGCGATGCCGCTGGCGGGCGGGCTTGCCGAGGCGTCGCGGCTGGCCGTGCGCGATGTCAATGGCGACGGTCACGCCGACCTGATCAGCCTGTCGAGCGGGCGGCCCGAGCTAGGCGTCATGCTTGGCAACAGCACCGGCAGCTTTGCCCCGCCCAGTGTGGTGGCGGTGGATAGTCCGGCCAGTCAGCTGGCCATCGTAGATCTGAACAGCGACGGCAAGCTCGATCTGGCGGCGCTGGGCAGCGATGGCAAGCTGTCGCTGCGGCTGGGGCGCGGCGATGGCACGTTTAGCGGCACCGGCCTGCTGACCGTGGCCAGCACCGCCGCTGCGCTGGCGGCCGGCGACCTGACCGGCGATGGCAAGGCTGACCTGCTCGTCGGTAGCGATCGCAGCTATCCGCCCGGCGGCGGCTCCCCGCTGCCCGGCGGCTGCTGGCTCCTGCGCGGCAACGGCGATGGCAGCTTCGCGATGCCGCAGGAGGTCAGCCTATTTCCGCTGTGGGGCGTAAGTCGCCTACAGATCGCCGATGCCGATAAGGATGGGAAACCAGATATCCTGGCCTATGGCGATTCCATGCTATTGCCGATTTATGGCCGTGGCGCTGGGCAGTTCTTTGAAGACCGCCAGTTCGCTGCACCGGTCAACACTGTCGCTACGGCAGATGTAAATGGCGATGGCAAGGCCGATATCGTAACCGCCGCTGTCAGCGTCAGCAAAGTCTATGTCGCGCTAAATAACGGCGATGGCACGACTGCCGCGCCGCGCACCTATGACACCGATCGGGGGCCGGCCGCAGTCGCCCTGGCTGACGTGACTGGCGATGGGAAAGTCGACATCTTGGTCGCCAACTACGACGCCGGCACAGTGAGCCTGCTGCCCGGCAATGGCGATGGCAGCTTCCAGCCGCAGCGCATCTCGCCGGTCGCCTATGGCGCCAATGCGCTGATCGTTTCGGACATGAATAACGATATGCGGCTGGATGTCGTGACCGCGAACTATGAATCGAATAACGTCTCGGTCCTCATCAATAGCGGGATGGGGACGTTTGCCGCTGCGAAGAACTATCCCACCTCGGCAGCTCCGGCAGCGCTGGTAGCGACAGACCTGAACAAAGACGGTCGAGTCGATATCGTAACGGCCAATCCCGATAGCAATAACCTCAGCTATCTGCCGGGCAGTGCGGTGACCGCCGGAGCGCTGAACGCGGCCCGCCTGTTCGCCAGCGGCCGGGGACCCATCGCGCTGGCCGCCCGCGATGTCACTGGCGACGGCAACGTAGACCTGATCAGCGGCGGCAGCGACAGCGGCGAGGTCCTGCTTCTGCCCGGTCGCGGCGATGGGACGGTGGCCGCCGGCAGCGTGATTGGCAGTCCGGGGCGGGTAAACGATCTGGTGCTGGCTGACGTGACCGGCGATGGCCGGCTGGACCTGCTGGTCTCGACGGGCAGCGGGGCTTCCGGCACCACCACGCTGCTGGTTGGTTTTGCCGGCGGCATCTTCGCTCCGTCGGCTAGAAGCATCGCCTACGGCGGCGCGCTGGCGGTCGGAGACCTGACCGGCGACGGCAAGCTGGATCTGCTGATCGCCCGCCTAAGCGGGCTGGTCCAGCTGCACGTCAACCGCAGCCTGTAGCGGATACTGCGCCAGATAGTCGGTGAGGTCGGGCGGCAGCGGGCTCTCAAAGTCGAGAGCGACGCCGGTCATGGGGTGGCGGAAAGCCAGCCGGGTCGCGTGCAGCGCCAGGCGCGGCGGGCGCAGGATCGGCGGCGGCTGGGCGCTGCCGTGCTGCCGATCGCCGAACACCGGATGTCCCAGGTGCTGAGCATGGATGCGGATCTGGTGCGTGCGTCCGGTCTCTAGCTGGCAGCGCACCAGACTCAAGCCCTCGTGGATGGCGCCAAGCTGTAGCTGGCGGAGCTCGATGCGGCGAAAGTGAGTCGTCGCGCTGCGCCCGGCGATCGGCAGGCGCACGACCTGCTCGGCGAGCGGCAGCGTGCCCCGCAGCAGCGCCAGGTACTCACGCCGCAGATCGTGCGTCTGAAACATCGCCGAGAGGGCGCGATTGGCGGCCGGGCTGCGGGCATAGACCAGCAGGCCACTGGTGCCGAGGTCCAGGCGATGCACGACAAAGATCGGCTCGCCCAGGCGCGCCGCCAGCAGCGCCCGCGCATTGCCGCGATCGCTCTCGGGTGTCGGCGCACTGATCAGCGCGGCCGGCTTGTCGATGATCACCAGATCCGCATCCAGGTGAACGATCTGCGGTGGCGGCAGCTTGTCATCATCGGCCTGTCGCGCCTGCTTGCCGAGGCTGCTGCTGGCTCGATCGAGAGCACCGCCGAGGTAGACCTCCACGATCTGGCCGCTGCGCAGGGCCCGGCTGGCGACCTTTACGCGGGTCCGCTCGACGAACACGCCGCCGACATCGAGCAGCAGGCGAGCCCGCCCGCGCGACAGGCCTGGCACGTTGGCGGAAAGGATGCGATCCAGGCGCTCGCCATCCTGCGCCGCCGGCACTGCGAAGCGGTGGCGAGTGGCCGTGGACTTCGAAGGACTCATGCCGGCCTGCTTAGCGCGATCGCACCGGCCGAGGCAAAGCGGATCGTGCTGGGCCCGCGCTTTGGCCGGCGCGAGGGCGCGAATCGCAGCTGCAAAACACTTGCATCTTTAGATCGCAAAGCCCGCTGGCGGGACGGCCAGAAGGCGCGGGTTTGCCTCGATTTTTCGCCGCCGAAACACGGCCAGAACTTTTCTTCGGGTCGGGCGTCTATAGGGCCATGCCAAGGATGTTGTCGCTCCTGCGCTGGATCGGTGCAGCGCTGCTGTTTGCCGGCTCGGCCGCCATCACCTCGGCCAGCCTGAGCTACTTCCACGACGACATGCCGCCCTTCTTACTAGAGAAGCTCCCACTGCCGCGGCAAGAGCTGTGGCTGCTGGCGCTGCGCGTGCACGTGGCGGCGGCCCTGGTCGCGCTGCCCGGCTGTCTGCTCCTGTGCTCGTCGTTTGTGCTGCGGCGGGCGCCGCGGCTGCATCGCTATCTTGGCCGCTGCATCGCCGCCGTCACGCTGCTGGCCCTGGCCCCCTCGGGCTTTTATCTGTCGCTGTCGGCCAAGGGCGGGCTGCCCTCGACGCTGGGCTTCGTGCTGTCCGGAGTGATCGTTGTCTGGGCGATGGTGCAAGGGGTGCGCAGCGCGCGGGCCCGACAGCTGGTCGAGCATCGTCGCTATGTGCTGCATGTGCTGGCTCAGCTCAGCGTCGCCGTGACCTCGCGCGGGCTCTTGGTCCTGTTCGCCCTGTTTAACCTCGGGGAGACCGCTGGCTATCTCATCGCGCTCTGGCTGCCGGTGCTGCTAAGTGCGCTTGCTGTTGAGTTTTTCGCATCGCCAAGGAGGAGTTATGAAACGTCTCGCGCTCGCCCTGCTCATGTACGCGTTGCCGGCCTCCGCCGAGTCGCTGCCGCTTGAGCCGCCGTCAGCGGTAGCCCAGAATGCCCCGGCTGCGCCGGTCAAGGCGCCAGAGCCCAGCCCCGCTGGGGCCGAGCCAACGGCCGAGCAGAAGAAGGCCCAGACGCTGGTGCAGACCAAGCTGGTTACGCCGCTGTCGGTCAAAGAGGGCGAGCGCTCGCGCTTTTCCCGCGTGCTGCGCCCGGCGCCGGTGATGCAGGTGCGTATGACCACGCCCGAGCCGCAGACCGATGCCGGCGGGGCTAGCTACCTGCGCTTTGCCGTCGATACCTGCTATGGCTTTCGCAAGACCGCGGACTGCTGGCAGCGGGCGGCGATCACCGGCTGCGTCTATCCCGAAAACGGCCGCGTCTTCGTGCAGCGCGGCAGCGACTACTACCCCGCCGAGATCATGCTGGGCAAGAAGTCCGAGCAGGCCAGCGGCGTCTGCGGCCCCGCGACCCTGGCCCAGCGCGACTAGGCCAAGGCCCGGACCGAGCCACAGCCACGAGCGGCTCGGCGCCGCTGAGCATTTCGCAGCAAGCCCCCGGCGAGCGCGGCAATCGGCCATAATGGCCTGCGCCCTTGAGCCTGCCCCCGCCACCGTCAGAGTCGCCCGCTGCGTCGCCGACCTCGGCGTCAGAGCTCTTATCGCTCGATACCAAGCTGGCCTGCGACTGCGAGCAGAGCGGTCTTGTGGTCGAGGTCTCGGCCCGCGATTTATTGCTGCTGGCCTGCCCGCGCTGCGGTTACCTCTTGGCTGGCGTGCCGGTGCTGGGCGAGGCGGGACCGGCGGCGGTACGGCGACTGGTGCTGTCCACAGAAGAGCGGGCAGAGCTCGCGCAGGCGCTGCGCATTACGGCTGCACAGCCGCTCGCTTCGTCGCTGCGCGGCGTACTTGCCTGTAGCCAGCCCGTGGCGCTGCGGGTGGCGCAGCAGCGACTGTCGCAGCGTCCGGAGGTGCTCAAGGAGCTGAGTCAGACCCTGTACGCCCCCGAGCCAGAGGCGCGGCTGCTGACGCTGCAGCTGATCGCGCGCATGCCGCAGCCACCGGCCGAGCTACAGCGGAGCGCGGTGCACGCCATCCAGATGCTGCTTGGCGAGGAGCTTGGCAGCGAGGCGCAGTGCATCGCGCTCGCGGCGCTGCATCCGCTGGCCGTCCTGGGACACGGCGTGGCACTGCGCGGCGAGCTAGAGCGCATCGGCCACAGCGCGAAGAATTCTGAGGCTCCCGGGGCCGAGCTGAGTGCCCGCCTGGCGACGGCGGTGCTGGCGGCCATGCAGCGGGCTAAGGAGGCGGCGCAGGCCCGCTTTGCAACCCAGCGCGAGACCCTGCTAAAGCTCTTGCGCGACGGCCAGATCGACGCTGCGCGCACGCTGCTTGAGACCGCTTATCCCACCTCAGATCCCAACGATCCCGACGGCGGCATGACCGGCCGCATCGCCCTCTGTGAGGCCGCAGTCGAGGCACTGCAGCACGCCGCGGAGCTGTCGGCTGCCGCGAAGGAGCCGCTTCGTCAGCAGCTTCTGACCTGGGCGCTGTCCGCCGCGGAGGTCTTCGCATCTTGGTCGACCTCGGGCAGCGAGGGCCTGTCACGCATGGTGCAGGTCAACAAGCTGCGCGCCCGCCTACGCCGCGGCAAGTAGTCGCGGCGGCGCAGCTTGCGGCTGGGCTGAGGCGGCCTGCCGGGGCGCGGCTTCTTAGTAAATCGACAGCAGCAGAGCGCAGGTCTTGACCGGCAGAGGGGAAGCCATGGGCTCGCTGAGGCGCTGGCTGTCCTCATCCCAGCGGCGAACAATGATCTCGTCGTGCTGCCAGCCCGCCAGCCAGAGCGTGCCGTCGGCGTCCCGTCCCTGAGTGGTCAGGGCCGTAAAGCCGACCGAGGGGAGGATCCCCTGCCGCGCCGGGTTTCTCCAGCGCTCCGTCGGTGTGAACCAGAGCCAGTAGGTGCCATGCACCCCGGCCCAGAGGCCGTTTTTCAGCTTGACCCAGCTATCTAGGTAGGGCGCATCGCCGACTACGGGCTCGACGCCGAGCACGGTGCCATCCAGCGCCACCTTGTGCACACGCGACACCCGGAAGTAGAGGCTGTCTTCATGCTCATCGATCAAGAAGGCTCCGGACTCCTCATCCCAGGCTCCGGTGGTTAGGCTGAGGCTGCGGCCCTGCGGGTTCCGATGAACATACCGGATGAAGGGTTCACCGACGGGGATCAACCGCTCATCGCGATCCAGCCGGGCCAGGCCGCCGACCCAGACCTCGGGCGGGCCAGCGCTCTCAAGAGCGCTCCACGTCACATAGATCGATCCGTGCACCCAGAAGGACTTCCAGACCGTCCGCTGGCTAAGCTGCGGCGATCCCAGCCATGCGAACTCCCGCTCCTCCACGCTCTGCTCGGCAACGGCATACTTGGACGCTCGCCTCGAAAGGACCCGGTAGCCGAAGTCCCACGCGAAGACGCCTGCCGGCTGGAAGAACGCTTCATACAAGTCCAGGGTCGCCCGCCCGCCCGCCGGACCGACATGCCCATCGGGCTGCAGGGTATGCCACTGCCAGGTCCGACCGGCCAGCACCAAGAGGTTCGGAACGCTGCCGGTATCGACGATATGAATGGAATCCGCATGCGTGTCCACCAGCCTGCCCTGACCGAAGTCCCCTTTGAAGTGACAGCGCTCATCCCCGGAGCCGGTGCATGCACACCAAGCACAGAGAACGAAGGCGAGCCGAGTCCCCGACAGAGCCATCCTTCCATGGTCGCACAACGGACGAGCCGCGAGCGGCTTTGACGGATACGGCCCTCCTACCCCCCGGAGCCGCTTCCCACCTGGCCGGACCCAGCGCGACTGCAAGCTGCCGCATGGGGTGCAGGAGGGAGTCGAACAGGTCGTCGACCTCTT
>CAZVMD010000255.1:0-10865 GCA_964628555.1 uncultured Myxococcales bacterium | reverse complement strand
AGCGCGGACAGACAGCCAACTGTCTCAGACGACCATGATGTTGGCGGGCTTGATGTCTCGGTGGATGATGCCTTGCTCGTGGGCGGTGTGAAGGGCTTCGGCGGTCTGTTGGATCAGGCGGAGCTTTTCGCTGAGGCTCAGGCTCGACTGGGCACGCTGCAGCGACTGGCCATCGACGAACTCCATGGCGATGTAGGCTTTGTCGGCCACCTCGCCGATCTCGTAGACCTTGCAGACCTTCGCAGGCGACCGAGTCAGCGACGATGTAGCAGGTGAGCTGGGCGCGGTGATCCTGTTTTTGATCCTGGGCTACTGCGCTAGCGTTTGATTGGCGCAGGGGGCGGCGAAGGAGCGTAGACGGGAACGATGGGACCGACGGCGTAGCTGTTGGGAATCACAGATGGCACCTGCACGTCGCGGACGACTTTGACCTCGCGCACGCTGCGGCGGTTCCGCAGCAGCGGGCCGGAGAAGAAGGCCAGCGAGCGTGGATCGAATTCCTGAACCATCCCACCGCGCAGCGTCGGATCGTGGCGACGAATCGCGGCCTCGCTCAGTGGCAGATCATGCAGCGTGACTGCGAGCAGGAACAGGTCACCGACATCGAAGCCCAGGAGCACGTTCGGCATGAACTGCAGCTCGTGCTTCAGGTTGCTGAACGTGTAGCCAAACATCGAATCCATGCGGCGACTCGCGACCAGGCCGGCGCGGATCTTCGATTGGTAGCAGCTCAGATCCTCCATGTTGCCCTGCACCGCCAGGAGCGAGTGTAGTCGTTCGCCGAGGCCGTTCTATAGGTTCTCGTAGCCGCGGCGCAGCAGCGTGTGGCTGATGTCAACAAGCGCAGCCTTCAGCAGAAAGTTGGCTTTGAGGTAGTTCAGAACCTGCAGCTCAGCATGCTCGGTGCCCGAGCCTACGCTCACCAGCATCGATGATGCCGCCATGGCTACAGCCGGCGACATACTTGGCGACCCCGCGCAGCGCTGGGAATGCGCGCCGGGACTCCAGCTGCATCCAGGCAGGTGCATCCGCTGGCCCGATGTACAGGCACCTCCGCTCCACGAAGCTACCGACGGACTTGGCGATGGCTTCAAGCTGGGCTGTGACCTCGACGTCGGCAAAGTGTGGGGCTTGCATGAAGGCATCGCTGCGGTCGCCAAAGGCCATCCAGCTCGGCGTGTTCTGCAGCGCCTACGCCTGCGCTTCTACAACCTCAAGCGGGTTCGCATCTCCTGCATCGTTTCCACCATCGCGCCCTACAAGCCATCGATCCCTTGCCCCGCGCTCAGCGCGCCTTGTCCCATCTCGCAGGCCGATAGCACCACGAGCTGCGTGTCGTACAGATCTAGGCTCCGCGCTTCGTCGGCGGTCAGGAAGCCGTCGTGTGTGGTGTCTTGTGCTCGGGTTCTTCGCGCCGCATCGGCGAGCACCAGGGCTGAGCGGTTCATCGGGCCAAGCTCGCCGGGCAGACGTTCTGCCTAGTGCGCCCTGAGCAAGACCCGCAGCGCGGTACATGCGGTCGAACATCGACAACCGGCGCAGCCCAGGTCGGCATCAGCGACCTCCTCTTGTCCTGCGCGTGCAGGGGTAGTGTCTGGGAAAGGCAGCGCTTAATCTGGGGCGAGTCTTGGGGGCTCGCGGGTGCGTCTCGGGCCGGCTTCCGCTGGCTCAGCCGCCCCGCTGCCGGGCCGCATCCGATGCGGATCACGAGGCTGGCCGCAGCGCGTGGATTGTCTTTGACCGCCCTCGTCGACGCAGGGGAAAATGCCAGCGTTGCCACTGTGTCGCCCCCACCCCAGCAGTGTCAGCCGCAGGGCCTGACGGAATAGGTCGCGATGACTGAGCCGGTACAAGACAGTGCCTCTCCGTCGGTTTCAAAAGGCGCCGCACTGCGCATCGCCTGGGCCCTGACCCGGCCGTTTTTTACCTCGCGCGGCTCGGCCCTGGCCTGGGTGCTGGTGGCCGCAGTCGTGGCGCTGACCGTGGTCGATGTGGCCTTCACGGTCTTTTTGACCGACTGGAATCAGCGGCTGTTTAACGCCGCTCAGGATCTGAACAAAGCCCGCTTCTTTCATGAGCTGGCGGTGTTCCCGTTTGTCGTCGCCGGCCTGATCGCGGCCAACACCGCATCCGACTACTGCGGGCGCATCCTGCGGCTGCGCTGGCGGAGCTGGCTGACCGCCAAGTGCCTTAGCCTGTGGCTGCGCGACCAGTCCTACTATCACCTGCGCTGGAACGCGACCGGCGCCGACAATCCCGATCAGCGCATCTCGGAAGATGTCGCGACGTTTGTCGATCGCACCTTCGTCCTTCTGACCAGCCTGCTGTCGTCGATCATTGGCCTGGTCTCGTTTCTCGCCATCCTGTGGCGGATCTCTGGCCTGATCCCGCTGTCGCTGCCGTTCTTGGGAACCGTGCAGCTGCCCGGCGTCCTGGTCTTTGGCGCGCTGGCCTACGCGGCCATCGGCAGCCTCTCGATCCACGGTGTGGGGCAGCCGATCATCGATCTTGAGTACACGCAGGAGCGACGCGAGGCCGACTTCCGCTTCGCGCTGATCCGCCTGCGCGAGAACGCCGAAAACATCGCCCTGTACGGCGGCGAAAAAGTCGAGCGCTCGATCCTCGATCAGCACTTCTCTTTCGTGCTGGAAAACCTTCGCCGGCTCATCCGGCGGCGCGTGGTCTTAGGTGGCCTGACCAGCCTGTACAACAACTTCGCCGCCCTGGTGCCGTGGTTCCTGCTGGCGCCGCGCTTCTTCTCGGGAGCCATCAAGCTCGGCGACATCATCCAAGCCGCCAGTGCCTTCGATCAGGTGCGCAGCAACCTGTCGGTGCTGATCACCAACTACGCCGCCTTCGCCACCTGGCGCGCCACCGTCAACCGCATCGCCGGCTTCGCCAGCGCGTTAAACGAGCTCAAGCGGCCAGTGCTGGCCCACAGTCAGACCTTGTCGCTCACCGAGTTCCGCGCCGCGCTGCTCGGCTCTAGCCCCTCGCTGTCACCGACCGCCCAGCTTATTGAGCTGGAGGACACAGGCGGCACGACGCTGCGCGTCCAGCAAGTCGCGACCCGCGCCCCCAGCGGCCAGCTGCTCGGCGCAGCCACTAGCTTTGAGATCGCAGCCGGCGAGCGCGTGCTCCTGCGTGGCCCTTCGGGCAGCGGCAAGACCACGCTTTTGCGCGCCATCGCCGGGCTGTGGCCGCATGGCACGGGTCGCATCAGCTGTCCCCCGCTGCGCCGCTTGCTGCTGTCGCAGCGCCCCTATCTGCCACTGGGCACACTGCGCGATGCCGTGTGCTATCCGCAGGCCGCGAGCGAGGTGCCGGATGCCAAGCTACGCGAGGCGCTGTCTGCGGTGGGTCTGGCCGCGCTACTGCCGCGCCTCGATGCTGCTGAAGAGTGGTCGCACGCGCTGTCGCTGGGAGAACAGCAGCGCATCGCCTTCGCCCGCGCCCTGCTGCGCAAGCCCGAGCTCTTGGTGCTGGATGAATCGACCTCGGCCCTCGACGAGGCGGCCGAGCGCGCCTTGTACTCGCTGATCCTTGAGCGGCTGCCGCGGGCCATGGTGCTAAGCGTTGGCCACCGCGCATCGCTGGAGCCGTTTCACAGCCGCAGCGTCAGTATGGGCGAGGGCAGCGCAAAGCCAGCCAGCTGAGTCGGGTGCAGAAACGCTGCCACGGCCGGCAAAAAGAGCGATGCTGACTAGCCATGGCTCGTACCTATCGCTCGGTCGCGCAGCAGTCGCTGCACTATCTGATTCGTCCCCATCATCAGATCCCGACGCAGCCCATCTTGGGCCCCGCCGCCTGGCGCGGGGACGAGCTACGACAGCGTGGGGACTGGCAGATCACGCTCTCGCCCACCGAGATCGCAGAGCTTGATGCAGCGCTGCAGCAGGCCCGCCAGAGCAGAAAGCCGCTCACCCAGCTGCAAGCGAGCGACTTTCCGCTGCCGCAGCTAGGTCGCCGCATCAAGTCCTGGGCCAAGACCCTGTGGGCCGGCTGTGGTGTCCAGGTACTGCGCGGCATTCCCGTCGATCGCTACCGCCCAGACGACTGCGAGCGGCTGTTCTTCGGCCTCGGCCTGCACCTGGGCACACCGGGGGCGCAGAACCGCAATGAAGAGCTGCTCGGCCACGTCCGCAGCGAGGGCCTGTCCTACCAAGATCCCAGCGTCCGCGGCTACCGCACCGCTGCCGCCCTCGCCTATCACTGCGATCTCGCCGATGTGGTCGGTCTGTTCTGTCTGCGCACCGCCAAGTCGGGTGGTACCAGCCGCTTTGTCAGCTCGGTCACGGTGTGGAACGAGCTCCTCGCGCGGCGTCCCGACTATGCCCAGCGGCTGTTTTCACCGCTGGCCTTTGATACCCGCGGCGATGGCGGCTTGAACTTCTTTCCCGTCGCGCCCTGTCGCTATTCGCAGGGACAGCTGCGCACTTGCTATCACGCCGACTACTTTCGCACCGCGCAGCAGCATCGCGGCGCAGCCAAGCTCAGCCCGGACGATGCCGCGCTCCTCGATCTGTATGACGAGATCTGCGCCACCCCTGGCCTGTATCTAGAGATGGACTTTGCCCCCGGCGATATTCAGCTGCTCAGCAATCACAGCGTGCTGCACGCCCGCTCGCAGTACGTCGACTACGACGAGCCCGAGCGCAAGCGTCACCTGCTGCGGCTATGGCTGTCCCTGCCGCACGACTACACGTCAAAAGAGTGGCCGTCGCTGGGCCGCGAGGGCCTGCGCCTACTTGCCGCCTTGGCACAGGGCCGGCTGCGCGATCGTCGCTGAGCCAGCTTGCTCTGCGAACCGCCCTCTCATCGCGAGGCGCCGATGGCTGGCTGCGCGCCTGGCCAGCTCTGGCCTTCACAGGCTGCCGCGGCGACTCCCCCCACCCCATCGGCAGAGTCCGAAATGACAACACCGGCCGTCCGGCATTCCTACTATCCGCCCCCGGCTTGAGCCACGAGGGAGCGCGATGAACGGGAACCGCAACGAGATCGACCGCCGAGACTTCTTTCGCAGCGGCAGCACGCTGCTGGCGGGCGCTGCCGCGATCCACACCACCCCAGCGGATGCCGAGGCCGCCAAGGCGGCCGCTGCTCAGACCGCCAAGTCGTCAGGCGATCATCCCGCCGGAGCGACGGTGCTGCCGTATGGCCGCAAGCTGGTGGCGCAGGCCCAGAGCCTGCGCGAGGGCGTGCCGCTGCCGTTCACTTTTCCCGATGCCGCCTCGCCCTGCGTGCTGATCAAAAACGGTCGCCCGGTCCCCGGTGGCGTCGGTCCACAGGGCGACATCGCCGCGTTTAGCACGCTGTGCACGCACATGGGCTGTCCCACCGCCTATGACGCAAAGCAGCGCATCTTTCGCTGCCCCTGTCACTTCAGCCTGTTCGATGCCGAGCTTGGCGGACAGCTGATCTGCGGCCAGGCCACGATCGATCTGCCCGAGATCGTCCTTGAGTACGACGCCGGCAGCGACGCCCTCAGCGCCGTCGGCGTGCGCGGTCTGATCTACGGCCGCAGCGCCAACGTCCTTTAGGAGGCTGCCGAATGTCTCGCTATACCGATCGCGTTCCGCTGCCGCCGCCACAGGCGAAAAAGACGCAGCTTACCTGTCACTTCTGCATCGTGGGCTGCGGCTATCACGTCTACAAGTGGCCCGAGGGCAGCGAAGGCGGCCGGGCGCCGACGCAGAATGCCCTCGGCATCGACTATCGTCGGCAGCAGCCAGCGCTGTCGCAGGTGCTGACCCCGGCCATGCATAACGTCATCGATGATGGCGATGGCCGACGCTACAACCTGCTGGTGCTGCCCGACCGCGGCTGCGTCGTCAACGCCGGCATTGCCTCGATCCGTGGCGGCCGACTGGCCAGCGTCATGTACAGCAGCGACGGTCCCAGCGGAGCCCGACTGACCACGCCGCGCCTGCACAGCGGCAACAGCTGGGTCGATACCAGCTGGGACGATGCCCTGGCTCTGTACGCCGGTCTGTGCAAGCGCATCCTCGATCGCGAAGGTCCCGACGGCCTGTTCTTCAGCTGCTTCGATCACGGCGGCGCCGGCGGCGGCTTCGAGAACACCTGGGCCACCGGCAAGCTGATGTTCTCGGCGCTGCAGACGCAGATGGTCCGCATCCACAACCGGCCGGCCTACAACTCCGAGTGTCACGCGACGCGCGACATGGGCATCGGTGAGCTTAACAACTCGTATGAAGATGCCGAGCTCGCCGACACCATCTTGTGCATCGGCGCCAACCCGTACGAGACGCAGACCAACTACTTCCTGGCCCACTGGCTGCCCAACCTAGCCGGCCTGACGCGCGGCAAGCGGCAGGCTCGCTTCCCTGGCGAGACCGTCGAGCCCGCTCGCTTCATCTTCGTCGATCCGCGCCGCACGGCCAGCGTGGCCACGGCCAGCCTCACCGCCCGCGAGCGCGTGCTGCACCTCGACATCGCTCCTGGCACCGATATCGCGCTGTTCAACGGCCTGTTTACCTACGTCATCGACAAGGGCTGGATCGATCGTCGCTTCATCGAGACCTCGACCACTGGCTTTGCACAGGCGGCGGAAAAGAACCGCCTGTCGCTGGCCGAGACCAGCCGCATCACCGGCGTCTCCGTCGAGAAGCTGCAGCAGGCGGCCGACTGGGCCTATCGCCCCAAGGCCTCGGGGCACGCTCCGCGCACCCTGCACGCCTACGAAAAAGGAATCATCTGGGGCAACGACAACTACCTCTGTCAGGCGGCGCTGGTTGACCTGGTCCTGGCCACCCACAACGTCGGCCGCCGCGGCACCGGCGTGGTGCGACTGGGCGGTCATCAAGAGGGCTACGTTCGCCCGCCCTATCCCGGCAAGCGCAAGATCTTCATCGACGAGGAGCTCATGCGCGGTCGCGGCCGCATGCTGACCTCGTGGGGCTGCAACAACTTCCAGACGACGTGCAATGCCGAGGCCTATCGCAGCGCCATCCACCGCCGCGCCAACCTCGTCAAAGAGGCGCTCGCCAAGGCCCGCGGCGAGAGTACAGCTGGCCTCATCGACATCGCCTATGAAGCCCTGCAGCGCGGCGGGCTGTTCGTCACCAGCATCGATCTGTACCCGACGATGTTCGCCGAAGCCGCGCACCTGTTGCTGCCGGCCGCCCACCCCGGCGAGATGAACCTGACCTCGATGAATGGCGAGCGCCGCCTGCGCCTGAGCCAGAAGTTCATGTCCCCGCCCGGCCTGGCTCGCCCCGACTGCCTGATCGCCGCCGACATCGCCAACACCTTGCGCCGCCTGTACCAAGCCCAGGGCGCAGCCAGCATGGCCGCCCGCTTCGCCGGCTTTGACTGGCAGAGCGAGGAAGATGCCTTCAACGATGGCTTCCGTCGCGCCGGCCAGACGGGCGCCCCAGCCATCGACAGCCAAGGCGGCAGCACCGGTCATCTGGTGACTTACGAGCGCCTGCTTGCCATGGGCAACAACGGCGTGCAGCTACCGGTAAAAGAGTTCCGCGACGGCAAGCTGCTCGGCACCGAGATGCTGTACGAGGATGATCGCTTCGACACTCCCGATGGCAAGGCGCGCTTCCTGCCCGCCCCCTGGCCTGGCCAGCCCGAGACCGTGGCCGCGCAGGGGCGCAAGCGTCGCTTCTGGATCAACAACGGTCGCGTCAACGAGGTCTGGCAGACCGGCTATCACGAGCGCCACGATCCCAAGCTGCGCAGCCGGCGGCCGCTGTCGCTCTTGGAGATGAACCCGGAAGACGCCCGCTCGCTGCACATCGCGGCCGGCGACCTCGTCGAGGTCTACAACGACTACGGCTCGACGCGAGCCATGGTGCGCATCGAGCCTTCGATCAAGAGCGGCCAGACCTTCATGCAGTTTGGCTACGACAACGGCGTGCAGGGCGATGTGACGACCAACTGGACGGATCGCAACCTCATTCCCTATTACAAAGGGGCCTATGCCGATATCCGCCGCATTGGCCCACTCGCCGAGGCCGCACGCCGCATCAGCCTCAAGAGCCGACGCTGTGACCCCAGCTAGGCGCGGGTTCTCACTTGGTCACATCTAGAAATTTCTGCGGAAGTCCAAGGCGAGGGCCGACCAGAGACTTTTTTGCGGACAGCATCTGTACCTGGGGGCCGCAAAAAACGTCGTCGGGATGGGCCCCCAACTTTGGGCCCAAAGTTGGGGAGGGGCCGCACGCCGGGCAGTTTGTCGCTGGTGACCAAGTGAAAGAGCGCCGGCTGGATCAACCCGCCATGAAGACAGCAACACAAAATCAGTCGATCGGGCAAACAATAATCGACGCAAAGGAAGTTAATAATCATTATATTTCTTATGCGTTTTTGGATTATCATTTAATCACATCAGCCCTCGCTTAAGCGCAGATGCTGGCTCTTCTCTACTTGTCGGGCGCGCTGCGTCGCTGGGTGGCAGCGGGTCTCCTCTTGCTGGGCGGCTGGGGCGGGCTCTCTGCCGCGCTGGCCGACAGTAATGAGCCCTGGCGGGCCCCGGCCAGCGCGCGCAGTCGCCGCAATCCCCTGCCCGCTTCGGCCAGCCCGGCGGGAGCGACGCTGTTTGCCGCCAACTGCGCCGCCTGTCACGGTCCGGGCGGACGGGGCGATGGGCTCTCGGCCGCCGCCCTCAACCCGCCGCCTCGCGATCTGACCAGCGCCGCCGTGCAGCGCGAGAGCGATGGCGCGCTGTTCTGGAAGATCACCCAGGGCCGCGGCGCCATGCCGGCCTGGCCCTGGCTGAGCGAGCGCGAGCGCTGGTCCCTGGTCTGGGCCCTGCGCGAGCTAGCTCGACAGGCCGCCGCGCCGAGCCCGCGCTGAGGCCACGCCACATCCCGCTGCGCGACGCCCCCGATCGTGGATCGAGCGCGCGCCCACCGCTAAGGAGCCCCATGCGAACCCTGCCCTCCCTCGTTTGGCCGCTGTGCTGGCCGCTGCTCTGTGCCCTGTCACTGCCTGTCGCATCGGCCCAGCCCGCACCACCCATCGCCGACCGCCAGGTGGCAGCCCCCGAAAGTCCACCCAGCCCGCCGGTGTCCGCTGTCGCCGCTGCGCCTGTCGCCGCTGCGCCCGTCGCCGCTGCGCCCGTCGTCGCTGCGCCGGCTCCACTCTCTGAGCCAGCGGCTGCGTCCAGCACCG
Source organism: uncultured Myxococcales bacterium (assembly GCA_964628555.1). Classification (GTDB taxonomy): domain Bacteria; phylum Myxococcota_A; class Polyangia; order Palsa-1104; family JAEUJZ01; genus JAEUJZ01. Next base: position 1,721 of record CAZVMD010000255.1, on the reverse strand, counting down.
CGAGCGCGACCACCGCCCCCCTCTTCGGCAATGAGCGCGCCAGCCTCACGCTCGGTGGCTTTGTCGCTGCGCAGGTGACCTTCGACTCCAACGATGCGGTGCGCCAGAACCATCTGATCAGCGTCGATGGCCAAGGTCAGACCGGGCGCTTTGGCTGGGCCTTCGATGCCACCCGCCTCAACCTGCTCGGCCAGGTCCAGGTCGGCGGCTTCCGCTTGCAGGGCCGCGCCGAGGCCGACATGCAGAGCGCGATCTATTTCCGCATCCGCCACGTCTATGCCTCGCTGTCGCGCGGCGGGACGACGCTGCTGTTGGGACAGACCGATACCTTGGTCGGCAACTTCGTCGGGCCCAACAACTTCAACAACGACTGGATGTTCGCTCAGGGCAACGCCTACGATCGACTGCCGCAGCTACGCCTAGCGCATGACACGGGACGCTTCTTGGCCGCGCTCGCGCTGCTGCCCAACCTGCACGGCGCCCCCGACGTCATCCCGCACCTGCAGGCCCGCCTGATGCTGCACTCGGCGCGCGGCCTGGTCGGGCTCTCGGGGCACTTCGGCTACTCGAACCGCGTCAAGAACCCCCTCGATGCCACGCGTGAGGTCGATGGCGTGCTGTCCTATCTGGCGGCGCTCGATGCCGGACTCGCGCTCGGCCCGCTGTCGCTCTCGCTGCAGCTGTGGTTCGGGGCCGGCGCTGCGCATGGCACCTCGGGACACGCCATCGGCAACCCGCTGTTCGTGGTCAGCGCCAGCGGCGAGCCGACGCCGGTCCCCGCGCTGGGCGGCTTCGCCGATGTGCTGTACAAGCTCGGCCCGCGCTTCTGCCTGGGCGCGGCCGGCGGTGCGTCCGTGCTGACCACCAGCGCTCCCGGCGGCATCCCCGTCCCCATCGCCAACAACTCCACCGTCGTGCTCTACGCCTCGTTCGCGCTGCGCCAGAACTGGACCTTCGCCCTCGAAGCGCAGGGCGCCCGCACCGAGCGCGCCCTGGTCGCCGCCCTGCCCTCCGTCTACAGCGCGGTCTACGACGGCCGCCTGCTCTTCGGTCAGAAGTACGCCTTCTAACTAGACGGCTTCCCCCCTCAGACCCCCAATACCTAGTGATGCCCTGGGGCCGCACATGACTTTTTTCCAGGCGATCGTCGAGCTAAGCGCGGCCGATGCACCGAAGCTCGCTTGGTTGGATCTGCGGGCCTCCAACCGACGGGCTGGAGTGGTCCCTCGATCACCGTTCGCACGATCCAGCCAGAGCCAGCCGGTTTCTGCCTCTCTGCGGGGACGCGATACCAGCCCCCTCCCTTTCCGTTCCGACGGGGAGCGGTGTGGGCCTGGCTGCACCAGCCGGAGTCGCGCGGGGACGAGCAGCTTGAATTTTCCAGTGCAGTCGCGCGCGCTTAGCCGTCCTAGTTGCACTCAGCCCGCAGCGGCCTCTGCCCCAGAGACCACGTGGGGAGCGGATGGATATGAGCACCTAGCTCAAAGACCAATGGAGCTGAGAGTACGGCGCGACTGTTTTCCCCGCCGAGCAGGCGATCCGCGACGGCAAAGAGCCGACGTTCTGGTATCGCAACGTCGATCTGCTGCAAGCACTGCCCGGCGCGCTGGGCTTGGCGACGTACCTGATCAATACGCTCGCTCTGCACTCGACGGCGAAGGACGCTCGCGAGAGCTTCCATCTTTCGGACGAAACTCAATCGGCGCCTAGAACAGCCAGCC
>CAZVMD010000254.1:0-10895 GCA_964628555.1 uncultured Myxococcales bacterium | reverse complement strand
GTTCTGCTCGGCCAGCTTGCGATCCTGGATCACCTTCTGATACTCGGCGTTGAAGGTGTGCTCGCCGAGCAGCATCTGCTCGACGATGACGCCCTCGGGACCGAGCTCGGTGCGCAGCTTTTCGAGCGCCTTTTGTGCCTTCTGGAAGCGCTTCTCCGAGACGTAGAACTCTTCCGAGTGGAGCTCGTTGAGCACGTCGCGCACGTAGGTCCGACAGGCGGGCCGCACCAGCTTTTCTTTGATCTCAGCCGTCGAGCGCCCGACCCGCTGCAAGAGGTGCGGCGCCTTCTCGGGCTCGATGCGCCAGGCCACGGTGACGTTGACGTGGATGTCGTTGCCGTCGGTGGTCTTGAACTCGATGGCGTCGTCGCCGCTGCGATCGCCGCGGTCTTTGGCCGAGGTCATCTCGAGGTTCTGCAGCTTGATGTCAAACGTCGCCCAGTCCGACAGGAAGGGCGCAAAGAAGTAGGTCGCGCCGGGCGGATAGATGTGCTGCTCGATGCCGGCGCCGAAGATCTTCTTGGTGCGGACGCCGACCTCGGTGCTGTCGGTCGAGTACGCGGTGCAGCCTGTGCTGAGGCCGAGCAGGAGCGGCAGGAGCGCGGCCAGCGGCCCGCGGAGCGAGTGTGCGCGCTTCATTTGGCCACCTCGAACTGACGCAGCATGTCGTTGATGTTGAGGGGGTTCGTCGCCCCCGGGCCGCTCGACGGCACGATGATGACCTTGACGCCGCGCAAGAGGTCCGCGAGGCGGCGCCCGACCAGGGCCTGAGCGCCCGCGCCTTCGAGCGCGCGGTTCTCAAGCTCGGTGCCGGCGGCCTGCGCCGTCTTGACCAGCAGGTCACCGTCCGCTGACTTGGTGCGCTGATACAGCCGCGCATCCGAGAGGATCTGCGCTACCTGCTGCTGGCCTTTTTCCAGCTCGACCTGGACCTTGGCTTGGCCGGTCGAGATGGTCTCGCGCTTGTGCGCTTCCTCTTTGGCGGCGACGCTCTCGGCCTGGTTCTTGTAGACCATCTGGTCCTGGATCTTGCGCTGCTCGATCTGGTGCTGATAGGCCTCATCGTAGGTGATGCGGCGCACCAGGACTTTGACCAGCTCGATGCCCTTCTCCTCGAACTCGGGCTTGAGCGCGTTGAAGGCGATCTGGGCCTGCTTGATGCGCTTGGGGCCCTGATAGAACTCCTCAGAGTTCAGCTCGCCCAGGGCCTGGCGCAGCGCCTTGTCCGAGCGCGGGATGACCACCGAGTCCTCGTACAGCTTGCCCGGCCCGACCTTGGTGATGAGCAGGTAGGGGTCCTGCACGCGATAAAGCACCGTGGCATCTACCGTGACGCGATAGCCGTCTGAGGTCTGGATGCGGATGGCCTCGGTGACCCGCCCGTCCTTGGTGTGCTCGCCTGAGGCGGACATGTCGAGGTTCTGGATTTCCGTCGGGAAGGTATGCACCCGCTCGTACCCCGGAATCACCAGATGGGTGCCGGTCTGCACCGGCTCGCGATGAATGCCCGAGCCCGAGCCGTAGTAGACCTGGCGCACGCCGAGCTCGGTCGGGCCGACGTAGACGGTGGCGCAGGAGGCCAAGACGTAGCCGCCGAAAAAGAGCGACAGCGGGATCATGACCCACCGTCGCCAGAGCAGAAACTTCAGGATTTTAAGCAGGGTTTCCATGCGATTCCTTGTTCTGCCCGACGGGGGCAGCGGCGCGTTGGCGCGAGTCGGCGGTCGTTGTCTGGGCGGGCAGGCTGCCCTGGGCTGGCAGGGCTTGGGCCGCGACCGGGGGCAGCGGCAGCGTCTTGCCCGCCTCGTCGAGATCCATGTGCAGGAGGCCGAGCCGAAGCTGGTGCTGGCGCTGCTGCAAGGCGCCGTGCAGGTTGGGCAGCCAGGGCGCTAGCAGCGGTGCGACGACGGCAAAGGCGAAGGGCAGCCACTTCTCCCAGATCGGGATAAACGGTGCCCAGACGATAAACAGTCCCAGGGCAAAGAACAGGGCGGCGTAGGCTAGGCGGTTGTACACGGCACCGCGCGTCTGGCTGCGCTCCTGCCGGTTCTGCTCGGCGGCCAGCTTGGCGTAGCGGGGAATCAGCAGCTGCTCGACCTCGCGGCGGTACAGCGTCAGCTGGGCCTGCGCATCGGCATCGAGCTCGCCCTGATACTCGGCGTACAGCTCCGGCAGCCTGAGCTCGGCGCGGGCCCGGCACTGCTCGCTGATCTCCGCCTCGGTCGCCGTCGGAGGCAGGCCAGGACGCAGCCGCTCGAGATCAGCCAGCAGGGACGCGGTGAGCGCACCCAGCTCGGTGGTCGGTCGGTAGCTCAAGGTCTCCAGCTTATCGCATTTTCCCGCCTGACAGGGCCGGTCGTTCCGTCGGGGTCAGAGGGGCTCGGCGGCTGGGCGGCGAGGCTCAGAAGCGAGGGCAGAGGGAGGCAGGGGAGGGGGCAGAGAGGGGAGGACTGGCGAGCGTCGGCCCGGGGCGCGTGCTAGTGGGCGGGCTGGTCGAGCTTGCCGAGGATGAACTGCTCCATCTTGGCCTTGGGCACGGCGCCGACTAGCTGGCCGACGACCTTGCCCCCGCGGAACAGGAGCAGCGTCGGGATCGAGCGGATCTCAAACTGCTGCGCGATACGCTGGTTGTGATCGATATCGACCTTGCCGACCTGCACGCGGCCCTTGTACGTCTTGGCGATGTCCTCGACGTAGGGGGCGATCATCTTGCAGGGGGCGCACCAGGTTGCCCAGAAATCGACGAGGGTCAGCGTCTGCGACTTCAGCACTTCGGCCTCGAAGTTCTGGTCGGTGAAGGTCTTTACGTCTTCGGATGCCATGGTTGTCTCCTGGGGCTGCGACTCGCCTTGCGGCGGGCGACGGGATTTGAGGTCTGCGGTGGCAGGGCGCTGACTACCCACAAGCGGCTGCCTTTAGACGGGCGGCCAGCGCTGGTGCGCAAGATGCCAGACCTGTATAGCACGGCTTTGGCGGTGGCGGCAGCGCTAGCCACGCAGTCCGGCGCTACTCTGCGGGGCGGCGGGCTAGCCAGCTGGCGAGCGGTCGATTCCCCTTGGCTAGCGTCGCCCGCTGGGCCAAGCGGCGGAGCTCGCTGGGGGGCGTGGCTGAAACAAGCCGACGGCTAGCTTGCCGCAGCCGGCTTGTCGGGGGAGGGGGGCGGCTCCGAGCTTGGGCGGAGCTGCTTTTCCAGGGCCTCGACGCGCAGGCTGAGCTGCGCGACTTCTTTTTCAAGGCTGGCGAAGGGGGACAGGCTATCGACGATGTGGCGTACGCGCTCGTCGACGCGGCGCTGCCATTCTTCCAGCGTCTGCTGCGAGCGATCGAAGAGCTCGCGTACACGGTGGCTGGACTCGGGACGGCGGCCGTCGTCGAGTCCCGGCGAGGGGCTGATGCCGCCCGTCGCTGGGCTGGCTCCCAGAGCTGCCGCCTGCTCGGCCGCCAGAGCCTGGGCCACGTCGGCCATAGCGACCTCGGGGCTGAGGCTGCCGTCTTCTCCCTCTTCGCGCTCGCGGCCGGGGCGGAAGACGCTCAGCACGCGGGCCTGTGCCTGCTGCGCTAGCTCCTGCAGCGAGGCGCCGCCCGACTGGATCAGCTGGCGCATCGCCCCGAGCGGAATGAAGCTCTTCTGGCGCTTTTCTTCCTCGAAGATGATCTGCGCCAGGGTGACCGAGGTCAGGTCCTCTTTGCTGCTGTTGTCGAGGACCCGCACCTCTTCGCCTTGGCGGATCATCTCGGCGATCTGCTCTAGCGTGACGTACTGGCTGCTGCGCGTGTCATAGAGCTTGCGGTTGCTGTACCGCTTGATGACCCGAGGGTCGCCGGGGGCGTGTGGCATCGGCGATCCTTAGGCCTTGTCAGCCGGCTTCTCGCCGTCGAGTTCCTTCTTCGGAGTCACATCCAGCTCTTCGCGTCCATCCGAGGCACGCTTGAAGTTCTTGATGCTCTTGCCCAGCGCATCGCCGATCTGAGGCAGCTTGCCAGCGCCAAAGACGATAAGGACGATGAACAAGATCAGAACCAATTCCATCGGGCCTAGACCCAACATGCTCCTGCCTCCAGCTTGCCGGCGCCGCCGCTGGCGCCAATCGTGACGGCGAATAAGGGGTGACTACAGGGGGGCGATGACTGGCGCTGCCTGACCCATCGCGCTGCGGTTTATAGCGATTCTTTGTCTCTCAGGCTAGCACTTTAGACCCCTGCGACCTACGCCAACTTCTGCGCCGGTGCGGGGAGACGGAGGGGGGAGGGAAGAGGACGGCGGCTGCGAGTGCGCAGTGGGAGGCGGGGGCGGTCTAGGGGTTCAGCTTGTGCAGGATGCTGCCCGAGTTGCCGACGGCAAAGACATCCTTGCCGGCTCCAAAGACGCCCAGCAGCGAGATGCTGGTGCCGGAGTCTTGCCGTTTCCAGGCCTGGCCGTCGTAGTGCAGCACGGTGCCACCGACGCCGACGGCATAGACGTTGTTGGCGGCAGTGCCCCAGACGCCGCGCAGGCTGAAGCCGGTCCCGCTGTCGACGCGACCCCAGGTGCCGGTGTAGCGCAGGATGACGCCGTTGTCGCCGACCGCCCAGACATCGTTCGGGCCAGAACCCCAGACGGCGCGCAGCGACTGGTCACTCTCGGGCAGGGTGAAGCGCTCGCCGGCCGAGGTGCCGTTATAGAACAGGATCTTGCCGGGGTAGCCGACGTAGTCTTCGCCGTTCGGGCCTTCCTGACCCCCACCGACGATCCAGACGTTCTGGGCGTCCGAGCCCCAGGCGGCGCGCAGGGCGGTGCCGACCCGCGGCGTCACGGTCACCGTCACCCAGTTGGCACCGCTGCGGCGCAGGATGGTGTCACCGTCGCCCACCGCCACGCCTTCGCTGCCGCTGACCCAGATGGCGCGCAGCACAGAGGTCAGGCCCCCGGGCAGGTTGATGCCGGCGTTGGACCACGCGCTGCCGTTCCACTGGAAGATGCGCGGGCCGCCGGTCGCCATCGTGGCGTCAAAGGCGACGCTCCATAGGTTGTCGATCGGGCCCGACAGGCCGCGGAAGCGCAGATAGACGCTGTTGGTGACGCTGCGCCACTGCGAGCCGTTCCACTGCAGGGTGGCACCCCAGTCGCCGACCGCGATGAGGTTATCGGCGGCGCTGCCCGAGATGGCGTTGAGCGGCGCCGAGACGCCGGTCAGGCTGTCGACCGGGCTGGAGCTCGTAAAGCCCGTGCCGTTATAGCGGACGATGCTGCCGCTGGCCCCAACCATAAACAGGTCATTGGCCCCCGCTCCCCATACGCCGTACAGCGAGATGGGCAGCGTGCTGGGCACGTCCGCGAACATCGTGCCGTTCCACTTCTTGACGATGCCCTGGCGCTTGGTCGGATCCTTGGTCGCGGTGTCGGTATACAGCACGTCGCCGACTGCGAACACGTCGCTGCCGCTCGCCCACATCGAGTAGATGCCGAAGTTGCCAAACGGGCTCACGGTGGTCCAGTTGGTGCCGTCGTAGCGCCGGATGGCGCCGCTGAGCGAGGCCACAAACAGGTTGTTGGCGGCAGTCCCGGCGATGCCGGTCAGGATCTCGTTCATCGCGCCCGGCACGGTGCTGGCCGACCACGCGCTGCCGTCGAACTTCAGCAGCGAGCCGCTGGCTCCGACGGCGTAGACCGTGCTGCCGGCGCCCCACACGCCCTTGAGCAGCACCTGATAGGCCGGATCGTTCGGGGTCGTGACGCGACTGAGCGTGCCGCCCGACTTGCGCAGCACGACGCCATTGGCGCCGACCATCCAGACGTCGTCTTTGCCGCTGCCCCAGACCGCGTACAGCGCGCTTAGGCCGGTGGTGCTGCCGGACACCGTCATCGGCGTCCAGTTCTGCCCATCGTAGTGCAGCACGACGCCGCGATCGCCGACGGCATAGATGTCATTCGCATCGGCGCCCCACAGCGCGTAGAGCGGGCTGCGGGTTGGGCTGATGACCGGCTTCCAGCTCCCTGCCGTGTAGTGCAGCAGGGTGCCGCTCTCGCCTGCCGCCCAGGCGTCGTTGGCCGAGCTGCCCCAGACGCTCCACAGCGTGTTGCCCTGCGGCTGCGGGAACAGCCAGCACCACTCGTCTTTGCTGCAGCCCGGCTGCTGCGGCCGCACGGTGTTCATGTCCGTCGGGCTGCCCCCATCGCCCGTCGTCCCCATGTCGCCGTTGTTGTTGCTGGGGCTGCTGGGGCAGCCGGTCAGCGACAGAGTAAGGAGTCCTCCCAGGATGAGGAGTCCCCGTCCGGGAACACTACCTATCGAGCTCCCTGGAGCTAACTGCCAGCGGCTGCGCGAAGACTTGCTTTCGTCGAGTCGGTCCATTCCTACGGCCTCTCAATCTAGTGACGTGATGATGTGTATTTTATCTCTCGGAACCGGGCCTGGCGCTAGTTCCTTTGCCCCGAGGCGCAAAAAAACGCGCTCGCCGGACCGGGTCCCCTTTCAGCGATGGCTAGGCGCTGCGCGCTGGGCGACAGCAGCGACTGGCCTAGGGGGGGCTATCGCAGTGCGGCTGAACCTCTTTGGTGAGGTCCAGTCCGGCGAGTACGCGGCAGCCAAAGCGGAAGTAGGCATCGAGCTTAGTCGGGACGCTGCGGGCCGTGCCGCTACCGCCGGCGTAGAGGAGCCGGCTGCCATCGGGGCTGTAGCTGACGCTGCGCACGCCTCCGGTCGTATCGTCGAAGGTTAGCTGCGGCGCCCCGGTCTTGGCGTCGAAGATGCGCACGGTGCGGTCGTCGCCCGCGGTGGCGATGCTGGCTCCGTCGGGGGAGTGGCTGAGGCTGCGCACCACGCCGCTGTGGCCGCTGAGGGTCAGAAGCGGCTTGCCGCGCACCGCATCCCAGAGGATGACCGTGCCATCGGCGCTGGCCGTGGCGACGCGTGCTCCGTCGCGAGTGTAGGCAGCGGCGAGCACGTCCTGGCTGTGGCCGGTCAGCACCTGCAGGCGCTGGCCACTCTGCGCGTCCCAGAGCGCGGCGGTGGTGTCCGAGCTTGCGGTGACGACGCGCGTGCCATCCGGGGAATAGCTGGCGGCGCGCACCTCGGCGCTGTGGCCGACGAAGCTGGCCAGGCTCTGACCGGTCTTGACGTCCCAGGCGCCGGCCGTCTTGTCAGCGCTGCCGGTCAGGAGCCGCGTGCCGTCGGGGGAATAGGCGACGGAAAAGACCGCGCCCTGATGGCCGGTGATCGTGAGGACGTTCTGGCCGGTCTTGGGATCCCAGATGCGCGCGGTCTTGTCGGCGCTGCCGGTGGCTACGCGTAAGCCACTGGGGGCCCAGACCGAGCTAAGGACTTCATCGGTGTGGCCGGAGAGCAGCGCCTGCACCCGCTCCAGCGCCAGGTTCCAGACCAGGCCGGTCTGATCGGCGCCGGTGGTGACCAGCCGAGTGCCATCGCCCGAGACCGCGACGCTGTGCAGGTCGGCGCGGGTCTGAAAGACGCCGGTCAGGCGCCCGCCGCGGATGTCCCAGAGGCGGGCAGTGGCGTCGGCGGAGGCGGTGACTACGCGGGTGCCGTCGGGGGAAAACTGGGCCGTCCGCAGGTCCTGGGTGTGGCCTTTGAGGACGTACAGCGTGCGCCCGGTGATCGCGTCCCAGACGCGGGCGCTGCGGCCATTGCTGGCCGTGACGACGCGCAGCCCATCGACGGAGTAGTTGGCGGTGCGCATGCCGTCTTCGCTGTCGTAAAACGACTGGATGATCTTGCCGGTGGGTAGCTCGAAGATGTTGGCGCGCTTGTCGCGGCCGGCGGTGAGCACGCGCTGGCCGTTGGGCGAGAACACCGCCGAGGTGACGTCGTCGCTGTGGCCGGTGAGCGAGACCATCGCTTTGCCGCTCCGGGCATCCCACAGCCGGGCGGTGTCGTCGGCGCTGGCGGTCAGCACGCGGCTGCCGTCGGCCGAGAACACCGCGGTCAGCACTGGGCCCTCGTGGCCGCTCAGCGTAAACAGCAGCCGTCCCGACTTGGCATCCCAGATGCGGGCCGTGCTGTCGGCGCTGCCGGTGACGACGCGGCTGCCATCGCGTGAGAAGGCCGCGAACAGCACCTCTTGGCTGTGGCCGCTGAGGATGGCCAGCGACGCCCCACTGCGCGAGTCCCAGACGCGGGCCGTGCGGTCGCTGCTGGCGCTGACGACGCGGCTGCCATCGATGGAGAACGCGGCTGAGAGCACTTCATCGCCATGCCCGCGCAGCGTCGTAAGCAGGCTGTTGCTGCGGGCATCAAAGACGCGGGCGCTGCGGTCGGAGCAGGCGGTGACGACGCGGCTGCCGTCGGTGGAAAAGGCGGCGGCGTGGACACTGCCATCGTGGCGCAGCGGCTGGGACAGGACCATCTCGCCGATGGTGCGCACAAACTCGCGCTGCTGTCCGTCGCCCAGCGCGGGGCCGCCGCTCTGCGCCTTGCCGTAGGCGTTGATGATGTTGACCAGCCCGGTGGTGTGCCGGCGGCCAAGCTGGCTCCAGAACAGCTCGTTCTGGGCGTCGAAGTGGCTGGTATCGGCGTGCGGGTCGGCCAGGTCCGGGGCGCTGGTTCCGGCGTCGGCGGCGCCCCCGTCGGCGGCGGCTGGAGCCCCATCGGTGCCGAGATCGCGTGGGCTGTCGCTGCTTGCGGCGGTGCTTGCGCTCCCGGCATCAGGCAGGGCTGCGCCGGCCGGCGGGCGGCTGGGGCTGGCCACTGCGGTGGGCGCGGTCGGCTCACCGGCGGTGGCGGTCTCGATGAAGACAGCCCGGCCGCTCGGCGAGCTGGCCAGCACTCCGACACCCAGGAGCACGGCGCCTGCGCTGACGGTCAGAGCCGCCCGATCGCGGCGCAGCAGCATAGGGACCTTGAGCATAGGAGCGAGAATAGCACCTCGCGCTGAGGCTACAGCACCAGGCGCATGGCCACGGTGCGCTCGCTTAGGTTGCGGCGGAATTCACTGGAGCTCTGCACCAGAGCGGGTAGCTCGTCGCGCTGCACCGGCCGATAGCCAAACTTTTCGGCAAAGAAGTCGGTGGCGTGCTCGGTGAGCAGGCAGATCTCGGTCAGGCCGCGCTGGCGGGCGCGCAGCTGGATGATCTCGGCCAGGGTCCAGCCCAAGCCTTCGCCGCGCCGGCTGGGGTGCACGGCCAGCGAGCGCAGCAGGCCCGACTCGCCGTAGATCTCCAGCGCGACACAGCCGACGGCTGGCTGCTCCGCGGTCGCCGCCTGGGCCGCTTCATCGTCGCGGATCAGCCACAGCTCGGCGCTGTCCTCGGGGATGCCGGTGGTAGGCAGCTTGACGCGTTCGAGCAGCGCCTTGATGCGCGGCAGATCGTCGAGCGTCGCCTGCGTTACGCCATCGCCCAGCCGCGCCAGCAGCTTATCGTGCAGGCCATCGAAGCTGCCCGAGGACATGATGACGACGGTGTCGCCGGCCGACAGGCGATCGGCGAGGTAGTCGACGATGCCCTCGACCTTGGGGATGGCGCGGGCCGGGACGCCGTGCTTGCGAACATCGGCAGCGAGCTGCTCAACGTCGAGGCGATTGCCGGCCGGTGCCTTCTCGGGCATGTGCACGGCGCCGATGATGACCTCGTCGGCCAGGGCCAGGGCCTCGGCAAATTCGCGCTGGAAGACAGCCGTGCGACTGGTGGCCGAGCGCGGCTCCATCACCGCCAGCAGGCGCCCCCCGCCATGGCGTCCGCGCAGCCCGCGCAGCGTCTCGCGAATCGCTGTCGGGTGGTGGGCAAAGTCATCGACCACAGCCACGCCCTGGGCCACGCCGCGCAGCTCTTGCCGGCGCTTGACCCCGGCGAACAGCCGGACACCGCGGCCGATATCGGCCAGCGACAAGCCATAGCCATGGCAGGCGGCGATGACCGACAGCACATTTTCAAGGTTGTAGCCGCCCGGCAGCCCGGTATCGAAGGAGCCGAAGCGCGCGCCGCGGTAGTAGACATCGAACAGCGTGCGACCCCCGGGGCGGGTGCTGGTGATCTCGGCCTGCCACTCGACATCGCTGCTGCAGCCCGGGCGCAGGCCGTAGCGCTCGACGCGGCAGCGCGCCTCTTTGGCCACCTCCAGCGCCAGCGGCGAGCGGGCGCTGACCCACAGCGCGCCGTCGGCCGGCAGCAGGCGGACGAACTCGCGGAAGCTCTCGCTGATGGCCTGGATGCCGCTGAAGATATCGACGTGGTCGAGCTCGACCGAGGTCAGGATGGCGAAGCGCGGCAGGTAGTGCAGAAACTTGCTCTTCTTGTCGAAGAAGGCGGTGTCGTACTCATCGCCTTCGATGACGAAGGGGGCAGCCGGTTCACCCAGCGCCGCGCCGCAGCCCATGTTGAGGGGCACGCCGCCGACCATAAAGCCCGGCTGTCGCCCCGCCTGCTTGAGCATCCAGGCAGCGAGCGAGGTGGTGGTGGTCTTGCCGTGCGTCCCCGTCACGACCAGCGTCGGTCGGCCCGGCAAGAGCAGCTCTTCCAGGACGCCGGGGAACGAGGTCAGGCGGATGCCTTCCTCCTGGGCCGCTAGCACCTCGACGTGATCGCGACGACAGACATTGCCGACCACCACGAGCTCGGGACCCCAGGCCAGGTTGGCCGCCTGGAAGCCGGAAAATAGCGGGATCCCGGCCGCCCGCAGCTGGCTCGACATCGGCGGATACACATGCTCATCTGAGCCGCGGACGTCGTGTCCGGCGCTCTTTAAGAGCTCGGCCACCGCTCCCATGCCCGTGCCGCAAATACCGATGAAATGGATCTTCACGTCTGTGTTCTCTTCGTCGCGGGGTAGCGGGTCCCGGGCTCCCGGGTGCCCGGGGGGATTTCTGATTTTTGCTCCCGGAGAGCGGGCCCAAGTTGCCGCAGTATACTGAATCGCTCGGCACAAAAAGAGCTTGCGAAAACCTTGCGTAAAGTTTGTGCC
>CAZVMD010000253.1:3495-10925 GCA_964628555.1 uncultured Myxococcales bacterium | reverse complement strand
TGTAGCTGTAGGCCTCGGACAGCGTGATGCGGCCATCGCCGTTGCGATCGGCGGCCCCGCGCAGCGCGTTGAGCAGGTGATGGGTAAAAAACGATCCGCGCAGGCGATCCGACTCTTGGCTCGACTCGCCGGCCGAGCTGGAGGTCAGGATGGCCAGCCCCTCGGCGGGTGAGCTGCCACCGCCATCGGCCAGCTGCAGCTCGAAGGACTCGCCCGGCTGCACGCCCTTGACCCGCGTGATGCTGCCCGAGCGACAGGCATCGACGATCAAAAGCCGCATCGTCGCCGCCGAGCCCTGCACCAGCTTCTTGAGCTCATCGAGCGCCAGGCTGGTGCCGCGCAGATGCAAAGAAGCTGCATCGGCGTGACCGGAATAAAACACCAGCAGCGCGCTCGGCTGGCCAGCGCTGACCTGACCGCGGATCTCGGCGTTCAGATCTTCCAGCGCCCGCCGCACCGTCTGCGCGTTTTCGCCGAGGAGCAGCGTGGTCCGCCGGCTGACGATGCCGCCGTGCTGACGCAGGATGTCGGCAAAGCGCTGGGCATCGCGCTCGGCAAAGCGCAGTCCTAGCTCATCGCCCTCGCCGAGGTTGTTGCCAATCGCTAACAACCAGGTCTGGGCCGGCAGGGCCAGCGCCGGGCGCACCAGACAAGCCAGAAGCAGCCCACAGCCAAAGACCAAGCTCAGGCCTGGCTGAAGCAGCGGCCTGGCGAACACCACCCGACGCCGCTGGGGTGAGCCCGCAGCGGCCCGCAGCACGAGCAAAGACAAGAACAAGCGCAGCATGGCGATTACTGGCTTGGACCCCTGGGCCTTCACTTTGGGCAGCGGCATTCAGTCAAAAAGTTACCCTGCGTAAGGGTTGCATGGGAAGATACGCGCTCCTTAGCAGTCCCTTTCCTCGTACCCGGCTACCCAGGGAGGTCCACATGAACACTCGGGTTCTTGGCATGGTCGCGCTGTGCTTTGCCAGCGCGGTCGTGGCCTGCGATCAGTCCAACACCGGCGGCAACCCCGACCTAGCGATGACCGGCTCGATGCCCGATATGGCCGGCCCGGCGACCCTTAACGGCTGTGGCACCGCCAACTTCGTCGATCGCACGGCGAGCACCGCGCTGCGCACCGTCAGCTTTGGCGGCACCTCGGGCTTTGCCTACAGCCCCAAGTGCATCACCATCGCGGCCGGTCAGCAGGTGATGTTCAGCGGTGACTTCACGACGCATCCGCTGCGCCCCGGAGTCGGCGGCAACGCGACGGCTGGCAGCGCCAACAACCCGATTGTCGCCACCGGCACCGGCAACACCGCCAGCTTCACCTTTCCCGCTGCCGGCAGCTATCCCTATAACTGCCTGCTCCACGATGGCAGCGGCATGAACGGCGTCGTCAAGGTGCAGTAGGCTCGCCGGCCTCGCTGGACGTCTGCGCCAGCTTGGCCACTGCTACCGGCTCGTCGCGCCACACCGGCCGACCGACGCCCACCGCCCCCCGCCGCGCGCTGCCCCAGCAGTACACCTCGCCGTCCCGCGTCAGGGCACAGGCGTGATCCCGCCCGACCCCAATCGCCGTCGCTGCCGGCAGTCCCCGCACCCGACCCGGCTGACGCCGCGAGCGCCGGCTGCCATCGCCGAGCTGACCCTCGACATTGCTGCCCAAACACCCCACGCTGCCGTCGCGGTGCAGCAGGCAGCCGAAGGCGCCCCCCGCCTGCCCCAGGTCCTGCCCATAGGCATCGGCGAAGGCCATGGCTGTGACCTCGACCAGCGCGCCGGTGACATCGGCCAGAAGCGGTCGCTGCACCTCGGCCCGTCGCCAGGGAGCCTCGCCTAGCTCGCTGCACTGCACGCGGCCCGCCGCCGAGAGCACACACACGCCGTGGCCGCCGCCGTCGTAGATCAGCCGCGACACGGCCACTGCATCCGCCGGCTCGGCCAGCCGGGTGAGGATCGCGCGCGCCTCCGTTTTTGTGCACACGCCGCAGTGACCGCACAGCACCCCTCCGCCAGCCGCGACGGCGCAGTAGCCGTCGGGCGACAGCGCGCTCACCCGCTCGCCCGCCAGCGAAAAGAAGTGCGGCCGCGGGCGCTCGGGCGGATTGCTCGGGGCCCAGTCCCAGGTCCGGCCGTCTTGGCCCAGCAGGCCGCCGGTGAGCGCCACGATGGGCACCGGCAGCGACGGGACAGCCCGCCATTCGCCGAAGCGACAAGACCAGCCCACGGGGCCTCGGACGCACAGCCGGCGCGTGCTCAGCGGCGACCCCAGCACCAGTCCCTGCGCTGGCTCTGGCATCGGCTGTGGCTGCGGTGCGCTGCTGCGCTCGCAGCGCTCATCGCGGTCGCAGTAGGCGGGCGCGCCCCAGCAGGACAGCGTTCCGTCTTGTCGTCGGGCACAGGACAGATCGTCGGCCACCGCCAGCTCGACCGCCCCCCCCAGCACCCGCTGCGGCGTGCTGACTTCATAGCGCGTGCCGTCGCCCAGCTCGCCATGCGAGGCCTCGCCCCAGCAGCGCGCCTGGCCATCTTGCAGCACCGCGCAGGCATGCGTCTCGCTAAGCGCGAGGGCCCGCAGCGGCCCCAGTCCCGCCGCGCCCGCCGCCAGCCGACTGCCCATCCACGTCGCGCAGGCCGCCTCTCCAGCGTCGCGCTGCAGGCACAGGACATCCTCGCTGACCGCCAGCACCTTGGGCTGCGCCGCTCCCGCCAGCGCCGCTTGCACGCGCGGCAGCAGCAGCGGATCGCAGGCCGGCCCCGAGGCATAGATCCGACACGGCGCTCCGCCCCAGAAGGCCGCGGTCAGCAGCGGCTCGCCGGGGCGCCGACCGGCCTGGGCCCAGGGCAGCGACGGCGACGGCGACGGCGGCGGCGGCTCGGCGGCCGGAGGCAGGCTGGGCTTACGCGGAGGGGAGCCCGTCTGAGCCCCCTTTTCGCCCCCCTGCTTGAGCGCTGGCGCTGGGCGGGGAACCGCACCGTGTCGCAGGACCTGGCGCCCCGCCGCACAGCTCACATCGGTCGCCCCCTGAGCGTCGAGCGCAAGCGTGCACAGCACTTCGCTGCGCTGCGGCACCGGCACAAAGCGCAGATGGCGCCGGCCCAGCTCGCCTGCCGCAAGCTCCCGCCCGTCGCAGCGCAGCGCCCCCGCGACGACGGCACAGACCGCGCTCGGCAGCACCCACAGATCGCTGGCCCCCGCTAGAGCCGGCACTCGCGTCGGCGGCCGAGCGACCTCGCTGGGGCCCACCTGCATCGCCCGATCATCGCCCCAGCAGTACACCTCGCCCGACTGCGTCCGCGCACAGGTCAGCGACTGGCTGCAGCGCAGCTGCGCCACCGCCTCGGGCACCGCCAGCGCCACCGGCACGCTACTGCGCCGCAGACCCGGCACCCCCAGCTCGCCTTGACTGGCGCTCCCCCAGCAGTGCACCACTCCGCCCGCCGTGACCGCACACGAGTGCCGCTCACCGACGCAGATATCGACATAGCCAGCCCGCTCTGGCCGCGCCACAGCCGCCTTTTCCGCCGCCAAGTCACCCCGCCCAGCCGGCCCCGAAGTCCACCTGCAGCCGCCCAGCAGCCAAAGCAACACCCACAGACCACACCCTCGCAGTCGCACGCCCAGAGCGTATCAGGCAGCGCGGCCGGTGGGGGGCGCGCGCCGCCAGAGCCGCTACTCGCGCCGCGGAGGCGCGATGTGGAGGCCGGCTTGCTGCAGGGCCTGGCGAAGCTGGGTGGCGAGGGCTTCGGCGCCGGGGGTGTCGCTGTGCAGGCACAGGGTATCGACGTGCAGCGGCAGGGGGGAGCCGGCTGCTGGCTGCACCTTGCCGTCGAGGATGAGCGAGAGCGCCTGGGCGCAGACGGCGGCGGGGTCGGTGAGGAGGGCGCCGGGCTGGCGGCGATCGAGTAGCTCACCCGTGGCGGTGTAGCGACGATCGGCGAAGCCCTCGGCCAGCACCGACAGACCGGCGGCGCGTGCCAAGGCCAGGCCCGGACTGCCGGCTCGTCCGACGAGAAAAAGCTGAGGATCGACCTGCTGGATGACGTCGATCAGTACGCTGGCGACCTCGGCCTCGTCGGCGGCGGCGTGATACAGGGCGCCGTGCGGCTTGACGTGCGATAGCGACGCGCCCTGCTCTGCGGCGAGCTGGGCCAAGGTCTTTACCTGCGCCGTGAGCTGGGCCAAGAGCTCGTCGCGCGGCAGGGCCAGGGGCCGTCGGCCAAAGTGCTGCCGATCGGGATAGCTGGGGTGGGCGCCGATGGCGACGCCGTGGGCGCGACACAGCGCGATGACCGCCCGCATGCTGGCGGCATCGCCGGCGTGGCCGCCGCAGGCGAGGTTGGCCGAAGAGAGCTGGGCGACCAGCGCCGCCTCACGTCCGTCGGATAGGCGCTCGGGCTGCTCGCCGACGTCGGCGTTGAGGTCGATGCACAGCCGGCGCGCGGGGGAGGATGCGGGACTCATGGCCGGGACCTCGTAGCGCAGGCCGAAAGCGGCACGATGGCCTGCGCCAGCGCCGCTAGCTGCTCGCCATAGGCGCGGGCGGCCTCGGCAAAGCTCACCGGCACGAAGGTGATGGGCTGGCCAGGACGCAGCCGACCCAAGAGCGGCAGGTCGGCGCTTATCACCTGGGCCAGCTTGGGATAGCCGCCGGTCGACTGCTGCTCGACGCCCAGCAGGATGGGCTGGCCATCGGCGGGCACCTGCAGCGCGCCAGCGGTCACGCCCTCGCTGAGCAGCGAGCCCGTCGCCTGCCCGCGCGGCGACAGCCGAAGCGGCGACGCTGACTGCAGCCGCAGGCCGCTGCGGTTCGACTGCGGACTGAGCAGCCAGGCCAGCTGGCCTAGCTGCGACAGCGGCTCGGCGAACCAGTCGGCCTGTGCACCGCGCGTGACGCGCAGCGTGGTCGACGGCGCCAAGAGCTGCTCGCCCTGCGGCGACAGCCGGCCGCGGAAGTTGCGGCCTGTCGTTGCGCTCGCCGGGATTGCCGAGACGGCCAGGGTATCGCCGCGCTGCAGCGCCCGGCCGGCCAGCCCCCCCAGCTGACCGCGCAGATCGGTGGCCGCGCTGCCAGCGAGGAGCGGCACCGCCAGCCCGCCGCGCACCGCCAGGTAGCCGCGCAGGCCCGGACCCAGCTGGGCGCAGCGCAGCACCTGCCCGCGGCGCAGGGTCTGCGTCGTGCCGCTCGCGATCGGGACACCGTCGATGCTCGCGGCCGGGGCGCCGATCAGGGCGAAGTCGAGATCGCGCTCGGCGCGGAGCTGGGGGCCGGTCAGGGTCAGCTCCAGAGCCGCGGCACCGTCGGGGTTTTGCAGCAGGCGGTTGGCCAGGCGCAGGGCCAGCGGATCCGCCGCCCCGCCGGCCGACAGGCCCAGCGGCGACCAGCCTGGCCGCCCCAGATCCTGCACCGTCGACAGCGCGCCGGGCGACAGCACGGTCAGGGCGGCCTCGGCGGTAGACGGGTGCAGCGGCGGCTCGGCCTGGGCAGGGGCGGAAAACTCGCTCGCCGGCTGCGGCTGGAAGCACAGCGTGTCGCCTAGCTGCAGCCGCGCCATCGGCTGCGCCGTCGGCTGAAACAGCGACAGCGGCGTGCGCCCAAGCAGCTGCCAGCCGCCCGGGCTGGCCTGCGGATAGATGCCGGCCTGGGCTCCGGCGATCGCCACACTGCCGGCCGGCACCGACGTACGCGGAGTGGCGCGACGCGGCTGCTGCAGCGCCCGCGGCAGGCCCAAAAGATAGGGAAAGCCGGGGGCAAAGCCGAGGAAGGCCACCTGATAGCGCGGCTGGCTGTGGCAGGCGATAAGCTCGCGCGGTGATAGGCCAAGCGCTGCCGCAACCGCGTCGAGATCGGGCCCGTGCTCGCCGCCATAGCACACCGGGACCTGGTGGTGACGGGGTGGCGGCAGGGGCTGGGCCGCGGCTCCCGCCAGGCGCTCAGCGACGCGGGCGGCGAGCTCCTGCGGATCAACCCGGAGGGGGACGAAGCGAATCAGCAGGGTTGCGTAGCCCGGTGTGACCTCGCTCAGGCCGGGCAGCGGCTCGGCGGTGAGGGCGAACACGGCCGCGCGCACCGCGGCGCTGCTTGCGGGGCTCGGCCCGGCGGCGATCGCCGAAGCTGGCAGCGACAGGCGCAGCGCGTGATCGGCCACCTGCTCAGCCGGCTCCCAGGGCGTGGTCACGACAGCGCCTCGCCACGCGTCTCGGGCAGGGCCCAGATGAGCAGCGCCCCCAGCAGGTACAGGAGCGACAGCAGGGCCAGCGCTGCCGAGAGGCCAAAGCGCTCGGCGAGCAGGCCGACCAGCGGCGGCGACAGGGCCGACAGCGCCTTGCCGCCGTTATAGCAGAGCCCGCCGGCGCTGCCGCGGATGGCGGTCGGAAAGAGCTCGGCGACCAGCGCGCCAAAGACGCTGAAGTAGCCATGGCCAGCAAAGCCCAGGATCGGCGCGACGAGGTACAGCGCCGCCGGCACCCGGACCAGCCCGACGAACAGCGGCACCGCCAGCGCCGCACCCAGGACATATGCGGAGAAGACCGGGCGCCGTCCGTAGCGATCCGCAAGCAGCCCAAAGGCGATGTAGCCCAGGAACGCGCCGGCCTGCATCGGCAACAGGAACGACAGCGCCCGCACCGCCGACAGCCCCGGTCCGCCCCGCCCAAGCGGCGTCGCAAGATAGCTGGGAATCCAGGTGAACAGGCCCCAGTAGGCGCACATCAGCACCGCCGACAGCAGCGTGGCCAGCCCGGCTCGTCGCAAAAGATACGGCTGTAAAAGAAGGCGCAGCCCGCCGGCCGCCGACGCCCCCGACACCGCCCCCGACACAGACGGCGAGCGGCGATGACGCAGGGCCTGCCAGGCCGCGGGCTCGGGCACGCGCAGCCGGATCCACAGCGCCAGCAGGGCCGGGCTGGCACCGACCCAGAACAGCGCCCGCCAGCCCCAGCGCGGCAGGATCCAGCTCGACAGCAGCGCCGCCAGGGCATAGCCCAGCGCCCAGCCCGACTGCACCAGGCCCAGGGCTTGGCCGCGCCGGGCCGGCGACACCGACTCGGCCACCAGAGTCGCGCCGGCGGCCCACTCACCGCCCAGGCCCAGGCCCAAGAGCAGCCGCCACAGCAGGAAGTTGGGCAGGCTGCTCGCCGTCGCTGCGCCAGCGGTGGCCAGGGCATACAGCAGCACCGCGAGCACCAGCGAGCGGGCCCGCCCCACTCGATCGGCCAGCCAGCCAAACACCAGGCCGCCGAGCGCCGCGCTGAGCAGCGTGACCGCCATCAGCCCGCCGGCCGCAGCGTCACCCAGGCGAAACTCGCGGGCAATCGCCGGCAGCGCAAAGGCGTAGAGCATGGCGTCCATGCCGTCCAGCATCCAGCCAAGGAAGGCCGCCAGCAGCGCCCGCCCCGGCTCTGCGGTCAGGCCGTTCAGCTCGGCGACAGCCGACGGGGC
>CAZVMD010000253.1:0-3395 GCA_964628555.1 uncultured Myxococcales bacterium | reverse complement strand
GGAGCGTTAAAAGAGGGCCCGACGGACGGCGGCAAGCGGTGCGCTGTCGTCGAAGACCACGGGATAGCGGGTCGCCCCGAGGTCAGGCCGAGAGCCCGGTGCGATGCCCACCCCGAGGCGGCGCAGGACCTCCTGCACCGGGATCTTCTGCGTCTGCTGCAGCGTGCGGCTGGCCAGCTTGTCCCCGGCCGCGGCGTCGAGGGCGGCGAGGATCTCGGCTTCCCCGAGCGGCTGCTTCAGGCTGCGACGGCGCAGCTCGCGCAGGACGTCGTCGAGGCTCTGCGGCGCCCCGGGCGAGCTGACGCCGCGCCGGCTGGCCTGCGAGCGAATGGCGATGTCGACGAGGAAGGCCAGGCAGGCCCCGCCCCAGTAGACGCGCTGGTAGTTGTGGGTCTGCCGCATGCTGGCAGAGTCTTCGCCCAGCGAGCGACCGGCCTCGGGCTGGCAGTGCCGGCTAAAGCCGCTATAGAGCTCACCCCAGGCGGCGGCGGCCGGCAGCGCTCCGGCGCGCGCCCGCAAGATCTCCTCGTAGTAGGTCGTGAAGCCCTCGATGAGCCAGGGCAGCCGACGGCTGAGGAAGGGATTGCCGACGTGAAACAGCTCGTGCGTGGCCAGCCAGTCGCTGCCTAGCTCGAAGGTCTCGGCGCCGCCGCCAAAGAAGATCTGCGCCGAGGGCCGCAGCGGTCGCAGCACCGTGCCATACAGTCCCGCGCTGCGACTATTGCCCAGCGGCACCAGCGTCACCACCACCGGCGAGGGCATCAGCTCGCGATAAAAGCCAGCCACCGCGGACAGCGCCGCCTGCATCCAGCTGCGCAGGGCGTCATCGCTGCCGCGGTGAGGCAGGTCGATAAGGAACAGCCGGGCCTGTGCCGTGCCACCCGGCAGGCTCAGCGGCCCGAGGTCGCGCAGCTTGCGGCCCCAGACGATGTAGCTGCCGTGATCGTGCTGGTCGCTGTCGCTGTCGAAGGCGTAGACGCCGCCTCGCGGGGGCGCCGCCTCGCGCCAGGGCGTGGCGAGCGGAGTGCCGGGGGGCAGCTGCACCTCGATGGCAATCGGCGCCGCCTTGGGCAGCGGGGCGGGATGCAGCAGCACCGCCTGCTCGTTCCAGACATAGGTGGCGGCGATGGCCTCGGCGTAGTCGGGCTCGCCGCGTCGGGCCGCCATGCCCTGCAGATCGACGCGATAGGCCAGGCGGCGGGGCCAGGCCAGGCTGGGAGTCACCGCCGGCCGCACCTGCCAGCAGTCGGGGTCTTCGGTATCGCGGCGGACGCTGCTGCCGCCCGGCGCGTCGAGCAGGCGGAGCTCGCGCACGAACTCGCCGGCTCCTTCCATGAACAGACACAGCGACAGCGGCTCGGTCCCGCTGGCCAGCGGCAGCCGCAGCTCGACGTCTAGCTGGCCGGCATCGAGGTCGAGCATGCCCAGGCGAAACCCCCAGCCCGCCGTCGCGGCAGCACCAAACAGCGGCCGATCCGCCGCCAGGCCAAGGAGCGCGACAAGACAGCCACAGACGAGCCACGACAGACGCATGCCCCTACTGTACAGCGACAAAGCCGAGCCCGCGGACGCGGCGATCCCCCGACCTGGCCGCGCTGCGAAAGACGCGCACCCGGCTAAGATCAACGTGTTAGACTGCGACCGCTAAGAAAGACCCCCCCCTATGTACGGTGCAAACCTGGTCCATGGCCTGGCGCCTTTTGATGCGCAGCGCAACCTGCGTGTCGTGATTGAGACGCCGCGTGGGTCCAACGTAAAAATCAAATACGACGAGGAGCTCGGCTGCTTCAGCCTGAGCCGCGTCCTGCCGCTTGGCGTCACCTATCCGCACGACTTCGGCTTCGTGCCGCAGACGCTGGCCCAGGACGGCGACCCCCTCGACGTCATGGTGCTGATGGATGTCGGCACCTTCCCAGGGGTGGTGATCACCTGCCGCCTGCTCGGCGCCCTGCAGATCGAAGAGCGGGGCCTGCGCGGCCGGCCCAATCATCGCCTGGTGGCGGTGCCGATGAAGGCGGCGCGGCGCGATGACTGGCGCAACTTCTCGGACCTGGGGCGGCGCATGCAGCAGGAGCTAGAGCGCTTCTTCATTATGTCGACCGCCTTTACCAGCAAGGATCCGGTGCTGCGCGGCTGGGTCGGCCCCGACGCCGCCCTCGACATGGTGCAGCGGGCCATCAACCGCTATCGCGAGCGTCGCCAGCCCGGACAGGCTCCTCCCGATGGTGGCCCGACCCAGGTGACACCGCTTGCCCCGGTCTCGCCGATGCCGCCCCTTGCCACCGAGGCGACGACTGCCGCTGCCGCGACGCGGCCACAGCCGGTCGACAGCGAGCCGGCCCGCATCCTCCACCCCAGCAGCCCACCGTCGCGCGACGAGGCCCCGTCCCTGCCGCCCGAGTCTGCCGCGGACACTGCCCCGGCTCTGGCCTCGCTGCCTCCTCTGCTTGCCACCGGCACCAAGCCCGGTCTTTAAGCCCGCCCCCCCTGCTTCTGCCCGTCTGCTCCTCCCCGTCTGCTCCCTCAGTTCGCCGGCTCCGCGCTCCTCTCACTTGGCTGACATAGCCCGGCTACGCTGCTGCGTCGTGGCAAGCTAGATCGAAACATAGCGACTGCGCCGACGCTGTTCTAGCGATGCGCGGTGCTTCTTTCGGGGGGAAAGCCAATGAGGTACTCGCAAGCACTCACTCTTTGCGGACTGGCTGTGGGCTGCGGTTCTCCCGAGCCGCTCGACTATCCGCGCGAGGCGGCGGCGATCCTGACCAAGTACATCGCCGCCTACGCCACCCTGCCGGCGGCTGTGACCGACGCTGGCTACCATGTCTATGACCTCGGCCAGGCGTCCGTCTTCAGCTTCGTCCCGGCTGTGGCCTGCTACGAACCGGCGGGCTACCTGACGCAGGCCTGTCGCGAGATCAGCGCCGGCGGCCTGGCCCCCCCGGGCTGCAGCGGAGCCGTGGCCAGCTACGGCGATCCTTCCTCGCCCGCCTGCGCTATCCGCCTCACCGTGCCAGCCGCCCAGCCGGAGCAGCCACCGCTGGTGCTGGCCGCCGACCTGCTGACCTGCAGCGCCGGTCAGACCTGCCAGTCGCTGCCCTTTTCCGGCTGCGAGACCGTGATTCAGCGCCACTTCCAAGCCGCCGGCCTCGCCACCGTCAACGCCGCCAGCTGGAGCTCGCCGCGCACCCACGTTATGCAGCACGCCCCAGTCGCAGCGCTGCGCCCGCTCGACCCCGCCCTGTGCGACGAGGCCCAGCTGGCCGCCAGCCGTGTCTGCGACGAGCTCCTGGCAACCATGGCCTTTGTCGGCGCCTGCCGCTCCGAGGTCCGCTACCTGACCGCGCCCCGCCCCGCCTGCGCCGTCCGCTTCACCGTCCACTTCACCCAGACCAACC
>CAZVMD010000252.1:0-10967 GCA_964628555.1 uncultured Myxococcales bacterium | reverse complement strand
CCTATCGCCGTGGCGGCAAGATCGGCCTGTTCGGCGGCGCTGGCGTCGGCAAGACGGTGCTCTTGCAGGAGCTGATCCACAACGTCGCCAAGGCCAAGGGCGGCTTCTCGGTGTTCGCCGGCGTCGGCGAGCGCACCCGCGAAGGCAACGACCTGTATCACGAGTTCATCGAGAGCAAGATCATCAACCTCGAAGAGCCGCAGAAGAGCAAGGTCGCGCTGATCTTCGGCCAGATGAACGAGCCGCCGGGAGCCCGCGCCCGCGTCGCGCTGACCGGCCTGACGATCGCCGAGTACTTCCGCGATGACGAAGGCCGCGACGTGCTGTTCTTCGTCGACAACATCTTCCGCTTCACCCAGGCGGGCTCGGAAGTGTCGGCCCTCCTCGGTCGTATCCCCAGCGCCGTCGGTTATCAGCCGACCCTGGCCACCGAGATGGGCGCCATGCAAGAGCGCATCACCTCGACCAACAAGGGCTCGATCACCTCGGTCCAGGCCATCTACGTGCCCGCCGACGACTTGACCGACCCGGCGCCAGCCACGACGTTCGCCCACCTCGATGCGACGACCGTGCTCTCGCGCGCCATCTCCGAGCTGGGTATCTATCCGGCCGTCGATCCGCTCGACTCGACCTCGACCCTGCTGCAGCCGCACATCGTCGGTGCCGAGCACTATCAGGTTGCCCGCGACGTGCAGCGCATCCTGCAGCGCTATAAGGAACTGCAGGACATCATCGCCATCCTCGGCATGGACGAGCTCTCGGAAGAGGACAAGCTGGTCGTCTCGCGGGCCCGCAAGATCCAGAAGTTCCTCAGCCAGCCCTTCCACGTCGCCGAGCAGTTCACCAACACGCCCGGCAAGCTGGTCGCGCTTGCGGACACCATCCGCAGCTTCAAGGGCATCATCAGCGGCGAGTACGATCACCTGTTCGAGGACGCCTTCTACATGGTTGGCGCCATCGAAGAGGCGGTCGAGAAGCACAAGAAGCTCGTCGAGAAGAGCAAGTAAGGCCACCCCATGCTCACGCTCTCGGTCGTTACCCCCGAAGGCCAGGTCCACGCGCAGTCGGTGGACGAAGTCACGGTGCCCGGCCTGCTCGGCGAGTTTGGCGTGCTGCCGGGGCACGTGGCACTGCTGTCCGCGGTCAAGCCCGGCGTGCTGCGCTATCGCCTAGGGGGTGAGCGCGGTCGCATCGCCATCGGTCCCGGCTTTGCCGAAGTCGACGGCAAAGGTGGGGTCGTGGCGCTGGTGCAGAAGGCGGCGCGGCTCGACAAGATTGACCGGGCCGCCGCCGAAAAAGCGCTGCAGGACGCCGAAGCCAAGAGCAAGTCCGGCGACCGGGCAGCCGAAGCCGACGGCGCCTGGGCGCAAGCTCAGCTGGAAGCGCTCAAGGGCTAAGCCAGCATGCCCACGCCAGCCGACGACGAGATTGGCCCCTGGCAGGCTTCGCCATTTCGCCGGGACCTGCTGTCTGATCGCGTCGCGCTGGTCACCGGCGGCGGCACTGGCATCGGCGCTGCCATCGCGCGCGAGCTTGCGCTCTGTGGCGCTCGACTGGCCATCTGCGGCCGCCGCCCCGAGCCCATCGCCGCCATCCGCGACGAGCTATCGGCAGCTGGCAGCGACTGCCTAGCCCAGACCTGCGACATCCGCGATCCCGCCCAGATCGCCGCCTTCGTCGAGGCCGTCCGGGCTCGCTACGGCCGCATCGACATCCTGGTCAACAACGCCGGCGGGCAGCGCCCGTTCCTGGCTGCCGACATGACCCTTGAGCACTTCGAGAAGGTCATCCGCAACAACCTCGTCGGCACCTTCGCCATGACCCAGGCTGTGGCCCGCGCCGCCATGATCCCGCAGCGCGGCGGCAGCATCATCAACATCATCGCCGAGATCTATCGCGGCTTCCCCGGCATGGCCCACACCGGCGCCGCCCGGGCTGGTGTCGACAACCTGACCAAGAGCCTGGCCGTTGAGTGGGCGACGCACAAGATCCGCGTCAACGCCGTCGCCCCCGGCATCATCCGCAGCACCGGCACCGACCGCTATCCCCCCGAGCTTGTCGAGATCTCGCGCCGCGAGACGCCGTGGAAGCGCCTCGGTACCCCCGAGGAAGTCGCCCACCTCGTCACCTTCCTCGC
The DNA here is from genome assembly GCA_964628555.1 of uncultured Myxococcales bacterium. Taxonomy (GTDB): domain Bacteria; phylum Myxococcota_A; class Polyangia; order Palsa-1104; family JAEUJZ01; genus JAEUJZ01. Next base: position 8,830 of record CAZVMD010000252.1, on the reverse strand, counting down.
CTCCCCCGCCGCCGACTTCATCACCGGCGCCACCTACTACATCGACGGCGCCCTCGCCCTCTGGGGCGACATGTTCCCCATCCCCGACCCTCCCAGGCCCTAGCCCGCCCACCCAAAGAGTCGCCGCCCCCGCACGCCCCCTTCGCTCGCCAAGAGGGGCTGGGGGGAAGCCTCTCTCGCAGGTCCCTCTGGGACCGCCCAAGACCCGTCCGCAGGTGGGCGGAGAGCGCGCGAGGAGAACCACTTCGGGGTTTTCCGTTCGCCTCCCCCAAGAACAAACCCAATGACGCAGCGCACCATCCAGCGTCGAAAAATGAACACCCCTTCACCGACGGAAATATGGGTTGCTAGCCATGCCCGCAGGATGCTAGCGATGGGATATGGCCAAGTACACACCAGAAAAGCTCATCTGGCTCGACGGCAAGCTCGTGCCGTGGAACGAAGCTCAGGTGCATGTCCTCACGCATACGCTGCACTATGGCGTCGGTGTCTTCGAAGGCATCCGCGCCTACGCCATGGACGGTGACGGCGGCAGCGCTGTCTTCCGCCTGCCCGAGCACGTCGATCGCCTGCTGATGTCGGCTCGCATGTGCCTGATCGACACCCCGTTTAGTCGGCAGCAGCTGATCGATGCCTGCGTCGACACCCTGCGGGCCAACGGCCTGCGCGGCGCCTACCTGCGACCGCTGGTCTTCCTCGGCGACGGCGCCATGGGTCTGGGCGCCACCGAGATGCCGGTGCGGGTCGCCATCGCTACCTACGTCTGGGGCACCTACCTCGGCGAAGAGGGCGTGCGCCGCGGCATCCGCGCCAAGGTGTCTTCGTTCGCCCGCGCCAGCCTGCAGTCGAGCCTGCTCAAGGCCAAGGTCTGCGGCCAGTACGTGAACTCGGTGCTCGCCAAGCGCGAGGTGGTCAAGGCCGGCTACGACGAGGCCATCCTGCTCGACACCACCGGCCAGGTCGCCGAGGCCTCGGGCGAGAACATCTTTGCCGTGCTGCGCGGCCGCCTGCTGACCCCGCCGCTGTCGGGCGCGATCTTGGACGGCATCACCCGCGACTCGGTGCTGGCCTTGGCCCATGACCTGGGCATTCCCGCCGACGAACGACCACTCAGCCGCGATCAGCTGTACATGGCCGACGAGGTCTTCCTGACCGGCACCGCCGCCGAGATCACCCCCGTGCGCGAGATCGACGACCGCACCATCGGCAGTGGCCAGCCCGGCCCGATCACCCAGAAGCTGCAGGCCACCTTCTTCGATGCGGTGCGCGGCCGCTTGCCCAGCTATCAGCGCTGGCTGACTCCCGTCTAAGGCCGGGCCCAGCTCAGCTTTGCCCTGGCCCCGTCGGCAGAGGAGCCCTTGACCGCAGAGGTTCACACACCGGCCACCGCCGGCTTCCGGCAGGTCGCAGCGCGTGGCATCGCCTATGGCCTGGGGGCGGGGCTGCTGCTTGGACTGCTCGACACCGGGCTTGGGGCCGGCGCGCTGTGGCGCGAATTCGACGATGTCTGGACGTGGCTGCCGCTGGCCGCGCGACAGACGCTGTTGCCGGTCGGGCCCGGGGCCGGGCTGGGGCTGCTCGCGGCGGCGCTGCTCCTGGCCTGCCACCGTCTGGCGCAGCGCCAGGCCCTGGGGCGAGCCGGACGCTCTGAGGGCTGGCTGGGGACCTACCTGGCGCTGCTCGGGTTGCCTGGGCTGCTCTGGCTGACCAGCCAGGTCTTCGCCGGCCCGCAGGCGCAGAAGCTTCCCGGACGCCCGCTGCTCTCGCTGCTGTTGGTGGTGGCGGGGATGTTCAGCATCCGCGGACTGGCCCAGGGGCTGGCCCGCACCCTGACCGAGGCCCCGCAGCGCCTGCTGGTCTTTTCGCCGCTGGCCGGGCTGGGGGCGCTGCTGGCCCTGCTCGCCGATCGCTACGTGCTGCCGCGCCTTTATCCCTGGTTCCACAGCACCCTGCAGCTTGCGGCCTACTTGGCGCTGCTCCTCGCCCTCTTCGCGCTGGATGCGGGGTGGCGAGCCCGCAGCCGCACAAGCCGCACCGCCCGGCCCAGCCTGCGCCACAGCCTGCTGTGGCTGCTTGTGCTGCTGGGAAGCTGTCTGCTCAGCCTGTCGCTGCTTGGTCGCCTGTACCGCGCCTCGCTGCTGCGCAGCTACATCCTGGAGCAGACGACGATTGCCGCAGCCCTGATGCGTCCCTATGCCGCCGGGCGGGCCGCCAGCGCGCGCGGCGCCGACCCGCGACCGCAGGGGGCCCTGGTCCTACCCAGCGAGGAGGCCGCGCCGCCGCCGCCCGTGCCGAGTGGACCGCGGCTGGCCGGCCGCGATGTCTTCCTGATCACCGTCGATGCCCTGCGCCACGATCGCCTAGCGCTGATGCCGACGGTGCGCGGGCTGGCCGAGCGCGGCGTGGTCTTCGAGCGGGCCTATACCCAGGTGCCGCACACCTCGTTTGCCCTCGCCACCCTGCTGACCGGCAAGCCGGTCTATGCCCTGCTGACGCTGGGCCAGGATGCGGCCAGCCACGAGACGCTGCCCACCGTGCTGCGGCGCTTCCGCTACAAGACCGCCGCCTTCTATCCGCCCTCGGTGTTCTACATCGAGCACGACAAGCTCAAGCGCCTTGAGGACAGTGCGTATGGCTTTGAGTATGTTAAGTACGAATACCTGAGCGGCGCCCGGCGCACCGATCAGGTGCTGGCCTTTCTGGAGACGGAGAAGCCGGAGCGGGCCTTTGTTTGGGTACACTACCTAGAGCCGCACGAGCCCTACGAACCTCACCCCGATCTGCCCCCTGGGCAGGCGACCCGGGCCGGCGACAGCGACAGCCGACGCTACGACGGCGAGATCGCCTACGTCGACCGCGAGATCGGCCGCTTGTTGGCCTACCTGCAGGCGCAGCGACCGGGAGCCCTGGTGCTGTTCTCGGCCGACCATGGCGAAGAGTTCAGCGAGCACGGCGGTCGCTACCACGGCACGACGCTGTACGAAGAGCAGGTGCATGTGCCTCTGCTGCTTGCGCCGGCTGCGGCTCCGCTACCGGGCCCCGCCACCGCCGCTGGAGCCGAGCCGGCCGCAGCGACACCCCCGCCGTCGCGGTCAGCGCTGCTGGCTGAAAATGCGCGCCTGCTGCCACCCCGACGGCTGAGCACGCCGGTTGGCCTTTTGGATATGGCGCCGACGCTGCTCGGCCTGCTCGACATCGAGCGCTCGGCCCGCATGCGCGGTCGCGACCTCTCGCCGTGGCTGCTGACCGGCGAGAGTCGCCTGCCACAGGGGCCGATCTTCGCCGAGATCGGCCGCAAAAAGATGGTCGTGCTCGGCTCCGATAAGCTGATCTGCGACCTCTCCACCGACGCCTGTCAGCTGTTCGACCTGGCCCGCGATCCCGGCGAGCGACACAACCTGATCGCCCAGAGGCCCGAGGTCTTGGCCCGCTTGCGCGGCGTGCTCGATCGCTCGCTGGCCGAGGCGCGGCGCTACGAGAGCGATGGCCCGCCGCCGCTTCAGGGGACGGCCGCGGCTGGCGCGACGACGCTGGATGCACAGCTGCTGTCGCGAGCCAAGCTCGGCGATCGCGGCGTGCTGCCGGCGCTGCTCGACAGCCTCGGCGATGCTCGCCTGTCCGATGAGTCGCGGCGCCGCTTGCTGGCGCTTGTCGGGCCGCTCCTGGCCACGCTGCCGCCGCCGGCTGAGCCGAGCGCTGTCGATCCGCTCTCGCCCCTGGCCACGCCCGAGCATCTGGGCACCCTGGGCCGCCTGCTCACTGCGGCGGGGGATGATCGCGGCAGTGCGCGCTGGGCCGCGGTCAGCCTGCTGCGCCTGTCGGCCCCCGCCCACAGCGCGCCGAGTGCCGAGAGCCTGGCCGCTGTCCGCGCCCTGCTCGCCGATGCTGCCGCCGATGCCGAGTCGCGACTGTGTGCCGCCCTGGCCCTCGCGGCCCTGCCCAGCTGTCGCCGACCCGCCGCCGCACCGACGCCAGCGGAGCCGGACTGCCTGGCCCTGTGGCTCGAAAGCGGAGTGCTGCCGGCGGTCCTGGCGCTGCAAGATGCCGATCGGGCGCGACCCCTCATTGACCTGATCGGTGGCAGCCGCGATCCACGGGCTCTGCCGGCCCTCCTGGCGCAGCTAGACAACGTGCTGTCGCGCGCCGATCTCGTCCGCGCCCTCGGCACCCTGGGACAGACCGCGGCCGTCCCGGCGCTGCGGGCCCGCCTGGAGAGCGATCCCTACGTCCACGTGCGCGTGGCCGCCGCTACCGCCCTGGGTCAGCTCGCGCCCCGGTCGGCAGCCGCTCGCAGCGCCCTGGCCCAGGCGACCCAGCGCGAGCGCGAGCCGGCGGTCAAGGCCGCGATCACGGCGGCTCTCGCTGGGTCGAAGCCAGCTCCCCGCTAGCGGGCGGCGGGGACGGCGCAGCCAAGCCCGTTTCGGCCGGGCGGATGCGCTTGCGGAACGCGGCCGGGGCCTCGCCGGTCAGCCGCCGAAACAGCGCGCTTAAGTGCTGCGGCTTCTGCAGCCCAACAGCCTGCGCAATGGCGAAGAGCTTCAGCTCGCTGGTGCGCAGAAGCTCCTGCGCGCGCTCGACGCGCAGGCGGTTGCGTTCCTCGCGATAGGTGGTCTGCGCCGTCTGCAGCTGACGCTGCAGGGTGCGAACCGACACGCCCAGGCGCTGCGCGGCCTGCGCCAGGCTGCCCAGCTCTTCGCCGGCCAGGGTGCGCCGGCGGAGCTCCTCCAGCGTGCGCGGCGTAAGCTGCATCCGCTGCTCTAGCGCCGCCAGCTCGGCGAGCAGCGCGGCCGGCTCGCTGACCGGCAGCCAAGCCAGCGCGGCGCCCATGGCTGTAAAGCAGGCGCTCTGGACCGGGGCTTGTTCCAGCGCCAGAAAGCCTTCGATGGCCGCGCCGACAAAGCCGGCCGGGCGAACCACGGCGACGCGCACCCCAGGCTGCGGCGGCTGCCCCTGTCGCAGCGCTTGATTGTGGGCCAGCAGGCGCTCGAAGTGCGAGCGCTCGACATGCTGCAGGCGCTGCAGATCGAGCAGCGTTCGATGCGGCGACAGGCTGGGCCGGCAGCGGGCCTGCTTGAACGCCATCATGCACACAAGATCGTGCTCGGTCGGCTGCCCCCACAGCCGCAGCACCGAGAAGTCATCGGCACAAAACCAGGCCAGCAGGTTCGGCCCCAGCAGGCAGCGCCCCCGCGGTGCGGCGACGAAGACCTGCGGATCGAAGACCAGCTCTACCGCTGCGGCCCGGCCCAGCATGGCCGCACGCTAGCACGCGCCCGCTGGGCTTGGCGCAACTTGGGTCTATGGATGGCGGCATTGGGGCCTGGATTGCTCTTTCCGGCCGCGGCGCGCCGACGCATGGTGAGCGTCACAGCCTGCCACGCTTTCCAGCTCACCCAACCAAGGAGCCTCCCATGACCCGTCCTCTCTCGACTTCGCTGTTCCGGCTTGCACTGGCCCTCTTGCCCCTATCGGTTGCCTGCGGTGGCCCGGAGCTTCCCAGCCCCGAGCTGGATAGCCAGCAAGCCGCGTTTCATGAAGCTGCGCTCGCCACTCGCTACCCGATCGTGCTCCTGCACGGCTTCAATGCCAGCCCGACCAGCTACTGGGGGTTTAACGGCGTAGCGGCGGCGCTGCAGCGCGATGGCTACAGCGTCGCGCAGACTACCGTGCCCCCGTACAACTCAGTGGCAGTGCGGGCCCGCTACTTGGCGACGCAGGTGGATGCGGTGCTGCGCAGCACCGCGGCGCGCAAGGTCAACCTGATCGCTCACTCGATGGGTGGCTTGGATGCGCGCTATCTGATCAGCAGCCTGGGGTATGGCGATCGCGTCGCTTCGCTGACCACGGTCTCGACGCCACACCGCGGCAGCGGGGTCGCCGATGTGGCGCTGCGGCTGTCACCGGGCATCGCCGATGACGCGATCAACGCCATCGCGCGCGCCTGGGGCGAGACCTTCAGCTCCGTGGCCTCAGACGCCAATATGCGCGCCGCGCTGAGCTCGCTGGCCGAGAGCAGCGCCCCCGCCTTCAACGCCGCCAATCGCGATGACGCCCGCGTGTACTACCAGTCCTACGCTGGCGTTAGCTCGGTGCTCGGCATCGCCAATCCCAGGGACAACACGGCCTGCGCTGGCAAGTGGCTGACCACCCCCGGACGCACCGACACCATGGACGCCCTGCTCGTCCCGGGAGCGGCGTTTGTCGCTCACGGCATCTCGCTGCTGCCCAACGATGGCATGGTCACCGTCGAAAATGCCAAGTGGGGCACCTTCAAGGGCTGCATCGCCGCCGACCATCTCGACGAGGTCGGGCAGATCAAGGACAGCGGCAGCGATCCCAGCACCGGCTTCAACCACCTAAGCTTCTATCGCAGCGTCGCCGCTGGTCTGCAGGCCCGCGGACTGTAGACCTAGTGGTGCGTCGCTTCGCGGCCCTGGCTCTCGCCGAAAGCCAAGCGATCGCGGACGTCGCTGAGGTAGTGACGCAGGCGGCCGATCACCATGTCGATGGCGACGTAGTTCTCGCCGCCCTCGGGGATGATGAGGTCCGCCCAGCGCTTCGAGGGCTCGACGAACTGCAGGTGCATCGGTCGCACGCTCTTGTAGTACTGCTCGCGCACCGACTGAAAGCTGCGCCCGCGGTGCTCGATATCGCGCCGCACCCGTCGCAGCACGCGGATATCGGCGTCGGTATCGACGAAGATCTTGATGTCCAAGAGCTCGCGCAGCTCATGCTCGACGAACAGCAGGATGCCTTCGACGATGATGAAGGGCGCTGGCTCGACATGGCGGCGCAGCGGCAGCCGGGCATGGGCCTTAAAGTCATAGACCGGCATGTCGATGGCCTGCCCGGCGCGCAGCGACCGCAGATGCTGCACCAACAGCGAGGTCTCCAGCGAGTCGGGGTGATCGTAGTTCAGCTGCTCGCGCGCTGGCTGCGATAGATCCGAGCGATCGCGGTAGTAGCTGTCGTGATCGATCACCGCCACCGTGCCGGCCGGCAGACCCTCGACGATCTTGGCCGCAATGGTGGACTTACCCGAGCCGGTTCCGCCGGCGACACCGATTACCAAGGGACGCACGGGCGCCTTTTAACACATTCGCTACTTTTTGCGGACGATCGTAAGTCCGTCGGCGATCGGCAGCATGACCACCTCGACGCGCGGGTCGTGCGGCAGGGCGTCGTTGAGGGCGCGGACGGCCTGCAGATCGGCATCCTGCTCGCTGGGATCGATCACCCGCCCCTCGCGCAGCACGTTGTCGATGCACAGGAGGCCCCCCGGCCGCAGGCGCGCGATCAGCGCCTCATAGTAGTTGCCCTGGTTCTTCTTGTCGGCGTCGATAAAGCCAAAGTCGAACGGCGGCTGTCCGGCCGGCAGCGCCGCCAGGGTTTGCAGGGCCGGTGCCAAGCGGAGGTCGATCTTGTGCGCCACCCCGGCCTGATCGAAGTAGCGGCGGGCGATGTCCGTCCACTCTTTGCTGACATCGCAGCACAGCAGCTGGCCATCGTCGGGCAGGGCGCGAGCGATGCAGATCGCGCTATAGCCGGTAAAGGTGCCAATCTCGACGGCGCGACGGGCGCCGATGGCCCGCACCAGCAGGCTCATAAAGCTGCCTTGCAGCTCGGCGATCTGCATGATCTGGGCAGGACCGAGCCGCGCTGTCTCCGCCGCCAGAGCGGTCAGCACCGCGTCGCGCCGCGTCGAGCGACTGGTCACATACTCCTGCAGCTCTTCCGTCATGGGCACAAACTTGCCGGACATGCTCGCCTCCCGCGGGGCCTTTACACCCGCGCCTGCGCCTAGCTGCGCTTGCCGCTGCTCCGTCGCGATCCGCTCTTGCTCGTCGCCTCGGACGGCGCGTCCATGCTCGCTAGCTGCTGCTCATCGAGGATCGAGCGGGCCAGCCAGGCGCGCATGCTCGGCAGCTCGGCGCTGCGCCACTTGTCCGACAGCCGCAGCGCCAAAAAGGCCTGGAAGGCGGCGCGCAGCATGGCATCCAGCTGATCGATCAGCTCGACGCGCTCGTTGAGCTGCTCGCTGTCCTCTTCGCTGAGCAGGGCCGGCAGCTTGACCCGCCGTAGATCGAAGCCTTCGGCGCTGACCGCCGCCTGCCACACCTGCTCACCGCCGTTTTCGCGACTGCCACGCCCACCGCGCAAGAACAGCAGATCGACCTCGCGCACCGTCAGCCCACCGGCGACGGCATAGCGCACATCGGGGGTCATGGCGGGGGCAACGCCGCGGGCTGTGATCTCGCCGGCTCCCTCGCCCAGCGCCTTGAGCACCACGCGCTCGCCGACCACGATGCGGAACTCGTCGCCCAGATCGCTCTCGGCAAAGTGGCCGCCGCCGTTTTCGTCGTCGGAGTGATAGATAAGCCAGGTGAGAAACTCGCGGCCCAGATAGCGCCGATCTTCCAGATCCAAGCTCAGCGCCGCGCGCTGGCTGTCGATCGGCGTCTCGCCAGACTCGGCGATCGCATCGCGCAGGCTGGGCTCACTGCCCCGCCGGGGTCGTTCCGCTTCTTGCATGATCGCCGCTCCTATTCGTCTTCATCGCCGAGCCCTGCGTGTGGGCAGGGCCTAAGACCGGAAAAGCCGCCCAGCAGCTCGCTCGTCGGCCGCGCCTGGCTCAGCGCCTCGGCCAGGGCCACCGTCTCGGCATACGCCTTGGCCCAGAAGCCCGGGCCCTCCAGATCGATGCCGATGTTGAAGGTCTGCGAAAACAGCTGCAGGAACGCTTCGTTCATCGCCTTGGAGTGCGAGCTGAAATAGAGCTTCTGATCGTCGATGTGCCAGATGACGTCGGCGGTGCGCGTCTTGGGCGGGG
>CAZVMD010000251.1:0-10970 GCA_964628555.1 uncultured Myxococcales bacterium | reverse complement strand
TCCGCGACAGCCTGACCTCGTTTTATTCCAAGGCGCGCTACGAGGTCGTCAACCGGGGCGGCATGATCGAAAACTTCGTCGGCGATCAAGTGCTGGCGCTGTTCGGTGTGCCCGATCGCTGCAGCGGCTACATCGATCAGGCGCTGGGGGCGGCGCAGGCCCTGCTCAGCGTCGGCGCCGCGGTGTCTGACTACTGGCAGCGGCAGATCGACCGCCAGCAGCCGAGCGCTGGCATGCACATCGGTGTGGCGTATGGCGACCTGCAGATCGTCGCGCTGCGGCCTTCCAGCCGCACTCACAGCACCGCCATCGCCGATGCCATCAACGTTGCGGCGCGGCTGATGAACATGGCGGCACCCGGCGAGGTCCTGGTCGCCAACAGCTTCTATCAGCAGCTGTCTTCGTCCCCCCGTTCGGCCTTCGTTCCAGTGGCGCCACAGGACGCGCGCAACGTCGGCCGCCTGCGGGCCTGGCGTCTGCCGAGCGCCGCCGAGCCGCCGCCCATAAGCCCGGGTGGGCGAACAGGTCCGGGGCAGTGAGCTCAGCGGACGACAAAGCCCGCGACCTGCCTGGGCCGGGGGAGGGCAGGGTCCAGAGCCCGCCGGCCAAGACCAACGCTCCCGCCACCTCCACAGGCTCTGAGATGTCCGCCACGCTGTCGAGCGCGGTGCCGGCCGGTTCGCTGTCCTCCGTCGTCCCCAGCCTCACCTGGCAAGCCACGCGTGAGGCCGAAGGGGCCAGCAGCTTGGGCGCTACGCTGGCCCGCTTCCTCAACCTGGCCGAGGGCGAGGGCTGGCGCGCCTTCCGCGTCTTTAGCCTGATCTTTACCGTCTCAGCTGCCTTAGCCTTTCTCAAGGCGGTGCAGGGTGGCATCTTCCTTTCGGCCTATCCGCGCACGATGATCCCCTGGGCCTTCGCCGCCGCCGCGCTGACCATCGCGCCGTTCTCCGCGCTGGCCATGGCCGGAGCGGCTCGCCTTGGTCCGGCCCGACTGGCCCAGCTTGTGCTGTGGTGCGGAGCGCTGGCCAGCCTGCTGCTGCGCGGCCTGCTGTTCGCCAACGTTCGCGGCACGCCGTTCGTTGTCTATGTCGTCGTCGAAGCGATCAGCGGCCTGGTGATCATTCAGACCTGGAGCGTGGTCTCGGGCACAGTCGATGCGCGCTCGGCCAAGCGCATCCTGCCGCTGGCCGGCGTCGGGGCCAGCATCGCTTGGACGCTGGGCGGGCTGCTGTTGTCGCAGCTCGTGGCGCTGATCTCGGTGCAGAGCTTTCTTTTGCTCGTACCGCTGCTCTTCGCTGCAGCTGTCTGGCAGATCCAGCGCCTGACCCGCACCGACCTGCGCGAGCCGGCCCGCAGCCCGCGCCCGACGTCGATCATCGGCGGCTGGCGCGAGGGCTTCGAATTCGTCCTGCAGGTGCCACTAATGCGTCTGTGCCTGCTGCTCAGCGTGCTGGCCCTGCTCGGCGAGCAGCTGATGGAGTATCAGCTCCTGGCCACCGCGCGCGATCGCTATGGCGCCAAGGAGGCGATCGCTGCCTTCTTTGGTCGCTTCTACGGCATCACCAGCGCCATCAGCCTGGTGCTGCAGCTGGGGCTGTCGAGCCGCATCCTGTCGCGCCTGGGAGCGACGCAGAGCCTGGCCATCACCCCTGTTCTGTCGTCGCTGTTTGCGATGGCTGCGCTGATTGCTCCAGGCTTTGCACCGATTGTGCTGATGCGAGCCAACGATCGCGTGCTGAAAGGGGCGCTGTGGTCTTCGGCGATGGAGCAGGCGCAGACGCCGCTGCCAGTGGTCCGTCGCGCCCAGGCGCGTGTGCTCTCGCGCGGGGTCGTGGCGCCGCTGGCCTACGCCATCACCGCGGTCTTGCTGGCGACGCTGCTGCAGGGTGCCGATCAGCGCATCCTGTCGTTTCTGACCATGGTCGTTGTGCTGGGCATGGTGGCGCTGGTGATGACGCGACTGCAGCGCGCCTACATCACCGCGCTGCGGCGGGCCCTCGACGATCGCAAGCTGCGCCTGGAAGACGAAAATCCCGAGGCGGTGACCACCCTGGATCGTCGGGCCGCCGAGACCATTGCGCAGGATCTGCTGGCTCCCGATGAGGGACGGGCTCTGCTTGCCGCTGAGCTTCTGCACTCAGCTGAGCCAGCCCTGGCCGAGCGCCTGCTGCTCACCGCGCTGGCCCATCCGGCAGCCATCGTGCGCATCGCCGTGCTCGACAAGCTGCCACCTTTGTGTTCGCACGTGCCGGAGGCGGTCTGTGCCCTGGTGCGAGAAAACCCCTCGGCCGAGGTGCGTCGGGCCGCCATCCGCTGCCTGCGCAGCATCCTTAGCCTGCACAGCCTGGGCGCAGCAGCGCTGGAAAAGGAAGCCGCAGCCCTGCGCCCGACGATCGAAGTCGCGAGCGCTGACGCCGATGCGCAGGTCCGCGCCGAGAGCCGAGTCGTCGCTGTCCTGCTGGCAGAAGCCGATGCCGACAAGCGAGCCGTCGCGCTCTCGGCGCTGCTCAGCCATGTCGATGAAGATCTGGTGCTGGCAGCGCTCTCGGCTCTTGATGTCCGGGCCGGTCAGCTAGACGGGGTGCTGGTGGCGCTTGCTGGCTGCTTGGCGGTGCACGGCAAGCATGATCGGAATGGTCAGCTGCGCTTGGCCATCTTGCAGGCCATAGTTCGGCTGCGCGCCCGCCCGCTCTTGCCCTCGCTGGCGCCGCTCCTGGAGGACCCGCGAACCGTCGAGCCAGCGCTCACCAGCCTGCTGAGCTGGGGGCTCGACACTCTCGATCTGGCGGCACAGAAGCTGAGCAGCGGCAAGCCGCAGCCGCAGCCGCAGAGCACGCGCAGCTTGCAAGAGCTCCTCGGCGGCTCGGCACAGGGGCTGGGCATCACGCGCCTGCTGGCGCACGACGATATCAGCGTGCGCGAGCGAGTCATCGCCACCCTGGCGCGACAAGTCCAAGGCGGTCGCATCGTCCCGCTGCCCTACGCCCTCGTCGAGCCGGTGCTGGAGACGGAGCTGGCCGAGAGCTTTCGCTATCTGTCGCTGATCGCTGGCGTGGCGCGCGACGATGGCACGCCCGACTGGGATCTGGATCCGGAGTACGCTTTTTTGGGCGGCGAGATCGAGCTGCGCTTCGCCGCGGTACGCCAGCGCGTGCTGCGCATGCTGTCGCTTCTGCACAGCCGCAACATCACCAGCGCCATCGAGGTGGGCCTGCGCCGCACGATGACCGGCATCACCCGGCCACCTGACAAGAACGACAAGCAAGCGCAGATCGCCGAGCTCTTAGAGATGGCGCTGCCGATCGATCTGGCGCGCAAGGTGGTGCCGCTGTTCGACAAGCTCAGCCTGCGCGAGCGCTTGCTGGCGGCTGAGAACGTCGGCCTGATCGATCACGCGGCTATCGACGATCCGCTGGCCTTCCTCGTCAGCCTGGCCGACGAGCATCTGCGCCTGTGCGGGCTCATCACCTATGGCTCACGCGCCGCCGCGCGCTTCCCGGAACTCTATGAAAAGGATGCCGCCTTGATCCCGGTGTTTGAACGGATGCGTTTCCTGCGCAGCGTCCCGCTGTTTGCCGAGATCCCTGGCGAAGATCTGCGGCTGATGGCCGAGATCCTCGACACCGTCGAGTGCACGGCCGGCGACGTCGTCTTTCGCAAGGGCGAGACCGGCGAGGACATGTACATCATCGTGCAGGGCAAGATCGCCATCGTCGACGGCGAGACAACCATCGCCACGCTCGGGGTGCGCGAATTCTTCGGCGAGCTGTCGGTGATCGATCGCGAGGCGCGAAGTGCCGACGCGGTGGCCGTGGAAGCGGCTGAGCTCCTACGGCTGCGCGCAGCCGACCTCGGCGAGCTTATGGCTCGTCGGCCCCAGATCCAAGAGCAGATCTTGCTGGTGCTGGTGCGACGGCTGCGCATCCAGAACGCCCGCTTCCGCGCATAGATACACGCGTCCTGTGCGGGGTGAGGCGAGGCTTAAGCTGGTGGGGAAAGAACGCGGCGGGACAGTCGGCCGGGGGACGGGCTTACTTCTTCGCGTCGGTCTTCGCGGCGGCCGGCTTCTTGGCGGGGGCCTTCTTGGCCGGCTCTTTCTTAGAGCTGGCCTGCTTGGCTGCAGCGATCGCCGGCTTGGCCTTGTTCAGAGCCTTGGTCAGACGCGAGATCTTGCGCGAGGCAGTCTTTTTGTGGATGACGCCCTTCTGCGCCGCCTTGGCTAGCTGCTGGATCGCGGCAGCCACGGTCGGCTCGACGGCTTCCGGTGCCTCGGCCGGCTTTTCGAGCGTGGCGCGAGCCCGCTTCACGCGGGTCCGCATGGGGACAAGATGCTGCAGGTTGCGCTCGCGGCGCTTGATGCGCTGACGATTGCGTTTTTCAGCCGATGCGACGTTCGCCAAGGGATCCTCCGAGAGCTAGCCCTGCGTTGCCTACCAAGGTCAGGGGCCAGCAAATCCACAAGAAAGTCCGCTACGTTTATCCGAGCCAGCCAGTCCCTGTCAACCTTTTCAGAGCCCGGGCGCCAGGCAAGCGGCGCCGGATGGATAGAAGGTCCTGGCGAAGGTCCTTGTGTTCTTGGGGTGGGGGCGGAGCCGGGCGCGGCTAGCGCGGCTGGGCAAGCTGCAGCCACAGCCGCTGCGCGTCGAAGCGGTCGCGCGGTCCCAGCGAGCTCTGTTCGCTCAGGAAAATGGGGGCCGGGTCGGCTGGCAGTTTTCCGACGGGCAACACCGCAAAAGGGATGCCGAGGCGGGCGAGCAGCGGCGCGGCCAAGCGCTCGACATCGGCGCGGCCTGCCTCGCTGGCCTCGAAGAGCACCGCGAAGTGGCGTCCGGCCGGCAGCGGTCGCCCAGCGCTGGCGTCGGCGATGGCAGCGAGCGGCTGTGGCTGATAACCGGCACCCAGCAGGGTCTGCAGCTGCCGCTCCAGCGTGTCGACGGTGATCAGCTGGCTAAGGTCGCTGCCGCGCAGCTCAGAGACGACCTGCGGATAGCGCAGGAGCAGCCGCGTCGGCCGTCGCCACAGCCGCAGGCTAAGGGCCAGGGCGCGCTGGCTCAGCGTCGGCTGGGCCCGTGTCGCTGCGGCGTGTGCGGCGACCTCCAAGATTAGCTCGGTGTGCTGCCGCAGCACCTGGCTTCGGTGCAGCGACTGTCGCAGGCTGGCCAGGCTGCGCTGTGTCGACTCGGTCAACAGCGATGAAGCCGGCGGGCTGGCGCTCCCTCGCTCTTGCCGAGCCGCAAGAGAGCTCGCCAGCGCTTGGCAGAATGGTCCCAGCTCACGTGCCAGATCGGCGGGGCGGCTCGTGCGCAGAAGCTGCGCCGGCAGCGTCAGACTCTGCAGCTCTTGGGGAAGCTCCTGGCCTGACTCGCCAAAGCCGCAGAGCAGCACCGGTCGGCCCAGCAAGAGCGCGCCTTGGGCATGGCGGGCCGCCTCGCGGGCCGAAGTGGCGTCGTGGACAGAGATCAGCACGCCGGCGCAGGTCGAAAGTCGCTGGGCCTCGCTGGCCTGCGGTCCCGCGCCAGCGGGTGTCCCGTCGAGGGGAACCACTTCAGCCGGAGCGGCCCAGGTCGAAAGCTGGGCGGGCACCGCTCCATAGACTCCCAGCCGGGGCCGACTGGCAGAAGGGGGTGTCGCTGGACCTACGATGGCTGCTTCGTCGTCGGTGGACGCAAACAGCGCCGCATCCAACAGCGGCGGCAGGATGTGCAGCCGCGACAGCGCCAAGCCTGACCGGCCTCCCGTCGCACCCAGCACGGCCAGGAGTTCTCGTCGCTGCTGTTCACTGCCCAGCACAGCTCGCTGCGGCAGAGCCATCGGCTGCGTGGCCGCCGGGGCTGGGCGCGAGCCGGCCGTCGTTTTCGGGCGACGGTGGACATCGATCACGGCAGCGCTTGGCCAGAAGTAACAGACGATTGGACAGGCCAGCCGGGCCGCCAGCCGCCACAGATGGCGCGTCGAGGTCACGCCCGTACTGATCAGCAGATCCGGCCTGGCTTGTCGCACCGCGCGCTGCACCTGCAGCGTCGACAGCCGCCCCAGGCCATGGCGCACCAGCGTGACCTGGGCACCGGCGTCAGCGACGGCGCGAGCCACTTCTTGCAGGGCCGCGACCTCGGTCCGGCTGCGGCCTCCCTCGATGACCCAGACCACGCGCAGCGAGGCCGGGCTGGTCTTGTCACCCAGCATGGGCCCACGATATCAGAGGCGCTGCGGCAGCTTGCCGGCCTGTTTTCGCCCTGGCTGGGCACGGCCTGGGCTGTCGTCGCTGGCTGCCCGTCTTCGTGGTGGTGATTTTCCAGCCTGCGCAGCGGCTTTTTGGGCCGGCGTGGAGGTCACTATTCCGGCCGGCTGCTTGGCCGACTTGGCCGTCGGGCGCTCAGTGGCGGGCGATGACTTCGTGTTCCCTCCCCGGGGGAGCGTCGCTGACTCGGCCCGGCCCCGCGGCTTTTGGGCTGGCTTCAGCGCGGAAGCCTCGACGGCAGGCGCCGGAGGAACCGGCCGCAGGCTCACGCCGCGGGCTCCGACCGCCAGGCGCTGGCTCTCGGGCAGGACGGCGACGCGCAGCAGCAGCTCATCGCGCAGATAGTGCTTGGCTAGGGCCTGCAGCTCGGCGGCCGTGATCCGTCGCAGCAGCTCGGCGGGGTGGTCGCCGCTCAGCGCGGGATCGGGCAGGCCAAACAGCAGCGCGCGGGCTAGCTGCAGCGCGCGATCGCTGCGTCGCTGACCCAGGAGGACCCAGCGGCTGATCAGGCGCTCGCGGGCCAGGCTCAGGGCCTCAGCAGCGATCGGGTGATCGCTCAGCCGACGCAGCTCATCGCGCAGACCCGCCTCGGCGGCTTCGAGGTTGCGCGGCGAGGTCGCGACGTAGATCGACAGCGCACGCTCGGGCAGGCAGGCGGACAGCGAGCCTTCGACGGAAAAAGCCAGCGCGCGGCGGCTCAGCAAGAGGGTCTGAGCCTCACCCGTCCCAGCCTCGGAGGCCAGGAGCTCCAGCAAGAGCTGCAGCGCCAGCGGTGTGCTGCGCTCGGCAGCGGCACAGCCAGGCACGCGCGCGCCAAGCACCAGATGCGCCTGACCCGTGGCCGCCTGGGCGAAGAGCTGCGTCGCGGTGGCTGGTGGCTGGGCTGACGAGGGGGTGGCGTCGCGGCCGGCGGGCAGACCCGCGCCCATGCCCACCACCTGATCAGCGACGGGCAGCAGCGTCCTTGGCAGCTCGGCGAGCGGCTTGAGCGTCCCCAGCCAGGGGGCCAGCTGGGCGATGACTGAGCTCGGCTCAAAGTCACCAACCAGCGCCAAAAGCAGCGGGGCGCGCTCGTAGCTGCGCACCAGATCCTGCACGTGCCGCGGTGTCAGCACGGTGACGCTGGTCGCCAGATCTTCATAGCGCGGTCCGCGCGTCAGCTTGCCGCCGTCCGTCGCTGAGGTGCTCGCCGACAGGGCCTGGGCAAAGAGCTGCTCGGCATAGCGGGCGGCGTCGATGTCTGGACTGCTGGCTCCGCGCAGCGGCCGTGGCCCACGCGCCCCTGGCGGCTCGCTGCCGAGAGCGCTGCGGCGATAGGCCAGCACGACATCGCGGCGGGCGCGCTCGACCTCGCTCTCGCTGATGCGCGGGGACTCCAGGCACTCGTGCAGCAGCGCCAGGGCCTGCGGCAGCCCCTCGCTCGGCAGCTGGCCCCGCAGGGCGAGCGCGTCGTCGCTGGCCTCGGCCTGCAGGCTGAGGTTCAGATCCCCGAGCAGGCTGGCCAGGGCAAAGCTCGGCAGGCTCGCTGTGGCGTGCGGCCAGACGCGGACCAGCAGATCATGCAGGCCACGCAGCCGGGCGTCTTCTCGCTTGCGCCCCCCCGGCCACAGCGCGGTGAACGCGACCAGCCCGCGCCGTGCGGTACTCGGTCCGGGGCCAGGCTCGGGGAGCAGCACGACATGGGCACCGCTCTCGCTGCGCAAGACCTGGGCTCGGGCCGAGGCATCGCTGCTCTTGCCAGTCGCGGCGAGAGGGCGGACGGGCAGCGCTGGACTGGGCATAGAGCGGGCCGACAGCGTCAGCAGGCGCTCGCGCAGGCGGCGTTCGCTGTGGGCCAGGGGCTCGTGGCCTGGTCGGCTGGGCGCGCGCAGCAGCACCGACAGCCGTTCGAGCTGCAGGAAGCGTCCGAGGGCTCGCTTGACATCGCTCGCCATGAGCTCAGAGATTCGTCGCTGCCAGGCCGCCTCATCGCCTCCTGACAGCGACAGCCCGACCAGGCGCAGGGCGCGGCCGGCCGGCGTCTCGGCGCGACGGGCAACATCGAGCAGCAGGCGGCGGCGAGCCCGGGCCACCGCGTCATCGCTGGCCGCATCCGCTAGGTGCAGCGCGGCTTCGACGACGGTGCGCAGGCCCTCGCTGGGATCCGAGGTGGGGGCCGGAGCGCGCAGCACGAACAGCGCTGGGCTCTGTGCCGGACCGAGCACCAGCGAGGCCTCGCGACCAGCCGGCTGCGGCAGCTGGGCCGCCAGCTCTAAGGCAGTCAGCTCGGTCGGGCTGGCTCCGTCGAGCGCAAAGCCCAGCCACAGCCCGGGCTGGCCAGCAGCGAGCTCGCTCTCGGGCAGCAGGCGGACCTGCGGACCCAGATGGTGCTGCCCAGCGCCTGTCTTGCTTGTCGTCCGAGCGCTGAGCAGGGCCGCGCTGCTAGCGGGACTGGGGCGGCCCCGGCTGCGGGCGATGTGGGTCTCCAGCTCGCCAAGCTGCTGCCGAGCCGCGGCGATCATCGCTGCATCGATGGCGCCCGACAGCACCAAGGTCAGGGCGGCGGGGCGATAGAACTGTGCCC
Source organism: uncultured Myxococcales bacterium (assembly GCA_964628555.1). GTDB lineage: Bacteria > Myxococcota_A > Polyangia > Palsa-1104 > JAEUJZ01 > JAEUJZ01. The sequence goes on along the minus strand of CAZVMD010000251.1, from coordinate 2,169 downwards.
AGTGCTCGCGCAGGGCCGCGGCGTGATAGCTGGCCAGGCCCTCGGCGGTACCGACGACCGAGCGGGCCCCGGGATGGTCGCCATAGGCTAGCCCAAACAGCCGCGAGAGCGGGGTTGCCGGCCCCGCGCTGCTGCTCGGCAAGAGCGCGATGCCCTGGCGATGCTGCGTCAGCAAGAGCTCTGCCGCCGAGCCACTGGGCAGCGGCGGCTCGCTGAGCACGGCTCGTACGAGGCGCAGCGCTTCGTCGAGACTCTGGCGATCCGCGACCACCTGATAGGCGGTGTAGTCCGGCGTGGTGAAGGCCTGCACGCGCCAGCCACGGGCTCGCAGCGCCATGGCCCGCGCGCCGGCCGGATGACTGGGATCCAAGATCAGCCGCTCCAGCAGATAGCGCAGACCCGGGGGGGCAGGCGGCGCCAGCGGAGCACGCAGAAAGGCCGTCACCGCGACGGCCGAGGTCAGCGGATCGGCATCGGTCAGCAGCGTGGCCTCGCCGGCTTTTTCCGACCGACTGCTGGGTGGGTTCAGGGCAGGAGGCGGTGCCGCGATCGCAGGCTGAGCGGCTAGGTTGAGAGCGCAGGCCCCACCGATCGCGAGCCAGGCGTACGCGAACGATCGACCTTGGGCCCGCGCTTGCCTCATCCAGCGTGACCTTGCTGCGCCAGCCGGGCGGCCCCCGCAGCGACCAGAGCCGCGATCTCGGCATCGCTGAGACCGGCTTCCTTGAGGATCTGGGCGCTGTGCTCACCGAGCTGCGGCGGTCGCTTCACCGTCGCGATCGCCGAGGGCGGCAGGGCAGGCGTGCGCACCTGCGGTAGCGGAGGCTGCGAGCCCTGCCCCGGCAGCGTAAAGAACAGCTCGCGCGCCTGGTGCTGCGGGTGCTGCGGTAGCTCGTCGAGCTCCAGCACTGGCTCGACGCACACATCGGTCCCCAGCGCCGTGAAGTGGGCCGTCCACTCATCGCGCGTCTTTTGCAGCAGGCGGGCCTGCACCTCGGCGCGCACCGCGGCCTGCTTGGCATCGTCGCCGAGCAGCTCGGCAGGATCGCCCTCGCGGCCGATCGCGGCGTTGAAGGCCAGCCAGAACTTGGGCTCCAGCGCTCCGACGGACAGGTAGCGGCCATCTTGGGTGCGATAGACGCCATAGCAGGCCTGGCCGCCGGTCAGTAGCTCTTGGCCGCGGCGCGGGGCGGGGCCACCGCCGGCCCGATTGCCTAGCTCGGGGATGAGGAAGGACAGCGAGCCCTCGCACATCGCGACATCGAGGTGACAGCCGCGCCCCTCGCGCTCGGCAACGCGCAGCGCGGCGAGGATCTGCAGCGCCGGCCACAGCGCCCCCGCGCCCAGATCGGCGAGCTGAATCGGCATCGGATGCGGCGGTCGCTCGCGGCTCTCACCCACCAGATCGAGCACGCCGGCGATCGCCAGATAGTTCAGGTCGTGTCCGGCCCGATCGCGATAGGGGCCGGCCTGCCCATAGCCGGTGATCGAGCAGATCACCAGGCGCGGGTGGTGCTGCTGCAGGACCTCGATGCCCAGACCGAGCCGCGCCAGCACCCCGGGGCGGAAGCTCTCGACCAGGACGTCATAGCGCGGCAGCAGGCGCAGCAGCGCGTCGCGTCCGGCCGGCTTCTTGAGGTCCAGGCTCAGCGAGCGCTTGTCGCGGTTGATGGCGGCGAAGCGCGCCGAGACCTGGAAGGCCTGGTCGGCATCGCCCAGCGAGACGGTGGGCGGAAACAGCCGCAGGTAGTCGCCGACGTGCGGATCTTCGACCTTGTCCACCTGCGCCCCGAGGTCCGACAGGATCAGGGTGCAGAACGGACCCGGCAAGAGCCGAGACAGATCCAGGACGCGGACGCCCGACAGGGGGCGGGAGGCTGGCCCCGCCGATGCAGGGGTGTTCATGGGGTGTGGATTCCTGCCCGACAGGGGGAACGGCGACAGCGGCCGGGATGTGACAGGGTGTAACGAGCCGCGTATCAGCGTGTAACGAAGACCGGCGGGATCGGCCGGATGGGGAAGAACGCGGCGGCGCGGCGCCGAAGAGCTAGACGGCGCTGAGCTTAAACAGGTTCTGCAGCTTCATCGCCAGCATCGGGTTGCCGCTGACGCGCAGCTTGCCCTGCATGAACAGCTGCATGCCCAGGTTGGGGTTCTGCAGCATCGACA
>CAZVMD010000250.1:0-10998 GCA_964628555.1 uncultured Myxococcales bacterium | reverse complement strand
CACCTTCAAGCCGTCTTTTCTTCGGGCTCTCGGTCGGCGGCGTGTCCGGGTGAAAGACGGGGTCGGCTAAAGGACAAGCTCGTCGGTGTTGAAGGTGTACAGGCCGGCAATGCCGCGGACTAGGGAGTGGCTCGCGCCGGCTTGGGTGAAGGTGCCCCAGGCGAAGCGGTCCGGCGTGATGACGCAGTAGAACTAGGCGCTGACGTGGGCGGGCGTGTTGCCGGTCAGCAACACCTCCATGTGCCACTTCTCGGGCGGGGACGAGAGCTAGCGCGGGAAGAGGCGGGGGAGCGAGATGTCGGCTTGGTCGAAGGGGGCGAGGCGGATGGAGTCGCTGCCGTGGGCTTCACCGACGGTGATGTAGTGGGCGCCGGCCAGCTTTAGGGCGGTCAGAGACTCGCGCTCGTAGTCGAGGAGCCAGTAGAAGGGGATGCCGGCCTCGGCATAGTAGGTGCGCTTTTCGACAGTGTCGTAGCGGCGCTTTTCGGGCGAAATGATCTCGCAGACCCAGTCGGGGCGAACGTCGGGGACGCCGGCAGGCAGCGTGGGCATATGCTCGCAGCGCCAGCCGGTGAGATCGGGTCTTAGCCGGCGCCCGAAGCGCGGAAAGTCCACCTCTGTGTCGACGACGATCCACCATCCGCCGGGGCGATTCGTTTGTTCGGGGCCGTCATAGTCATCGAGGAGGGCGGAGAGCTTTCGCTGCGTATGCCCGTGCCGGGGTAGGGGCATAGCCCGCTCGATGATCTTCCCGTCGACAAATTCATGCCAGCGGTCAGCGGCCGGGATGGCGAGGAAGTCAGCCAGGGTGGCGGGCGGCGGCTGCCTTGGAGTTTGAGCGGAAAGCGCCATCCCCGAAGGCTAGCGCGGTTAGCTGCCCAATTCTAGGGGCAGCCAGGTGGGCTAGGGAGCGGGCCTAGCCGAAGGCGCCGGGCAGCACGCGGGCGACGAAGCGGGAGATCATGTCTTCAAGATCTTCGGCGCGGGCGATGGCGGTGCGCCAGCGCTCGGGGATGTTGCTGACGCCGTAGCAGAGTCCGGCCAGGCCGCCGGTGATGCAGGCGATAGAGTCGGTGTCGCCGCCGAGGTTGACGGCGCGCAGCACCGCGTCTTCGTACGACTGGGTGGTGAGGAAGCACCAGACGGCAGCTTCTAGGGTCTGGACGATCTGGCCGGTCGACGGCACGACATCGCGATGCAGCTGATCGATATGCCCCTCAAACAGCCGGCTAAAGTGACTGAGCTCCTCGGTGTAGTGGGGATGATCGTAGGAGGCGCGGGCAAACAGGTTGGCCCGGCGATAGGCGCCATGCGGCGACTCTCCGTCGAGGAGGGCCTTGATTAGCACGCAGAAATAGCCACCGCCGATCTGCACGCGCAGGTGGCGATGGGTCAGCAGCGTGACGCGCTGGGCGTACATGCTCAGCGTCGAATCGGACTCGCGCGGGAAGCGCAGCACCAGGGGCAACAGCCGCGATAGGGCGCCGTTGTCGGTGTCATGCTCGCTGCCGGCTTCGTCGGGTGCCACGCCGCTGCGCAGGCGGGCGATGGCCGCCGCGGTGGTGCTGCTGACGTCAAACACCTGGCCGCCCGGCGTCATGTAGGCATGGTCGAGGAAGCGCACGAAGCGCTGCGCCAGATCGGCAAGCTCAAGCTTAGGGTTGAGCAGGCTGTAGAGCGTGCACAAGAGCAGCGAGCTGTCTTCCGACCAGGTACCCGGCGGGACGTTGTAGGTGCCATAGCCCAAGAGCTCGCGCACCGGGCTGTTGTCGAGCACCGAGCGGAGCTTAAACTCGACCGGCACCCCCAGCGCGTCACCGACGATGGCGCCCCACAGCCCACCGCGCAGGCGCTCTTCAAAGCGCGCCTTGATCAGCGGCGAGACCTGCGGCGGGTTCGACAGCGTGGTGGCGCGGCCTGAACCAGACGGCTGGGCCGGGGCGGGTGGCTGCGTCGTCGTCGGCACGCGCAGCGCACCGCTCTTGCTGGTCAGCGCCGGCAGCGAGGGCTGGGTGGTCGGCCGCGCAGACCAGGCCTCGCTCTGACCGGTCGAAAGCTCGCCGCTCTGCTCTTGCGCCAGCAGGTTTTGATAGGTCTGCAGGGTGGTGCGATCGAAGCAGACGAAGCTGACCTTGCGCAGCGGCTCGCCGCGACGGAGAGCCGCCAGCACTTCGCGCACCGCGATGCGCGTCGCGGGCACCAGCGGATAGCCATAGACGCCGGTGCTGATCGCCGGGAAGGCCAGAGTGCTTAGGCCCTGCGCGACCGCAAGCTCGATGCAGCGGCGGTAGCAGCGGGCCAAGAGCTCAGGCTCGTTGCGGTTGCCGCCGTACCAGACGGGCCCGACGGTGTGGATGACGTAGCGGGCCGGCAGGTTGTAGCCGCGAGTCAGCTTGGCATCGCCCGTCGTGCAGCCGCCGAGCGTCCGGCACTCGGCCAGCAGTCCGGGACCGGCCGCACGATGGATGGCCCCGTCGACGCCGCTGCCGCCCAACAGCGAGTTGTTGGCGGCGTTGACGATGGCATCGACCGCGCACTGCACGATGTCGCCGAGGACAGCCTCGACCCGCAGCCGGGCTTCGGCCTGCGTCAGCCCCGCTCCGACGGCTGCAGCGGTGGGCGGCGTGGCATCTCCAGAAGACCCCGCCGTGGTCGCTGCCCCGCCGCGGTTACCCGACGCCCCCGTAGGAGTAGTCGCTGCAGCGCGCCCCTCGTCGCTATCACGCATGGCCGCATTCTATCATCTTGCTCCGCGAGCCAAGGGCCGTGATGATGCCGCGCCATGCACCAGTCACCCCCCCCCTCTCGCGACGCTGCGCCGGCGGCGCGCCGCACGCTGTATCCCCCTTGCGAGCCCTACCAGAGTGGCTACCTGCGCGTCTCGCCCGAGCACGAGCTGTACTACGAGGTCTCGGGCAATCCGCAGGGTCAGCCCGTCGTCTTCGTGCACGGTGGTCCCGGCAGCGGCACCGAGCCCAACCAGCGACGCTTCTTCGACCCCAGCGCCTATCGCATCGTGCTGTTCGATCAGCGCGGAGCCGGGCGCAGCCGACCGCACGCCTCGCTGATCGATAACACCACCTGGCATCTCGTCGCTGACATGGAGCTCCTGCGGCAGCACCTGAGCATCGACAAGTGGCTGGTGTTCGGCGGCTCGTGGGGCAGCACGCTCTGCTTGGCCTACGCCGAGACGCATCCCGAGCACTGCCTCGGCCTGATCCTGCGCGGCATCTTCCTGCTGTCGCGACGCGAGACGCAGTGGTTCTATCAGGACGGCGCTTGCCAGATCTATCCCGATGCCTGGGATGACTTCCTCTCGATCATCCCCGAGGCCGAGCGCGGCGATCTGGTCGGTGCCTACTACCGCCGGCTGACCTGTGGCGACGCCGCCGTCGAGCAGCAGGCCGCCCGCAGCTGGAGCCTATGGGAAGCGCGGACCAGCAAGCTGCTTGAAGATCCGCAGATCATCGCCCGCTTTACCGTCGATCGCTTCGCGCTGTCGATCGCGCGCATCGAGGCCCACTACTTTATGAACGATGGCTTCCTGCGCACGCCGGATCAGCTGCTGACCGACGTCGGCCGCATCCGCCACCTGCCGGCGGTCATCGTCCAGGGGCGCTACGACATCGTCTGCCCGGTCGAAGCCGCCTGGAAGCTGCACCGCCTCTGGCCCGAGGCCGACCTGCGCATCGTCCCCGACGCCGGCCACGCCGCCACCGAGCCCGGCACGCTGCACGAGCTGATCCTCGCCACCGACCGCTTCCGCACGCTGGGCAGCAAAAAAGCAAGCTAGCTGCGCGCGGCCAGGCTGGCCACAGCCCTCCTCTGCTCGACGCGTCCGCGGCCCTCCCCCCCTGTTCGCGGGGGAGTCAGGCGCGGCGCCGTATGGTCTGCTTTACAGGTTCGTTACCCCACGCCAGCACTCGACCCATGGGGGGCCGGGGGCTGGCCGCAGCCTGTATCGGAGGAGCTCATGTCCCACGCCCATCGCTCGACGCGCACGACCCGCATGCTCTTGTCTCTGTGGTTTGCTCTGGCTATCGCCCAACTTGGCTGTGGCGGCAGCGACCCGGCCACCTCGTGCAAAGACATGTGCACGGAAGCGGGCTACTCCAGCTCGAACACCGATGTGCAGCCGCATGAGATCAACTGCTTCTGCAGCGGCGGCACCGGCACCGTCAGCGCCGACTCCTGCACCAAGCTGTGCAAGGCGCTCGGCAAGAGCTCGGCCACCGCCTTTAAGTCGTCCGGCACGGCCGTAAACTCGTGCCAGTGCAGCTAGCCGGTCCGCCGGATCCTCAGGTCGCGGAGCGCCCGGCGGGCGGCGTCAGACGGACTCGCACTGGCGCGCTGCTCGGGCATCAGCCAGCGTCGCGCGCAGCCGCTCGCAGCCCGGCGTCCAGCGAGTCGCTGAGCTGATAGGCCGGCGCATCGCTAGGTAGGGCCTGTAGCTGACGAGCCAGGTAGCTGCGCCAGGTCGGATCGGCGTCGGCGCTGATGCTGTGCCGGCCTTCCTCGATGGCGACGCGAGCGGTGACGCCACTGCCGGCAAAAGGATCGAGCACGATCGAGCCGGGATAGGACAGGGCTCGCACCAGGCGACGGATCAGCGCGGCCGGCTTCTGCGTCGGGTGCCCGACTCGCTCGTGAGCGTTGGCGTGCAGCCGCGGCAGGCGCCAGACGTTGGTCGGGTTACGGCCCCGCTGCACGCTGTCGGGACGCAGCCGCTTGTCGCGCAGGTAGCGGGCACGCGTCGCGTCGTCGTAGGGCTCGCGCACGGCATCCAGATCGAAGAAGTAGCGCGGGCTGGCCGCAAACCAGGCGATCTCTTCGTGGCGATTGGCGAAGAAGCGCTGGGCGCCGATGCCGTTGGGGTAGTTCCAGATGATCAGGTTGACCAGTCGCAGCCGGCTGTGCTGTCGCAGATGGGCCAGCAGCGTCAGCAGATCGCCCGAGCCCGCCTCGGCCTGATACTGCAGCCCGCCGAACAGCACCAGGCTGCCGCTGTCGGTAAGGACGCGCTCACACTCGGCCAGCCAGCCAGCCGCCCAGGTCAGATAGTCGGCGTGGCGATCCCAGTCGGCGAGCGCCAGGTTGTACGGCGGATCGCAGACGATCAGCTGTATCGAGCGATCGGCAAGCTGGGCAAACAGGGCGCGGCAGTCGCAGGTCAGCGCGCAGTGCTGGCTTGTCGCCGGCGGTGGCGCGAGCTGTTTTTCCGAGGCGTGCTTGCCCCCGCGCTTGCGCAGCGCGTTCATGCCCCGGTGCCCGGCGTTGTGCTGCGAACGATTGCCCATGGCCGGCTCGGTCGCCTACTGCGGTCGCGTGTCGGTGGGCTCAGCGCCGCGCTTTAGCCCTTCGGACTGGATGGCCGAGCGCAGGAAGGTGCGCAGGATGGCGTTGCGCTTCACCTTGCCCAGGATCAGCTTGAGGTCCTCGTACAGCGTCGGATCTTTGATCAGCCCGCCGAGCGTGCCCTTGCCCTGCCCGGTCTCTTCGGCCAGCGTGCGCAGCGTGCGCACCGTCGCCGCAAGATCGGCGATCAGGTTCTGCTGATCGTCGTAGATCAGCGAGTGCAGGCTGCCGCGCCCACGCCGCACCTCGCCGACCACCGCAGAAAGATCCGCGGCTAGCTGCTTGACCTCGGCGACCACCTTGCTGCCCTCATCGCGATAGATCAGATCGTGCAGCGTGCCGTTGCCCCCCTGCACTGCGGCGACCAAGGCATCGACGCGCTGAATCGTGCGGTTGAGGTTGGCGGCAATCTGCTGCGCATCGCCGGTCAGCGCTGTGACGTTGTCGGCCAGGCGCGGCTTGTAGATCACCTCATGCAGCAGACCGCCGCCGTGCTCGACGCCTTCGAGGATGTTGGCGGTCGAGTGGACCACGCGGCCCAGATCCTTGGCCACCTGATCGCTGAGCACCGTGCGTACCCGATCGTCGACGTGGACGACCAGGTTTCTGACCTGACCGATGCCTTCCTGCAGCGAAGACACCACCTCGCCGAGGCCCTCGCTCTCGGCGGCGTGCAGATCGTCGCCGCTCTTGAGCGCGGGAAACTCGGGGCTGCCAACCGAGATGTTGATGATCATGTCGCCGAGCAGGCCCTTGCTGGACAGCCGCGCCACCGAGTCGCCGCGGATGCGATCGAGGAACTTGGCCTGCACACCGAGCAGCACGTGGACTTTTTTGATCTTGGGATCGCGATCGAAGCTGATCTTCTGCACGATGCCGACATCGACACCGGCCAGGCGAACCGGCGCACCGACCACCAGGCCCGAGGTGTTGTCGAAGGCGGTGTGCAGGATGGCCTTGCGCGAAAACAGGCTGCGCGAGCGACCAACCAGCGCGACCACCGCGATCAGCGCGACCACCGCGATCACCACAAAAGCGCCGACTTTCGCCAGGCGATAGGCATCGTCATGACTTGAGCTCATCGAGCGGCTCCAGACGCAGGAGAGGGAGAAGATGGGGGAGACTCGCCGGCCCGAGCCTCGGGGCTCATGGCGTGCACGAAGTCGAAGATGGCAGCGGTGCGACTGTGGCGAAACTCTTCGCGCGGCAGCGTGGCGATGATGCGGCGATCGCTGAGCATCGCCATGCGATCCGCGACCATAAACGCGCTCTGCATATCGTGCGTGACCACCAGCGAGGTGACCGAGAGATCGCGCTGGATCGAGCGGATCAGCTCGTTTATGCGGCGGGTGTTGATCGGGTCGAGGCCCGTGGTTGGCTCGTCGTAGAGCAGCACCTCGGGATCGGCGGCGATGGCGCGGGCGATGGCCACCCGCTTGCGCATGCCACCGGACAGCTCAGCCGGCCGCAGATCTTCGGTGCCAGGCAGGCCAACCTGGGCCAGCTTGTCGCGCACCCGCTCGCGGATCTGCGCTTCCGACCAGGCATAGTGCTCGCGCAGCGGATAGGCGACGTTCTCACCGACCGACAGCGAGTCGAACAGCGCCCCGCCCTGAAACAGCATCGAGATGCGACGCCGCACCGGCAGCAGCGCCGTCTCGCTCAGCCTGCTGATCTCGCTGCCATCGAAGCGAATCGAGCCGCTGTCCGCGGTCAGCAGGCCAATCAGCAGCTTGAGCATCACGCTCTTGCCGGTGCCCGAGCCGCCGAGGATGGTCAACGTCTCGCCACGCTGCACGGCCAGCGACAGGTCTTCATAGATGACTTTTTCGCCGAAGGCTTTTTTGACCCCGACGAACTCGATCAGCGGCGCGCTCATAGGCCAAACCCCAGGAGCAGGTTGGTGAGCACGAAATCGACGCACAGCGTGACCAGCGAGGTCACGACCACGGTCTCGGTGGTGGCGCGGCCCACGCCCTCGGTGCCGCCGGTGGTCGACAGGCCCTTGTAGCAAGCGATAAGACCCAGCAGAAAGCCGAAGAACACCGTCTTTACCAGCCCATGCATGACGTCTTCCAGCGCCACCGAGTGCAGCATCGACTCTAGGAACAGCGTCATGCCGACGCCTGAGCCGACGCGCGCCACCACCATCGCCCCCAGCACGCCGAGAATATCGGCGAACACGGTCAATAGCGGCAGAGCCAGCGTCGTCGCAGCGACGCGCGGCACCACCAGCTTGCGGATCGGATCGGCGCCCATGGCGCGGATGGCATCGACCTGCTCGGTGACGCGCATCGAGCCAAGCTCGGCGGCGATGCCAGCCCCCACCCGGCCACCGACCAGGAGCGCGGTCAAGACCGGCCCCAGCTCGCGCACCAGCGACAGCGAGACGACGCTAGAGACGTACTCTTTGACGCCGAAGCGAGCCATCTGCACCGCGAACTGCACGGTCATCACCATGCTGGAAAACGCCGCCGTCAGGATGGCGATGGTCAGCGAGCGAATCGCTACCGCTTCCAGCTGATACACCAGCTCGCGTCGCGCCCAGCGCGAGGTAAAGCCGCCGCGCAGCGCCGAAGACAGGGTCTGCCCGGTCAGCTGCGCGATGCCGCCGACCGCCTGCAGAAAGCGCAGCGTCCAGAGGAACCGCGCAGGCTTTCTGGCCGTCGCTTGCAGGCCCGTCATGGCCGGCCTCAGTGCCTCGCCAGCGTCGAAAAGCCGCTGACAAAGGCGGTAAAGTCGGCCTGGCGCTGCGGCAAGATCGAAGGTCCGGCGACGAGCTGCAGATCGTACAGGCAGCCGTCTTTCTTTAGCACCACCAGATCCAGGCCGACCGTGACCCCATCGAGCTCAGCCAGAAGCTCTGTCCGCAGCGCCTCGCGCCCGTCGAGCGTCAGCGAGTGCCGACCGAGCTCGCGCCGGGCCGCGAGACCCAGCAGCAGGTGGTTGGTCAGGACGTGCAGCGGCGCCTCATCGGACAGCGGGCACTCGGCGTTGACGATCAGCGTGCCGCCCTGACGATGGCGGAAGGCCAGGCGCGCCCCCCGCTCGGCGATGCGGCTCCAGTCGGCGGGCAGCGGTCCGGTGCGAAAAGCCACGTCGCCCTGGCGGAAGATCCCGTCGGAAAACGTGGCTCGCGGGGCGCACGACGGCGTCAGCGCCAGCAGGAAAGCCGCCAGCGTTCCCCCCAACAGACGACCCCAGGGGCGGGGCGCTGCCGACGAGAAAGGCGGGGATGCCAGGGCCGCAAGCACAAGGTCCACCATCGGGCCACCGTCGCCCCTTGTCAAAGAAACTGCGCCCGCCGCGAGCCGTTGCGCCGTCCGCGGCCAGGCGACGGCCGACTAGGCTCGCCCGCGCAGCATGCCGTGCCAGTAAAGCTGCGGCAGGAGGTAGCGCTTAAGCAGGTACATGCTGTAGCGCTCCTGGGACTGATCGAAGGGGAAGGTCTCGACGGGCTTGAGGTCATAGTCGAACTCGGCGAGGATGACCTTGCCGTAGCCGGTGACCAGCGGACACGAGGTATAGCCGTCGTAGCGTCCCGCCAGCGCCTGCCCCGCCACCACCGCGACAAGGTTCTGCACCAGCACCGGCGCCTGCTTGCGCACCGCCGCCCCGGTCTTAGAGGTCGGCAGGTTGCTGGCATCGCCGAGCGCAAAGATGTTGGGGAAGCGGGTGTGCTGCAGCGTGTGCTTGTCGACCTCGACGTAGCCGGTGGGGCCAGCCAGCGGACTCTGCTTGATGAAGTCGGGCGCGCTCTGCGGCGGCGCGACGTGCAGCAGGTCGTAGTGCAGCACCACCTCTTGCTGCTGATCGAGGCGCAGGAACACCGCCTCGCGACTCTGCGGCCGGACCTCGACGAGGTTGTGCTGAAACTGGGTGGTGATGCGCTTGCGCTCGATGATCCGCTGCAGCGCCGGCGTGTACTTGGGCACCGCGAAGATCGCCGGGGACGCCGAGGCGAAGGTGATGCGGCTGCGCTCGCGCACACCGGCCCGACGGAAAGCCTCGTCGGCCAGGTACATGATCTTCTGTGGCGCGCCGCCGCACTTCACGCCGCCCTGCGGGAAGGTGAAGATGGCGTCGCCGCCGCGAAAGCCGCGGATAAACTCCCAGGTCCTGTCGACGACCTCGTACGAGTAGTTGCTGCACACGCCGTCTTTGCCCAGCGCCTCGGGCAGGCCGCGCACCTTGCCCCAGTCCAGCTGGATGCCGGCCGCCACGACCAAAAAGTCGTAGCCGATGGGCCCGCTGTGCGCGGTCTGCACTTCGTTGCGGTCGGGATGAAACGCCGTGGCGCGGTCGCGCAGCCACTTCACACCGTCGGGGATCAGGCTGGCTTCGTCGCGCTCGGTGTCGCGCTTGTCGACCACGCCAGCCCCAACTAAGGTCCACAGCGGCTGGTAGTAGTGCTTGTCGGCGGGCTCGATCACCGTCACCGCGGCGGCCGGTAGGGCCTGGCGGAGGCGGGCTGCCACGGTGATGCCAGCGGTGCCACCACCGACGATCACCACGCGAGGAGATGCGCTCTTGTCCACGTTCGTTCCTCCACACTTTTTTCCAACTCAGGGAATCGCTCGGAGGGGCCAGGGCGGCCGGCGGCGCCGCAGCGGCCTGTGTCCGGGCGTACCCGCCGTCTGATTTGCAAGCCTCAGGCCAAGCCGGCTCCAGCCGACTCGACGGGACCGCTGGCCAGGCGCTGGAGGCGAGCGTTCCGCGGCCAGCCCGAGAGTAGGCGGCTCCCCGGCCCATGTTTCATGTTTCAGGTGAAACGTTTCACGGTGAAACATCGCCGCGGCTGCCGACGACGCCAGGCGTGGCCGGCAGTTGCCGCATTGCGAAGTATTTGCGCTGGCCGGCGCAAGGACGCTGCTAGATTGGGCGCATGTCTTCCAGCCGCCCGATCGACCGCGTGATCCTGATCGTCCTTGACTCTGTGGGCTGCGGCGCTGCGCCCGATGCCAGCCGCTATGGCGACGGGGGCGCCGATACGCTCGGCAACCTCAGCCGCCATGTCGGCGGCCTGGCCCTGCCCAACCTGCAGGCGCTGGGCCTGGGCCATCTGACGCGCATCCAGGGCGTGCCGGAGTGTGATCGACCCAGCGGCGCCTTCGCCCGCCTGCGCGAAGCCAGCGTCGGCAAAGACACCACCACCGGCCACTGGGAGCTGTGCGGGCTGAGCCTGGATCACGCCTTCCCGACCTTCCCCGGCGGCTTTCCAGAGTCGATGATCAGCCGCTTTAGGCAGCTTTCCGGCCGCGGCGTGCTCGGCAACAAGCCGGCCTCGGGCACCGTCATCCTCGACGAGCTTGGGCCAGCCCATCTGCAGAGCGGCGACTACATCGTCTACACCTCGGCCGACAGCGTGTTCCAGATCGCGGCCCACGAAGCAGTGGTGCCGCTGCCTGAGCTGTATCGCGCCTGCGAGATCGCCCGCCGGCTCTGCGACGAGTACAACATCGGCCGCGTCATCGCCCGCCCCTTCGTCGGCCAGCCCGGCGCCTTCCGCCGCACCTACAACCGCCGCGACTACGCCATGCCGCCGCCGCAAGAGACGGTGCTGGATGCGCTGCGCCGGGCCGCGCTGCCGGTGGTCGGGGTCGGCAAGATCTGGGACATCTTCGCCGGCCACGGCGTCAGCGA
>CAZVMD010000249.1:0-10999 GCA_964628555.1 uncultured Myxococcales bacterium | reverse complement strand
GCCCAGCTCACCTGCTACATCGTCGCTGACTCGGTCGCCTGCGAAGGTCTGCAAGATGTATGTCGGAAAACTAAAAAATATAACGATTCCGATATCATCCGTTGCTGAGGGATCTTCGTGCCGGGGCTGGGTCGCAAACTTTAGAGGGGGACCCACATGGGCCTACGGGATCATGGTGGGATCTCCAGGGGGCTGCGGCAGGGGGCCGTGGCTGCGACGACAGGACGGCGACCGTGGGCGAAGTCATCAAGCGGCAGAATGAGCCCGGCCTTGATCTGTCGCTGCCAGGCAGGGAGGGTGAGCGTCTCGCGGGGCACTTGGTTGTTGAATGGAAAAGCACAAATCGGCGGCGATTGTTCGGTTCATGCGCGACCTCCGCGGCGGCAAGTCGGGCGACGGGCTCGGCGGGGGGGAAGCGGGGTCGGGGGCGGCCGCCGCCGGGAGGAGCTTCGCCTTGCTGAGCGCGCCGCGAAGCTTATCGTCCGCGACATGTTGAAATAGGATATTGAGCCGCTGGGCACGCTCCATCCCGTTGTTGAAGCGACGGTGCTCGCTGGGAAAGTAGTCAATGCAAAATGCCTCAAAGTCCGTATCGGCAAGCTTGAGCAGCAATTCGCGGATTTCACTTCGAGGTAGAGCCGGCATGGATCCAAGTGATTTTCGGCTATCACCCCCCGAGAAGTCTATACGCGAGGCGCAGTGGGGCGGATGTCGAGGTAGGGGCGTCGGCGGCTAGGAGCTTGTTGCTGTATTGGCTTAGCAACGCTTTCATGGGCTGCCAATCGTAACGATAACTACAAAGCAACATGCTGAAATGTAATAAAAAATATAGATATTTTATTTATTTTTGTTCATTTCTTGATTACAGCAACAAGCTCCTGGCGCTGGCTCAGTACACGTAGCGCAGGCTGAGGCCGGCGCTGGCGCCTTCGCGGCCGCCGCCGAAGCGGCTATTGGAGAGGTAGCCGCTGAGGCTTAGCTCGCCGAGCTTGGGGCGGGAGTAGCCGAGGCCGAGCTGGAGATCGAAGCCCAGCTGATCGAGCGGCCACAGATAGCCGACCCAGGCATCGACGAAGTAGCGAAAGCGGCGGTCGTCAGCCGGGGCGATGCCGGGCGTGCCGCGGCGCAGCGTGGTGCCCAGGCCAAGCATGCCGAAGCCGCTGACCACGATGTCGTCGTTGCTGATCGTCTCGTCGGAGCGGACCTTGCGGGCGATCCAGGCCGGCAGGTCGGGCTGCAGGCTGTTTTCTTCCAGGTAGCCGGATAGGCGCACGCTCCAGCCGGGGCTGGCCAGGCGCAGGCGATGCCCCAGCTCGGCATACAGCGAGTAGCCATCGGACAAGAGCTCGCGGCGCCGGCTCTGATAGCGCTGCCAGCCGAAAAAGACGTTGAGGAATTCGCGGCCCGTCAGGTCCCAGTCGAGGCCGGCCTGCAGGCGGTCGCGCGTGCCGAGCAGGCGTAGCTCGTTGGTGTCAGCGATGATCTGGTTGAGCCCGACATTGAGCTCTAGCAGCAGCGCCGAGCCCAGCCCGAGCTTGGGCGCGTACTCGGCGTGCAGCCAGCCATAGGGCAGGCCGTGCGAGCTGCGCAGGTTGCCGCCCAGCCCGACCTCGATGCGACCGCGCTCCTGCGGCAGGCGGAAGCGCCCGACGATGGCGAAGTCGAGCTCGCCGAGCTCTAGCCCGACGTTGTAAAGCGGCAGCCAGTCGTGCGTGTCCGAGAACCAGACGTAGCTGGCCCGCAGCCCCAGCCCAAAGCGCGGCAGGCCCAGCCGTCCCAGCGTGAAGTCAGCGCGGGCGCTGCCGCCGACCAGCGTCAGGCCATTTAGGTCCGAGACATCCAGGCCGGCCGAGACGGCATAGCGTCGGTCCGAGTCGGGATCCTCGGACTCATCCTCGGCCTCGATGACCGTCGGCACCGAGGCATCAGAGGCGGGCAGGACCTTGGCCAGGCCGGCTGCTGCTTCTTCGTCCTCGTCTTCTTCGTCCTCGTCCTCGTCCTCGTCGTCCCCGTCCCCGTCGTCTTCGTCTTCGTCTTCGTCCTCTTCGTCTTCGTCCTCGTCTTCGTCGTCCTCGTCTTTTTCGTCCGCTCTCTTGGGGCTGGCAGAGCTACTCACGCGGCCGTCGCTGGCGCCGGCCTTCTCGGCCAGGGTAGAGGAGTCGGGCGGCAGGGGGGCGATGGGCCGTGGTGCTGGCTCGGGTGGGCGCAGGCGAAACAGCCGACCGGCCTCGAAGCCGCGACTGGCTAGACCATCGCTGTCGTTCCACACGGCGAGCAGATCCTGCCCCAGCCAGCGCGCCATCGTCGTCGGCAGGACATCCGGCAGCAGCCAGGCGCCGTCTTTACTGCCATGGGCAAAGCGCAGCAGCCGCACATAGGTCCGCAAGAGCTCGCGCTCCGGCCGACCGAGGGAGAGCTCGGCGCTCGCCGGCAGGCTGGCAGCGGGTGAGCGCGCAAGCTCCCGGGCCGCGGGGCGCAGCAGGCGCAGGGCTCGTCGGGCGATCCACCTCGCCGTCTCTTGCCGACCGTCGTAGGCCAGCGCCGCCGCGAAGTCGGCCAGCCACAGTGCATCGGCCGGCCCCTTGGCATAGCCCAGGCGCAGCCAGCGCAGCGCCAGATCTTCGCGCGAAAGCAGCAGGCTGCCGAGGGTATAGGCCCGCCACAGGTGACGATCGTGCTGCGCCGCCCGCGCGTGGCGACCGAGCAGGCGGATCAGGTAGCGGCGCTTGCGCACGTCGCTCAGATCGCCGCGCGAGAGGCTCGCTAGCTGCGCCCACAGGGCCCGAGCCAGCGACGAAGGCCCGGCCGGTGCTGGGGCCAGCACGGTGGCCCGGCCGCGCTCATCGCGCAGTGGTGGGTTTTCGACTTCTTGGTTGACCGCAGGCTGGGCCACGGCGCGGCGGCCCGCCGGTCGCTGGCTGGTTGCCTTGACCGCAGCCGCTGGACGGGGCCCCGGCTCGCGCGGCGCGGGTCGACGTCGGCTGTCACTGGGGCGCGCGGCAGTCGGCCGGCCGCTTGTCGTTTGCCCGCTGCTGGCTTGGCCGCTCGTCGCTCGGCCGCTTGTCGCTCGGCCGCTCGGCGCTGGGGGGGCGGTAGCGGGGCGGGTCACTCCAGTCGCTCGCGCCGTCGCTGGAGAAGCGCTGCTGCCCGCCCGGCCCGTCCCCCGTCCTGGCTGCCCCTGCGCTGGATACACCGCCAGCGCAGCGACGAGAACGAAACTCGCCACCGGCCAAATCGACGCTGTCCCAGAGCCGCGCATGGGCGGCCACCGTAACAGAACTGCGGCCCAGGTGGCATGCCTGCCGCAGCCCGCCCGACCGCCCCGCGCTGCGCGCTAGGAGACGGCTGAAGTCATCCATGCAGCGTTCAGTAATAAATAAAACAAAATTTTATCGCGATTTGATAAATTGCATTCTAGTTGCGCGGGCGATTGGCCGTTTGTTGTGGCTGTGCCGCTACCGCGGCGGGCCGGCGCAGCGAAAGCCTGCGTATGCGCTCTGACCGGCGTAGCCCATGCGGGCCGTGACTCGCACATCGGCGGGCGCGACGCTGTTCCAGGCACCGCCGCGCACGACGTGGGAAGCCAACTTGGGACAGCCGGGCAGCGACGCATCACAGTACAGATCTTCGGTCCATTCCCAGACGTTGCCGGCCATGTCCAGCACGCCAAACGGGCTCGCTCCGGCGGGAAAATGACCGACCTCACAGGTCCCAAGCGGCTCGCCGCGCCGCCAGCAGAGCTGGGCATCCGGCTCACCCGGGCCCCAGGGATACGCGCGCTCGTCGTGGCCGCGCGCCGCATACTCCCACTCGGCCTCGCGGGGGAGCCGCTTGCCGCGATACTGGCAGTAGTCGTGCGCCTGCTGCCAGCCGACGCAGTTGACCGGATGGCGCTCTCTGCCAAGCTGGCCCCAGTTGCACTCGGCCTCGGACTTGGCGCTGCTCGGCGGGCTGCAGCGTCCCGCCCGCACGCACTCGCGATAGGCCAGCACCGTGACTTCGGTCTGGTCGATGGCGAAGGCCGCCAGTGGCTCTTTGCGCGCCGCTGTCTTGCCCCGCTCTCCCCTCTCGCTGCGAGGACGGATGAGCGCGGCCGGGATGTGGATCATCGCTTCCTTGACTGGCGCATGCACCACCGCCGCCGGGAGCACGCAGCGAAACCCGCGCGAGGGCCGCGCGTCGTGGGCGCTGAGCGCGTGGTCAAAAGCGTGCCGGCTGTCCGTCGCCACGTCAGCCGCCAAGTGGTCGCTCCAGGCGCCACCGCGCACGGCATCCGCCGTCCACTCCGAGACGTTGCCGGCCATGTCCAGCACCCCCGCCGGGCTGACATCCCCGGCCAGGCTGCCGACGGCGCAGGTGCCGGCATCGCCGCTTGTCGGTCCCCAGCAGAGCTGTCGCGCCGGCTCGGCACTGCCCCAAGGGTAGCGCCGCCCATCGCTGCCGCGCGCCGCGTACTCCCACTCGGCCTCCGCGGGCAGGCGCTTGTCGCGAAAGCTGCAGTAGTCGCGGGCCTGGTACCAGGTGACGCAGTTTATCGGGTGGCGCTCCCGACCCGTCCGCCCAAAGTTGCAGGCTGGGCTGTCACTCTTCGGCGCGCTGCAGCGGCCAGCCCGCACGCAGGCCAGGTAGGCCGCCACCGTGACCTCGGTCTTGTCGATGGCAAAGGCCGCCACCGGCTCCGGATGCAGCGGCGGCTCGCCCGCTGACGGCTCCCCGCTGCCCCGCAGCAAGGTCCCCGCTGGGATGTGAATCAGCGCCTCGGTCACAGCCGCTTCCCCGCCCGTCGCCCGCCCCCGCACCGGCTCCGCCTGCCCCCAAGCCGGCCCGCACAGCGCCACCAGCAGCCACAGCCGTCGATACGTGCTCTTGACCATGTGGGGGGAGCGTATCAGAGAGATTCATTGATGGATAGAGCTTTTGCGCACGAAACATTAATAATTAGTTAAATGCTTTATGATTAAATCAAAGTGACAGCTCGGCCGGCCCAGAGTCGGCGCAGGCTGGGCGCGCCGTTTGGACCACTCAATGACCCAGCGAATTGAGTGGCTCTCTGCCCATTCCTCCGTCGCAGAATTAGTGGGGCGGGGTGAGCCGTTTCGCCAGGTTGTGGGCTCTTTGCTTCTACTGGGAAAAGAGCATGCAAAAGGAGCCTGTCTGCGTTGTGTCCTCGCCTGCCTACGGGCCAGAGGGACTGCTAAATCGACCGCCGCGCTATGCCGACCTGCGCACGCAGGAAGCGGGGTGTCTGCATGAGCTATTCGAGGCACAGGTCGATGCGCAGCCGACGGCGACGGCGCTGATCGGGCCGGAGGGCAGCCTGTCGTACGCCGAGCTAGAGGCGGCGGCCAATCGCCTGGCCCACCATCTGCGCCTGCACGGGGTGCGGGCCGGCAGCTTCGTCGGCCTGTTCATCGAGCGCTCGGCGGCGGCGATCGTCGCCATCCTCGGCTGCTTGAAGGCGGGCGCGGCCTATGTGCCGATCGATCCGGCCTATCCCAGCGACCGCATCCGCCTGATCCTCGAAGAGACCGAGGCGGTGGCGGTGCTAAGTGCCGGCGGGCTGGCGACGCGGGTCAGCGAGTTCTATAGCGGCCCGCTCATCGACATGGGACGCGAGGCCGAAGCCATCGCCAGCCACAGCCCGAGCCGGCTCCTGCGCCGCGAGACCGGGCTCTTGCCGAGCGACCTGTGCTACCTCATCTACACCTCGGGCACGACGGGCAAGCCCAAGGGGGTGATGGCCGAGCACCGCCACGTCTACCGCTTCGCGCTCGCCTTCAACGAGGTCTGCGCGACGGGGCCGGACGACCGCGTCTATCAAGGCTTCTCGCTGGGCTTCGATGGCTCGGTGGAAGAGATCTGGATGGCGTTCTCGAACGGCTCGGCGCTGGTGGTCGGGGGGCCGGGGACGCCGCGCTTCGGCGATGAGCTGGCGCAGCTGCTTAGCGACCAGGGCGTGACCTATCTATCGACGGTGCCGACCCTGCTTTCGACCCTGCATCGCGGCATTGCCAGCCTGCGCACCCTGGTGGTCAGCGGCGAGGTCTGCCCGCCTGAGCTGGTCAGCCGCTGGGTACGGCCGGGCCTGCGCATGCTCAACGTCTATGGCCCGACCGAGGCCACGGTCAACACCACCTGCGCCGAGTGTCAGCCGGGGCAGCCGGTGACCATCGGCCAGCCGCTGCCGGGCTATGACCTGTACATCCTCGACGAGGCCGGGCGTGAAGTAGCGGCCGGGGAAAAGGGTGAGCTTTACATCGCCGGGCCGACGCTGGCCCGCGGCTACTTCCGTCGGCCCGACCTCACCGACGAGCGCTTCGTCGAGCGCAGCGGGCTTAGGCCAGCCGAGTCGGGGCCGCTGCGCCTGTACCGCACCGGCGATCTGGTGCGCTGGGGCCAGGCCGGCAGCCTGGAGTTTTTTGGTCGCATCGACAGCCAGGTCAAGATCCGCGGCTATCGCGTCGAGCTTGCCGAGATCGAGTCGGTGCTGCTGCAGCATCCGCAGATCCGCTCGGCCAGCGTCAAGCTGCACAGCCGGCAGGGGCTGCAGGAGCTGGCGGCCTATGTCCTTTTGCGCGACGGGCAAGCGGCGACCGAGCTCGATCGCGGTGCGGTCCTGGCGCAGCTTGAGGCCGCGCTGCCGCCCTACATGATCCCCGGCCACCTCGACGTGCTGCCGGAGCTGCCGCTGTTGCCGAGCGGCAAGGTCGATCGGGCTCGCCTGCCGGCCCCGGTGCTGCCGCTGCTGCGCGTACACGCCACGCTGGTCGCGCCCGAGGGCGAGCTAGAGGGCGTGGTGGCGGCGGTGTTCGCGCGGGTGTTCGGCGTGCCGCAGGTCTCGGTCGAAGACGACTTCTTCCATGACCTGGGCGGCCACTCGCTGATCGCGGCGCAGATGGTGACAAAGCTGCGCGCCGAGCTGGCCGGTCGCCTGCCGCGCGGCGTGACGGTGCGCGATGCCTACGCCTATCCGACGGTGCGCAAGCTGGCCGCCTATCTGGCGCCGCAGCTGCTGACCGCGCCCGAGTCGACAAGCGGCGAGACAGACCCAGCGAGCGCCGCTTCGCAGCCTCTGGCCGACTCCAGCCTGGCGGACTTCGCCGTGCAGTCTGCCTGGCGACGCACGACGACCGGCCTGCTGCAGCTGGCCGCAACCTATTTGATCTACGGCGTGGTCGCGCTGCCGTTTGTCGTCTTCTTTCTGTTCGCGCGCGGCTGGCTGTTCGGTGAGGTGTCGACGGGCCGCCTGCTGGCCGTGATGCTGGGGCTGAGCGCGCTGAGCTGGCCGGTGTTCATGGCGATTGCCATCGCCGCCAAGTGGCTGGTCATCGGTCGCTATCGGGCCGGCAGCTATCCGCTGTGGGGTGCGTATCACTTCCGCCTGTGGCTGGTCGGTCGGCTGATGGCCTTAAGCGGGGCCGGGGGGCTGGTCGGCACGCCGCTTCTGCCGGTGTTTCTGCGCCTGCTGGGCGCGCGCATCGGCCGCGGCTGCACGTTCGATACGGCGCTGTTCGGGGCCTGGGATCTGATCGAAGTGGGCGACGACACCAGCATCGGCGCCGACACCCAGCTCTTGGGCTATCGCGTCGAGGGCGGGCGGATCCACATCGGCCCGGTGCGCATCGGCAGCTACTGCTTTGTCGGCAACCACGCCTGCCTGGGCCTGCATACCGCGCTCGGCGATCACGCGCGGCTCGACGATCAGTCACTGCTGCCGGATGGCCACCACATCCCGGCGGGCGAGTCCTTTCGCGGCGCTCCGGCTGGCCCGGGGGCAGTGCACATCTCGGCCGACGCCATCGGTCCCGAGACGCGCCGCCGGCCCTATCTGTACGGCTTTTTGCACCTGCTCTTGGTCGAGGTCCTGGCGCTGTTTTCGCTGATTCCTTTTCTGCCGGTCGCGGCGTCGCTGTGGGCGGCCTGGCTGTGGCTGCGCGACACGCCGGCCCTGGGCATCGGCCTGTGGCTCTTTTCGGCTGGCCCGCTGGGCGTGGTGATTGCCTGCGGCTACATCGCGCTGCTCAAAAAGCTGGTGCTGCCGCGCATGCAGCCGGGCCTGTATCCGGTGCACAGTCCGCTGTACCTGCGCAAGTGGCTCTCCGACGGCATCATGCGCAGCAGTCGGGCGGTGCTGCTGCCGCTTTACACCACGCTGTACCTGCCGCCTTACCTGCGCCTGCTCGGCGCCAAGATTGGGCCGCGGGCCGAGCTCTCATCGATCTGGTACTTCGCCCCCGAGCTCTGCGAGATCGCCGGCGAGAGCTTCTTTGCCGACGGCTCGATCGTCGGTGGCAAGCGGCTGTTCCGCGGCCGCTTCGAGGTCGGCAAGAACCGCATCGGCCGCCGCAGCTTCGTCGGCAACAGCGCCATCCTGCCGACCGGCTGTGGCCTCGGCGACCGCTGTCTGCTGGGCGTAAACTCCATCCCGCCCGTCACCCCCGGCGCAAAAGGCGAGAGCACGCCCGACGGCAGCGAGTGGCTAGGCTCGCCGGCCTTTGCCCTGCCGCGGCGGCCGGTGGTCGGCAACTTCGACGAGAGTCTGACCTTCAAGCCGACCGCCAAGCTGTACGCCCAGCGCGCGCTGATCGACGGCCTGCGCATCCTGATTCCCAGCTACATCGGCCTGGCCAGCGGCATCGCGGGCCTCTTGGCCATGAACGCCGCTTACGTCCGCTATGGCCTGGTCGGGCTGTGCGCGCTGGCGCCGCTGATCACGCTGGGCCTGGCGCTCTTGGCGACGCTGATTGTCGTCGCGCTGAAGTGGGCGATCATGGGTCGCTTCCGGCCCATCATCAAGCCGCTGTGGTCGCCGTACGTCTGGCTCAACGAGCTAGTCAACGGCGCCTACGAGTCGGTGATGGCGCCGGCCATCGCGCCGTTTTTGGGCACGCCGTTTATCGCCTTCTTCCTGCGCCTGCTCGGCTGCCGCATCGGCCGCGGCTGCTACATCGAGACGACGCTGTTTTCCGAGTTCGATCTGGTGCAGGTCGGCGACTACGCCGCGCTCAACTTCGGCGCCGTGATCCAAAACCACCTGTTCGAAGACCGCGTCATGAAGTCCTCCTACCTGCACATCGGCGACCGCTGCGCCGTCGGCAACATGGCCGTCGTGCTCTACGACTCGCAGCTAGCCGAGGGCGCCGTGCTCGGCCCGCTGTCGCTGCTGATGAAGGGCGAGTCCCTGGCCAGCGGCAGCAAGTGGCACGGCATCCCCTGCACCCCCGCCCTGCCCCCCGGCCCGCCGCCGCCCCAGGCTCTCCCCGCCGCCCCTCCCGTCGCCGGCCTGCTCCCCGCACCGCTTCTGGCGGCTTCCTAAGTCGCAATTCGCCCAGCGCGGATCGAGCGGGAAAAAATTTGCCCGCCGATTTTAGGCGTGATTTTGTGTTCATAAGCTGGTGCTTCCTATCCCTCTGCGAGGACATCGCTTCTGGGGGCACAGCACAGGTATGCACGCGATGCTCACCCTCCGGGAAATTCGCCAATGTCTGCTGCAGCGGCTGCAAACCGACGCCGAGCTGGATGCCTTCTGCCTAGATTACTTTCCACAGGTCTATAACCGCTTCTCGAACGGCATGGATCGCGTTACCAAAATGAACTTGCTACTGCAGGTGAGCGATCCAGAGGCGATCCTGCGCTGCCTCGAACCTGGCCCCCGCGAGAAGGGACCGGTTCCTAGGCAAAAATCTCCCCGTCCCCAGCGCATCGGGTTTCTAACACTATGCGGAATCGCGCTGGCAGGCAGCATCGGGCTCGTAGTCAATTGGCATAACCCAGCGTCCCGGGCTGACTCTAGCCTGCTTATTATTGAAACGAATCCGGCCGGCTCGGAAGTGATCATCGATGGCGAGGTGGCTGGCTATACTCCCTGGAGCGTTCCGCCGCATGTGGCGCTGCCGCGTACTATCTGCGTACGAAAGTTTGGATTTTCAGATAGTCAATTAACTATATCTAATACACAGCGACCACGATTAATGATTAATCTCCGCCCCGCCGCACAGGCCGACGCGCAATTTGCCCAAGACTGTCCGATCAAGCTGCCTGTGCATCCATAATATCGGCCGCATCGCTGCCCGATGCGTGGTTGTGAATAAGCGCAAGCTCGACGCCTGCCCCGCAGGCAGTGCCCGCCTGATGTCGCCTTAGCCGACGGCGGGCGTATGGAGAATCATCGCATGCTCTCGACAAGGTTCTATCAATATAAGTTACAGCTCGCGGTCGCCAGCTTCCTTATGCTTTGGGGTAGCCCAGGTAGAGCGGAATCAGACCTGAAATGCGAGAAACTGCCAGCGTGCTGGGCGCATTTTCAGCAAGCCCTTCGATTTGCTGACAAGCTGCGCTCAGCGGAGGCCTTGAGTGAGTTCCAAATAGCCTATAAATACACGCCGCAGCCAAGGATTCTCGCGAATATTGGCCGATCGCTTTATCATCTAGGGCGCCACGCAGAGGCTCTAGATGCTTATAAGACAGCAGCGGAAAGGGCGCAAGAAGACGTAGAGCTGCGCAACATAATTCAGGGCTTCATTGCTGAGGTGGAGGCTGCCAAGGTGCCTCTAAGGGGCGCCAGAGCCGGGAATGGTGCCCCTGGTAGAAAGTATTTAAATAATCCGCGCCAGATCGATTTACCAGATTACTTTCGGAGTACCGTGCCGTTGATCGGGATTGAGAATGGAAATAATAATATAAACAATAACAATAATAACAATGCGAATACGGCGACGAGCAGCCTCTCGGTCTCGGGCGGGCGCTCCTGGCTGTGGCCGCTGCTTGGCGTACTGGCCGGCGGACTTACGGCGGCTGCCGTCGGTGGTGCCTTTGTTGCCGTCCAGGCCTCGCAAGAGGCCGAGCGCATGCTGCCGGTGCATATCGTCAGCTTTTGAGCCGGTATTGCGGTGAGCTCGATCCCCCAGTTAGCGCCTTTCACTTGGTCACATCTCGAAATTTCTGCGGAAGTCCGAGGCGAGGGCCGACCAGAGACCTTTTTTGCGGACGACCCGGCCGC
>CAZVMD010000248.1:0-11233 GCA_964628555.1 uncultured Myxococcales bacterium | reverse complement strand
CACTGCGTGCTGAGGCCGGGGGGGATGACGAGGGTGTCGTCGGCGGGGTAGGCGACGCGGGAGCCGGGCTGGGTGGCGCCGGGGACGAGGCCGCCGGGGACGAGGGCGGGGCGGTCGGCGGACTTGGGATCGGAGAGGGTGGTCTTTTCGACGACGCCGGCGACGTACCAGCACATCTTGCTGGCCTCGGCGACTTCGATGAGCTCACCGAGGCTGACCTGCTGCACGGCGTCGGGGATGCCGTCGCGGTCGCGGTCGCGCTGGCCGTTTGTGGCGTAGGGGCCCTGCAGCACGCGCTGACGGGCGGAGGGATTGCGCGCCCGGGCCAGGTCCTGGACGATCTTGCGAGCGGCGATGCTGTCGCCGGGGCCGGCCGGGTTGATCGACACGCCGGTCGGGCTGTTGTCGGTGTCGTCGATGTCGTAGTCGAGCGACTTGTAGGGGTTGAAGGTGCCGCGGTGGACGGCGTCGAATAGGTCGCGGTACAGCGGCTGCCAGTTTTCGTAGATCGAGCCGACGCAGGACGGGATGGGGTTGCCGGTGCCGTCGAGGTAGCCCTTCTGGTTGTCGTTGGCGAACGAGTACTGATCGCTCTTGGCCAGCCCGAGGCCGCGCAGCCGCTCGATCAGGCGCACGGTGCGCTGGGTGTTGCCGATATGGGCGATGACCTCGCAGCCCGAGTCGATCATCAGCGCCGCCAGGTATTCCTCGCGGAAGTATTGCCGCGTCATGCCATTCGTATGTGTATATGAATAGGTCGGCGTATCGTTGATATCAAACCAGAAGCCCATGTGCCGCACTTCCACGACGATATTGGGCTTTACAGTTCGCGCGCCAAGCGTAAATGCGTTTACATCGAATACCGTCTCGGGGTTAATAAACGCGCTGATGACGCCCAGGCGGTCTTTGGCGATATTGGCGGCGACCTTCCCCGCCGCGTACCAGGCCTGAGCGCGGTGGATCCAGTAGGTCGTAAAGTTGGCGGTACCAGTCATGTAGACACCGTCATCAATACAGACGAAGTTGCGCGTCGGGATCTCTTGTGCGGCGCGCTGAAAATCGGGAATATAGTCAACAGTATTTCCGATAATTATTTGATTATTTTTGGCGATATTTTTGATGTCTTCCAGGACATTTCCTGGGATTAGGCCAAAGCGTTTATCCAGCTTGACGTAGCCGAGGTCGCTGGCCGCCTGATCCAGCCCCTGGACGTGGGCGAAGGTCCAGCCCTCCAGCTCGGTGACGTTGCCGGTCAGCGCCACACCGACGGTGAGCGGGACCTGACAGAGCGACTTTGCGCACAGCGTGCCCGCGGGGCAGTCGGCGTCGGCCGCGCATGCGGTGGCGCAGATACCGCCGGTCGCCTTGGTGTCGCTGCTGGGGAAGGTGCACTTTGACGCCTGACACTGGTCGTCGCTCTGACAGGGGCTGCCGAGGCCGCCGGCGACGTCGGTCTTGGCGGTCACGCTGCAGCCGTCGCTGGTCAGCAGGGCGAGCAGGAACAGCCAGACCCCGCCCCGACGGCAGGCCGAGGAGCGGGCGGAAGCAGAGCGCGAGGCGGCGGACGGGCTGAGGCAGTTACGCGGCATAGGTCGACTCCTGCCCCGGGGCCCCGACGGGCCTGTGCGGGCTATCGGGTACCGGGGGCCGATGGCGGACTTGGGAACATGGCCGGACTGGCCGCGGCTGGGCTGGCCGGCGGCGCGGGGGCCGGCGAGGCCGCGGCCGGGCTGGGTGCGCTGCCGCCGGAGGGCGGAGCCGCAGTAGTCGTCGCGGCCGGCGGAGGGGCGACCTCGCCGGTCGGGGCTGGCGCGGGCGGCACCGGCGGGGCGGCGGCGGGCGCTGGGATCGGCGCGGTGGTCGGGGCTGCCGTTGGCGCGGCGGTGGCTGGGCTGGACGCCGGCGGCGGGCTGGCTTCACTCTTGGGGCTCGGCGACGGCGGCGACTTGGGCTCGACGCTGGCGGCGGACTTCGATGCAGCGGTGGGCGGCGGCCCCAGATCTTCCAGGCCTGGCAGCGGCCGGGCGGGGGGACGCTCGGCCACTGGCTTGCGGGCCAGGGTCAGGGCCAAGGTGACCCCCAGCGAGACCGCGGTGGCGGCAAAGAAGGTGTCGGCGCTGATCGAAAGGCCGCGCGTCCGCTCCTGCAGCGCGACGATATCGCCGCTGGGGCTGTTGCCGACGTAGGTCGTGCCGCGAAGCTGTGCCGAGCTGACCTGCGCGGCAATGCCCAGAGCCCCGCCGACCAGCAACAGACCCCCGGTGACCCCCAGGCCAATCCACAGCCCACTCCAGCGCAGACGCGAGGGCGGACGCGGGGCGGGCGGACTAGCCGGATCGGCCGTCGCTGTCGCGCGAGCGGCAGGCGGATCCACTAGGGTCTCCGGCGGCGGGCTGGTCGCGGCGGCAGGCTTGCCTCCCGGGCTGGGTGGCTCGCTGGGCCCAGGTGAGCCCTTGCCGCTGTCCGGCGCAGCGACGGGCTGGCCAGGGGGAGGCGATCCGGCCGACGGATCGACAGGAGCCGCCGGCGAGGCTGGGGATGGCGGCGTGGGCTTGGGGGCCGCCGCCAGGTCGGCCTGCGCCTGCTTGGTGTATTCCTCGACGCGCTCAAGTCGCGTCGGATTCGGGCTCTTGTCCTCTTGGCGATAGCGCTCGTACTGCTGGATGGCCTCGGCTGGGCGACCGAGCTTGTGCAGCGTTCGACCGATGCTGATCAGCAGCCACGGTGACGGACGGCGACGATAGGCGGCCTCATAGGCAGAGAGCGCGCCGTCGAAGTTGCCGTCTTTCGACAGCGTGCGCGCCCGCAGATAGTGGGCCCGGCACAGCCCATCGAGCAGACAGGGATCGTTGCTCTCCTCATCGGCCGCCGTCGCTGCGGCCTCTGGCTTGGTCTTGGCGGCGACCGGTGCGGCCAAGAGCCCAATCAGACCGGCCAGGGCCAGCAGCCACCGAGCGGCAGGCGCCGAGCTAGTCCTCGAGTACGATTTTGACATGGCCTCTCTTGGGGTTCTTGCTGCTGTTCTTGCTGGGCCCCTGGCTCTTCGGCTCAGAGGATTTTCCCGCCGGGCCCGACGCAATCGGCATCAGGGTCAGGCTGCTCTGGGAGCTTGCGTGGCGCGGCAAGCCGAGCAGGCGCTCGAAGTGACCGGCGAGACGCAGGCGAACCTCCTCGACCCCCTGGCCGGCCGGAAGCTCGGTGTGCCAGGGCGTCTGGCCCAGGACTTGGCCGTCTGACACGCGGACGATCTCGGCGCCGGCGGGTGCGGTCTCGATAGTCCAGGTGATGTGGCTTGCCGCCACCGCGGCAGGGGTCGCCGGTGCTGCAGGAGCCTGAGTCACCGTGACGGCCGCACCGGTTGTGCCCTTCGCCGAGAGACCGAGCTGGCCAGGACTGTCGGTCGGCTGACGCGACCGCCCCGCCGAGCGCAGACCCCACAGTCCCCCGCCGAGCAGCAGCAGCGCGAGCACTGCGCTGGGCCAGAGCCAGCGCGAAGCAGACCGGGCGGGCAGCGTGCCCTGGCCGGTATCCGAGATCGACCAGCCAAGCAGGGACGGCGCGCTCTGCGACCGGGCACTCAGCGCGATGGCGCTCCCCGGGGGATGCAGCGACTGCGCGCTCTCGCTGACCGCGATGGTCTCCAGCACCTCGTCCTCGTCATGCTCTCCGCCGCCGTCGCTGTCGTGGTCGCCCTCGGCAGTCTGGTGTGGTCCCGACAGCTCGTCGCTGCTGTCCTCGGCCGGCCGCACACCGCTCTGCGAAGACTCAGCGACCGCAGACGGCGGCACAAAGTCGGCAAGCTCACTTCCCAGCCCCGCCAGCCTCGCCGCCACCTCGGCCATGCTTGGCCGCTGGCTCGGCTCCTTGCTCAGCAGGAGATGCACAAACGACGTCAAGCTGGCGGGCAGCCAGGGGCACTTCTCAGCGAGCGCCGGCGGCTCCTGATAGATGTGCTGGGCCATGGTGTCACCGGCCCCAGCAGCGACAAACGGCGGCCGGCCAGCCAGCGCGCGATAGAGCACCACGCCCAGCGAATAGACATCGGTCTTCTCATCGACGCCGCCAGCCCCACGACACTGCTCCGGGGACATATACGAGGGCGTCCCCATCAGCAGATCCTTGTGCGTGTTGCTGCCCTTGGTCGGCACGCTCTCGCGCAGCTTGGCGATACCAAAGTCGAGGACCTTGGTCCGCTCACCGCCGGCCACCGCCGGATCGCGCACCAGCATGATGTTGTCGGGCTTAAGGTCGCGGTGGATGATTCCTTTTTCGTGCGTCGCAGTCAGCGTCTCGGCGGTCTGCCGCAGGAAGCGCAGGATGTCGGCCAGCGGCATCCGCCGATGCAGGCGGCGCAGGCGGCGGCTCAGCGTCTCGCCCTCTAGATACTCCATCACGATGTAGGCGCGGCCATCGCGCAGTAGGCCGTGATCGAACATCTGCACCAGGCCAGGATCGTTCACCCGGTTGACGGCCCGCGCTTCGTTGAGAAATCGCGTCGTCAGGTCGCCACTGCGAGCGCTCGCAGCGTCGAGGACCTTGATCGCCACCCGCCGCTCAATGGTCGTGTGGATCGCTTCGTACACCGAGCCCATGCCGCCGCGGCTGATCTTTCGGAGCAGTCGATATGGCCCGATGCTGGATTCCATGCCTAGCTTCCCAACGGAGATCTTATCCAGCGCAGTTCTCGTCGACAACAGATATTCCGGCGAGCCGCTGTGGAGCCGGTCAGGGGAGGTCGATTAGCTCTTGGCGCTGGCTTTTTTGACGCTGACGCGGGTGGCAAAGCTCACGTTGATCCAGTCGGGCGAGCTGACCACGCGAGTGCCCTTGCCCGGCGCAGGATCGAGGACCGTGGCATCGATCAGGGTCATGCCGCCAAGCAGATCCCCGGTATAGGTCATGCTGGTCAGCAGCACTGGATGCCCCATGCTGCCGATAATCAGCGGGTTGTTCTCTGACAAGAGCTCAGCCGCCTCGGCTGCCCGCACCTGCAGCGTCTCCAGCGCTAGCTGCACCGGCCGGTTCTTCTCGTCGTGCACCGGCTTGCTGTTGATCGAAAGATCGAGCCACGGGGTCTTGCTCAGCTTGTTGTCGTAGAGGTCGCGCAGCAGGTTGGGCAGCGGCACCGCATAGCCGTGGAACTTGCTCGCCATCTGCAGACAGGCCAGCCAGCACTGGCCCGGATCCGCGCTCTTGGCCTTGAAGAACGGCACCGAGCCGAGCAAGCGCACCGTGCAGACATTGGTCTTGCGCTTCTTGTCGGGGCCGCAGAACGTCTTGCGCGCCGCCTCAGCTTGCGAGTCGAGATCGGCGAGCGGGATGAGGGCACTTCCGCCCATTGCCGTAAGCACGCCGCTTAAGAAGGCTCTTCGGTCCATTGTGATCAGTATCGCCGATTTTCGCCCCTAAGTGGGTGGCTGCTTGCGCTAGGCTGAGCCCAGTGTCGCCCGCCTGCGGCGGGGGAGGCAGCGACGATGGATTCCGCCCTCACAGCCAGGATGTGGGCAACTCTGCGACGAGGCATGGCCGCCGCTGGGCGCCCGCTCTTTCCGGCCGCACCCGTCCCCGGCAGCGCGGGCCAGCCAGCTTCCCTGGCCGAGGGCGCGCTTGGGCAGTGGCTGTTTCTGCGCGGCCTGGGACTCAGCTTTCTGTTCGCCTTCGTCTCGCTCTGGCCGCAGCTTCTGGGCTTGCTGGGATCGCGCGGCATCCTGCCGGCAGCCCCCTTTCTGCGCGCCGTAGCCAACCAAGTGGGCAGCGAGCGCTTCTTCCTGCTGCCGACGCTGTTCTGGCTAGGGGCCAGCGACCATGCGCTGCAGCTAGTCGCCACACTGGGACTTATCGCGGCGCTCTTTTTGACCCTGGGCATCGCCGAGCTAGTGAGCCTGAGCCTGGCCTGGCTCTGCTACCTGTCACTGGTCAGCGTGGGCCGCGAGTTTATGTCCTTTCAGTGGGACTCGCTCTTGCTGGAGACGGCGCTGTGGTCGCTGCCCCTGGTGCTGTACCGCCCGCAGCTTCGGCCGCAGCTTCGCCCGCCGATCCCGGTGGCTGGCTGGCTGCTGGGCTGGCTGCTCCTGCGCTTCATGTTTTCGGCCGGCTGGGCCAAGCTGGCCTCGGGTGATGCGGTGTGGCGCGATCTCAGCGCGCTCGACTTTCACTTCTTCACCCAGCCGCTGCCCTCGCCCCTGGCCTACTACGCGCATCAGCTGCCGGCCGGACTCAAGAAAGCAGCGACGGCGATGATGTTCTTCATCGAGCTTATCGTGCCGTTTCTGCTGCTGCCGCGCTGGGTCGGGCGACGTGCGGCGGCGCTCCTCCTCGTCCTCCTGCAGGTCGCGATTGCAGCGACGGGCAACTATGGCTTCTTCAACGTTCTTTCGGCGGTGCTGGTGCTGCCGTTCCTGCCCGATGCCTGGCTGCGCCGCCTGCTGCCAGCGCGCCTGTGGCAGGCCGTGCAGCCGCGCGCCAAGCCGCCCGCCGAGCCCCTCGCCGAGCCGCATCACAGCGACGCGAAGACCGCGCCGGTCGCCGAACATCCGCCCCAGCCGAGCCGGGCTGCAGCCATCGCCCGCGGGCTGCTCTGCGCTGTGCTGTTGCCGCTGTCGCTGACCCAGGCGGCACTGCTGTTCCTGCCCGAAGAGCGGCTGCCCGGAAGTGCCCTGCGAGCCCTCGAATACTCGTCGGTGATCCACGCCGCCAATCGCTATGGCCTGTTCGCCGTCATGACCCGCGAGCGGCCAGAGATCGTCCTCGAAGGCACGGCCGATGGCCAGAACTGGCTGCCCTATGAATTCAAGTACAAGCCTGGCGAGCTAACGCGGCGACCGCGCTTCAATGCACCGCATCAGCCGCGCCTGGACTGGCAGCTGTGGTTTGCCGCGCTGCGGCCGTACCGTCGCGGTGGCTGGGTCGATGCGCTGTGCATCCGGCTGCTGCAGGGCTCGCCCGATGTGCTGTGGCTGCTCGATCACGATCCCTTCTATGGCCGCAAGCCGCAGCAGATTCGCGCCACGCGATATCGCTACGAATTCACGTCTTTGGCCGAAAAGCGCGCTACCGGTGCCTACTACAAGCGCCGCGATCCCGAGCCATATCTAGGTCCGGTCGCCCTGCCGAACAAATAGGAATCTGGCCGGAATTTTAGCGGCTGGCGGGGCAAGAAAGGGCGGACTTAGTCACCGGCTGTGGCCAGAAGTTCCCAGAAAAATTTCTGGTGCTCTGGGTGCTGCAAGATCGCGATTCAGCGACGGTTTTCGGCCTGTTCCTATTTCAAAAATAGTTCGGAACCAAGCCCGCCCCCGGCTGTCCTTAGCCATGACCGTGGTGATGAACCAAGACACCCGGTCGGGAGGACACCATGACCACGCTGAATACCGCTGAGAAGGGAATCGAGAGCAGCTTCGGAATCACGGACTCCGTTCGCACGGTGGTGTCGGCTCCACCGGTCCCAGTGCAAGTCACAGAGCAAGTGGAAGCGCAGGATGGCGCCAAGGCCATCGAAGTCGCCGCCGTGTTCGACGACGCGGTGATGGCCGTCCGCCACTTTGAAAATCCCAAGGCCGGCCGCCTGAGCCGGCTGACGCAGGGCCTGCTGGGCAGCGCCGCCGTCGCCTTCCTAGGCCTGGGCGGGCTGTTCGCCGAAAGCTACTCGCATGTGGTCGCCGAAAAGGCGGCGCAGGAAGCCGGAGCGCCGACGCTGCGCGCCACGGCGCGGCAGGCAGCGGGACACGCTCGCGACGCGGCCGCCGGCGGACTCCTTTTTTGTGGTCTGGGCGCACTCCTTTTTGGTCTGCATCGCGCCTCTTCCGAGCGGCGGGACAACGAGTTCACCATCGGCTCGGATGCCCAGGCCACGTTCCATGTCGCGGCGGAGCGGCTGCCGCTGGTTCGCTTCCCCATCCTGCGCTCGAACGGCACCGGCTACGAGGCGGTGTTCACCGAGGGCATGCAGGGTGAGCTGCAGGCGCAAGGCAAGAGCACGACCCTGCATGAGCTGCGCGAGAGCCACACGGCGCAGCCAGTGAGCGACGTGCAGGGAGCGTTTGCCCTGAACCTGCCGGAGGGCGGTCAGCTGCGCCTGCAGCACGAGGGCTGCACCTTCCTGCTGCGTTCGGTGGCGCGGCCGCGTCACTATCCGGCGCCGCTGCGCTTCGACTGGCGGACGCAGTCGTATACGGCGGGCGTGCTGCTCGGTGCGGCCTCGCTGTTGGGCATCATGTTCGCCGTACCGCCGGATCCGCGCTCGCTGGCGCTTGACTCGTTCAGCAACGATCAGCTGGTGCGCTTCATGGTCAAGCCGCCCGAGCAGCAGGATGAGCAGGCGCCCTGGCTGAAGAAAGAGCTCGCGCAGAAGGCCGAGCGGGCCGGGGGCAAAGCAGCCAAGGGGCCGAGCGGCAAGATGGGCAAGCCCGAAGCGCAGGTTCGTCCGCGCGCCGCCTACGCCGTGCAGGGTCCGAAGAACAACCCGGATCCCAAGATGAAAGCGGCGCTGGCCCAAGCGGCGGCAGCCAATACCGGCGTGCTCGGCGTCCTGCGGGGCGGCACCTTGGCCGCGCTCAACTCGGTGCTGAAGGCCGAGTCGGGCCTGGGTCGCGAGGCGGTCGATGCCATGGCCAGTCTGGATGGAGCGGACTACGCGGATGCCTATGGCAACGGCGGGCTGGGCATCGTCGGGGCAGGGCCGGGAGCCGATGGCCGCGGCGATGGCACCATCGGCCTAGGCAACATCGGCACCATCGGCCGCAACGGCGGTCAGCCGGGCTATGGCAAGCCGGGCGTCGCCAAGCTCGTCGAGCACCGGGCCAAGGCGCCGGAGTGGTCGGTGGGTCAGCCGCAGGTCATCGGCTCGCTGGACAAGGAGCTGATCCGGCGCGTTATCCGCCAGCACATGAACGAGGTGAAGTTCTGCTACGAGCGTGAGCTGACCCGCGATGCCTCGCTCAACGGCCGCGTCGTCGTCAAGTTCGCCATCGGCGGCATGGGCCAGGTGATGACCAGCGCCATCGAGAGCTCGACGCTAGCCAACCACAACGGTGAGCGCTGCATCTCGGATGCGGTCCGCCGCTGGCAGTTCAGCAAGCCGCAGGGTGGAGTGGTTATCGTCTCGTATCCCTTCGTGCTCAAGCCGGTCAACTAGGCCCCCACCTCTTCCCGCCGATTCCGCGCGCCGACTCCGCGCGCCGATTCCTCTCGCCGCATCCCGTCGCTGACCCCCCTCGCCTGACGCCTCTGCCACTCTTGGCACTGCGCACCACCGATTGCGGCGGCACTCCCCTCGCCTGCCACTAAGGCTTCGACTTCGTTGCGGTCGCGGCAGCCTTCTGCGCCCGCAGCGCACCGCGTACGGGCCACAGCGCCAGCGCCGCCGCGCCCAGCAGGGCCAAGGCCACAAGCGACAGCCAGCGATAGCGCCGTCGGGTGGCCAGGCGCTCACGCAGAACACGCGAGAGCTCGCCCAGCTGCTCGGCTTGCGCGGCGGCCACGGGCACCAGGTTTAGGCCGGTGACGTTCTCGGCCTGGCAGTAGCCACACAGCACCAAGAGCTGGCCTGGCTCGACGGGAAGCGGCGCAGCGCAGGCGCGACAGTCGGGCGGCGCCCCGGGGCGGGACGGCGGCTGGGCGGCAAAGTGGGTTGCGATCACGCGCACGGCCGAGCGCGCCGCGACCTGCGCGCGCAGCAGAAACTGCAGCGCCAGGTTGCTGCACAGCGCCGCCAGTGCCAGAGCCACACCGTGGTAGGGCCGAAGCAGCTGGCGTCCCTGGTAGAACTCGTCGAAGATCGCGCCGGCCACCGGCCAGCCCAGCAGAAGTGGCGGCAGCAGCAGCAGCAGCGTGGCGTTGATCTGCAAGGCCGGCGGCTGACGCAGCACGCGACGCAAGAGCCCCTCGCAGGCTCGCCGATCGACGTCATGCGCCGCCTGAGCCTGGAGCTGGGCGCGCACCGGCTCGGGCAGCACCAGCGCCTGATCGCAGTAGGGACAGCGGCCGACCAGCCGCGGCGGCACCGCAGCCCCGCAGCCTGGGCAGTGCACAACCGCCAGGCGCGGCTTGCCGGTCGGGGCCGCGGCGGTGTCAGCCTCGCGGTGCTGGGCAAGGCCCTGCAGCGTCTGCGCGATCGACTGCAGTGAGCGATCTTCGCTGGGCTCGTGACTGATCGCCGCGGTCTCACCTTGGATGCGCAGCGTCAGACGTGCTTCGATGATCTCGTCGCTGCTGCCGGGGGTGTGCTGCTGCAGCTCACAGAAGCCGGGCGAAAGGTCGGCGAAGCGATGCTGCGTGCCATGCAGCGGCCCGCCGCGAATCTCGCAGGCCGCCGCGGCCAGCACCAGGTCGCTGGCGCGACGCTTCCAGCCCTCGACAAAGGCGCCGAAGGTCGCCAGGACCCAGACGCCGGCTAGCACCCCAACGATCACGCCGAGCCAGTCCGGCATCACGCTCAGGAAAAACAGGCCGCCGAACACGACGATCTGGACCGCACCATAGCTGACGCTGAAGAACTGCAGCGCCGAAGCGCCGGTCGAAAGCGGCAGGCGGAAGCGGGCCCCCAAAAGCGGTGGCGAGCGCGGTCGCCGCAGGGCCAAAAAGTCCCGGATCAGCGCCCACAGTGCGAGCCCGCCGCCGGCCAGGAAAAACAGCGTGAACACGACGATAAACAGGAAAAGCAGGAAGTCGCCGACGCCGCGCGGCGGGCTCCAGTCGGTCCACAAGAGGTAGGCCGGCCCGTCGGGATGATCGTTGGCAAGGTCCGCCCAGAGCACGCCGGTAGGCAGCGTATCACCGACCGCACGCCGCTCCAGTCGTCCTATCAGAGGCGGGCCCTTCCCGTCGGGGCAGGGGCTGCTCTCGCCGCCGGCCAGGGCCACGATCACCCGCTGGCCGCGCGGTCCCGCAACGCGACCATAGACATACGATGAGCTGGGCTTGCGCAGCGGCCACTCGCACTGCCACCGCGCATCAGACAGAGCGATCCAGGCGGCAGGTCCAGGCTCAGCAAGTGTCGTCGCCTCTGCCACCGAAAGCAGGCGCGGCGCAGGCGGCGCAAGCTGCCATTCCCGCACCGTCTGCACCGTCACCCCCACCAGGGCCAGACCCACTCCGCCGAAGATGACCGCGATCAGCAGATAGACGGCGGGCGAGAAGTGATAGCGCTCACCGGCCTCTGAGGGGGCCGGCCGGCCGAAGCCAGGCGCGGCTGCCGCAGCGTTGGAATCTGAATCGGATCCGGGATCGGATCCGG
>CAZVMD010000247.1:0-11233 GCA_964628555.1 uncultured Myxococcales bacterium | reverse complement strand
CGCTGTTCAACCGCTCGCACTACGAAGACGTGCTGGTGGTGCGCGTCAACAACCTGGTGCCCGAGTCGCTGTGGAAGGAACGCTACGGCCACATCCGCGACTTCGAAGAGCTCTTGTGCGAGCACGACACCATCGTGCTCAAGTACTTCCTGCACATCAGCAAGGCCGAGCAGGAGCGGCGCCTCCTCGATCGCGAAAAAGATCCCAATACGGCCTGGAAGCTCAACGTCAACGACTGGCGCACGCGCGAAAAGTGGCGCGACTTCCAGGACGCCTATGAAGACGTTCTTCGTCGCTGTTCGACGCCGCGGGCGCCGTGGCACATCGTGCCGGCCGACAGCAAGTGGTTCCGCAACCTGGCCGTCATCACCAACATCCTGAGCACGCTGCGGCCGTACCGGAAGATCTGGCAGCGCAAGCTCGATGACATGGGCCAGCGGGGCGCCGCCGAGCTGGCCGAGTATCGCCGTCAGCTAGCTGCCGACCGCGGCAAGGCCAGCAAGAGCGAATCGAAAAAGAGCGACTAGCAGCAGCCGAAAGTGCAGCCAAAAAGCGGGGGTACAAAAGGCTGCCCACCTCGCCCCGAGCGCGTGATAGGTTCGGCCCAAAATCTTGCTTAAGAGGGCCGCATGACATCGCGCACCAGCCTCGCTTCCTCCCGCCACAGCAGTGCTTCGCTTGCTGGATACGACTTGGGCCGGCGCTGCTCGGCCGGACGCGCCGCGCTGCTGCTGGGAGCCCTGGGTCTGTGCTTGGGGCTGAGCCTGGGCTTGGCGAGCTCGGCGCAGGCGCAGATGCTGTCCGAGCCGGGCAAGGGCAGCAGCGCGCTCGGACCGGCGGCCCCAAGTGATCCCACTGCGACACCGGCCGCCACCCCGCGCGGGGATGACGGCCTGTCGGTTCACTCGCTGGCCCTGCGCGCCCGCTGGGTGACCGTGCCGGGCTGGTCGCTCGATGCGTTTCTCGACGCTCATACCCAGCTCAACGGCGGCTGGAGCATCGGCATGGAGTACCTCTATCGCGCCATGGGGACGCACCTCGACCTCGTCACCTCGCTTGAGTTTGCCTGGCTCAATGCCGACGCTGGCAACTTCCTCGGCAAGGGCAATGACCCGGCCGAAAAGACCCACTACGTCGTCTTCGACAAGCTCAGCGCGCTGAGCCTAGATGCCTCGCTGATCGGCCACTGGAACCTGACCTCGTGGATGGAAATTCGGGTCGGTGCTGGCCTCGGCGTCGGCGTGGTGTTCGGCAACATGTACCAGATCACCAACAACTCTGGCTGCACGTTGCAGAACGCCAACGATCCCAACAACTGCTATCCCCGCCCGGTCGGTCAGATCCCAACCTACACTGAGAACACCCGCCGCATCCTCGAGTCCAACGCCTGCGAGCCCGATCTGCGCGATAGCACCAAGGACACCGTGCTCAGCCCCTGCTATCGCCGCATCGATACCTATCCGTTCGTCGGTCGCGTCGTGCCGGTCCTCAACACCCTGCTCGGCTTCCGCTTCCGCGCCCACCGCAACGTCTTGATTCATCTGGAGACCGGCTGGCGCCTCGTCGGCTTTTACCTCGGGGCCGGCCCCGAGTTCCGCTTCTAGCTCGCCCCTCTCTGCCAGATCGCCATCAAGCTGCTAGCTCCCGGCCGAGGCTTCGCCCCATAATGGCAGTAGGCTTTTGGGGGAGCAGCCGCCATGTCCTCTGTGGTGACCGAGGACGCACTTGAATCGATGAGCTCGACGCAGACGCACTCGCCGTCTGCCGGTGATGCTCCGGTATCGATTCCCACCAGCGCTGGCACCACCGCCACCCTCGTCGGACAGCGGGTCGGCAAGTATCGCGTGCTGCGCGAGATCGGCCGCGGCGGCATGGGCGCGGTCTACGAAGCGGTGCATGAGTCGATCGGCCAGCGCATCGCCATCAAGACGCTCAACGAAGAGCTGTCCTCTGACGCGCGCCACACTGCCCGCTTCTTCGACGAGGCCCGCGCCGTCAACATCGTGCAGCACCCCGGCTTGGTGCGCGTCTTCGATCACGGCGTGATGGAGAACGGCACCGCCTACATCAGCATGGAGTTCCTGCAGGGCGAGTCGCTGCAGGAGCGCATCAGCCGGCTGCGCAAGAGCAGCGAGCGCATGCCGCTGCACGAAGCGCTGCGCATCTCGCGCCAGATCGGCTCGGCGCTGGAGGCGGTGCACGAAAAAGGCATCGCCCACCGCGACCTCAAGCCCGGCAACCTGTATCTGGTGCCGGATCAAGAGGCGCCAGGCGGCGAGCGGGTCAAGGTGCTGGACTTCGGCATCGCCAAGTTCTTCGGCAGCCCGGATCTGCAGAACGCCCAGGGCGACGTCGAGCGCCACCTGACCACCGTCGGCAAGCTGCTCGGTACGCCGGTCTATATGTCGCCCGAGCAGTGCAGCGGTGCAGAGCAGATCGATGATCGCATCGACGTCTACGCGCTGGGCGTGATCATGTACCAGCTAGTCGCCGGTCGGCTGCCCTTCGAGGCTCCGGCAGCTTGCGTCATCATGACCAAGCACATCATGGAGCCGCCGCCGCCGCTGCGCGAGGTGTCGCCCGCGCTGCCCGAGGATGTCTGCGCCCTGGTGCACGAGATGCTGGCCAAGACGCCCACCGAGCGACCGAGCATGGCGCAGGTGGTCATTCGCCTGGAGCAGATCCTGGCGCTCGATCCCGAGCTATCGACCGGCGACTGGCGCTCGCTGCATCGCAGTCGGCTGACCGTCAAGCGCAAGGCGGCAGGCTCGCGCCATGTGGTGCTGGCGGTGGTCGGCTTTGTCATCGCCAGCTCATCCCTGGTTGGCATTGGCGTCTACCGCCGCAGCCATCGCAAGCCGGCGGTCAGCGCCACCGCGGTCGCGACCATCACACCGCCCGCTGCTGCAGCAGTCGCTAGCCCCGCCACTGCGGCCCCAGCATCAGCGCCGGCTCCCCCGGGTCCCGGCCCCGGTGTCCCACTGCCGGCGACTGCTGAAGCGGGGGCCGCGCCCGCTGCGTCGCCTGGGGGCGAGTCTGCCGAGGCCAGCAAGGCCGCCGCCGCCAAGGGCGGGCGCAAGAAGCCGCGCGATGGCAAAGGCAAGAGCAAGCCCGCCGCCGGCCCAGCCGCAGCTGACAGCAGTGGGGGCGGCGACATTCCCATCCTGCGCTAAATGCAAGTCACTTGCATTTGTGTTCCCGCGCTATCTGCCACTTCTGCCGTCGCCTTGCGCAAGCAGAGCAGCTAAGGTGAGCGGCCATGGTCCCGTCCTCTCCGCCTCCTTCCCTTGAGCTTGTGATCTTCGATCTCGACGGCACGCTGGTCGATTCGGCCCCTGATCTGTGCGCCGCGGTCGCCGTCGCGCTGCAGGAGGTCGGGCTGCCCCCGCACGATGTCGCGGCGGTGCGGCAGATGATCGGCGAAGGCCAGCGCATCCTGATCGAGCGCGCGGTGCGGCGAGCGGCGGAGCGCGCCGGCCGCGATCCCGGCGCCGTCGATATCGACGATGTCCTGCGCCGCTTTCGTCGCTATTACAGCGACCATCTGGTCGTCCACACCCGAATGTATCCCGGCGTGGCCGAGACCCTGCACGCGCTTAAGACCACGCACCACCTGCCGCTCGCCGTCGCCACCAACAAGCCGGGCGCCTGGGCTCGCCGCATCGTCGAGCACTTCGGGCTGCTGCCCTACTTCGACAGTGCAGCCGCCGTGCTCGGCGAAGACGATGTCGGGGCGCGCAAGCCGGATCCGCGCCTGATCGAACACCACTGCCAGCGCCTTGGCATCCCGGCCCCGCGCAGCCTGCTGGTCGGCGACAGCGCCATCGACTGGCAGACCGCCAAGCGGGCCGGCTGTCAGTTTGCCTACTGCACCTACGGCTTTGGCGACAGCGAGACGCTGCAGCAGGTGCTGGCGACCAGCGGCGACCTCAGCGCGCAGCCCGGCTCAGCGACGCGGCCCTACGTGCTCGCGGCGCTGAGCGCGCTGCTGCACACCCCGGCCCTACACCCCGCGCCCATCTAACCCCACCACGGCCGGCGAGCGCAGCGTCAGGATCGCCACCTCGGCCGGCGAGCCCGCGCGGATCGGCACCGAGCTTGAGCCGACACCGCAGCTAACGTAGAGCTTGGCCTCCCCCACTTGATAGAAGCCCTTAAGATACGGCGCCCCCAGCCGGCGAAACAGATGCTCGGTCAGCCGCGGGATGTCGATGTGGCCGCCGTGCGTATGCCCCGACAGGATCAGCCCCGGGCCATGGCTGGCGGCGCGGTCGGCCTGCGACGGCACATGCGACAGAATGAGGCGGCTGTCCTGCCCATGAACGCCGCGGAAGGCGCGCTCGGCATCGGCCTGGCCGGTGGCTGCGTCGTCGATGCCCACGATGGACAGAGGCGCGTGCCGCAGCCACAGTCGCGTGTGCTGGTTGCGCAGCACCTCGTACTGATGATGGGTCAGCGCGTCAGTGACGCCATGCCCATCGGTCCAGTAGTCGTGATTGCCCAGCACCGCGATGGTCGGCACGGTAAAGCCGCTGATGATGTCGGCGAAGGGCCCGACAAAGCGCTGGCTGTAGCAGACAAAGTCGCCGGTCAGAACGACCAGATCCGGCTGCTCGGCCTGGATTAGCTCGACGGCATTACGGATAAATCCGTGATGGGTCAGCACCCCCACGTGCAGATCACTTAGGTGGCCGATCCGCAGCCCATCATGGGCCGGATCAAGGCCGGGAACCACGACCGTGTGGTGACGCAGATGAGGTCGCCGCGGGTGGGACAGGGGCGAGTCCTCCCCCGTCGGACGCTGGGCTCGATGGGCACCGCGATCAGCCATGGGGTCTATTGTGCCTGGGCGCGCTGCTAGCGAAAGCCCCGCCGCTTACGGCGACGGCAGCAGGCGGGTCATAAGCGGCAGCGCCAGCGCCGCTTGGGTGGCCGTGGCACTCGACTCGATGATCGCCAGTCCAGCGATCGGCAGGCGGGGCTCGCTCAGGGTGCCTGTGATGTACAGGGCCAGCACGCCGCGCGCCGCCGCATCGACGACAAGCTGCGGCAGCTCGATCTCCCAGGTCTGCTTGCTATCGCCGCCCAGTGTCATACGCAGCGGTCCCGCCGACAGATCACCCTGACGATACGGCGTCGCAGCGCCCAGGCCGACTGGATCGACGAAGCTCGGCCCACCGGCCACAGTCAGCGTCAGGCGTGAGTCGCGAGCGGCATCGGCGACGGTATGCACAGCGCGGCGCAGCGTCTGATCCGGCAGCGCCCGAGCCCGCGGCAGCGCCTGCAAGCGCAGCGTCGGCTGCCCGCCCTGCTGCCGCCCGCCCAGCACCAGCACCCAGTGCATCCCGGGCCAGAGGCGCAGCTTGGCCTGCAGCCATACTGGCGACAGGCTGGCGGGCCGCAGCTCCAGCTGGTAGGTGGTCGGGATCAGCTCGAGGAGCGACGTGGCCTGACGATACTCCAGCCCACCGACCAGCCGCGCCCCGCCGACCTTCGAGAACAGATCGATGGCGCCAGCATCTGGCGAGGCGTTGAGCACATAGAGGCTGGCCTTGGGACCCAGCGCATTCGGCTCAAGCGCCAGCTCGCGCAGAAGCCCGCTGCTTTCGTCGAGGAGCAGGGCGGAAAGGGCGCTGGCATCACTGGCCAGGGGGTCTAGCTCGCCGAGCAGGATCAGGGTCTGGGGATGGCCGCGCAGCTCACCAAGCAGCGACGGTGGCAGGCTCAGCGAGGCGAGCTCGTAAGGCTCGCCGCTCTGGCGCAGGCTGAGGCGCAGCGGCAGCAGGCCGGCGGGCGGCGCCAGCGGGAGCTCGACGGCCGGCGTGCTCGCGCCGAAGCTCAGGCTGCCAAGCGGCATCGGATCGCGGCCGCTGGTGTTGGCGATCTCTACGCTGGCCAGGGCCGGGGCTGCATGCAGCACCCGCAGCGACAGACCGGCCGGCTGGGCGTCGCTGAGCTTGCTGGCACTGACCAAAAGCCGCGTGAGCTTGCCTCCGCCCTGGGCGTCGGCAGCCCGGCCCAGCGCCGTCAAGAGCAGGCGCTGCCCATCCTGGGCGTAGACGTTGCCGCTCCAGAGTGCCGGCTCGCTCGCCGCAGCGCCGGCGTCCCGCAGCTCTACCTTGTGGTTGCCGACGGGCAGCGCGGCCAGCGGACTGGCTCCCCGCTGCGCGAGGCCACTGACCCAGCGCTCGCCATCGAGCCACAGATCGAGCTGCGCAACATCGGGCACAGCGTGCAGCAGGGTCAGGCTGGCCGAGGCCGGGCTGGCCGGCGGGTTCCTCGTCAGCGGTCGGTCGCCGGCTGACCCACCAGAGCCACAGGCCGAGCCCGCGAGCAGAAAGCCCAGGCAGCACAGCGACAGCGCGGAGAGAACATGGCGGCGGCGAACAGGGACTTCCAGGGTCGTGGACATGGGCGCCTCCCAGAGCAGAGGGGCGACACTATACACCACAGCCCATCGCGGCGGCCGTCGCTGCGCTGCGGACTGGCGCCGCCTCGCGGACTGCCCTCGTCAGCGCCTACGCTCCGCGATACGCTGGGCCGATATGCCCAAGTCAGACTCACCGTCGCTCCCTGAGGAAAGCAGCGCCCGCGCCACCGCCGCTGCCAGCCGAGGTCCCGGCCTGCGCCAGCGGGCCCGTCGCGCCCAGAGTGGCCTTGTGAACATCGCCAAGCTGGTCAGCGGCAACCGCTTCACGCAGCCCTACCGCACCAACTACGACCTGGTGCAGAGCAATCACCTGTACTGCCTGCGTCACTACCAGCCGACGCAGCCGCCAGCCCCCAGCGAGGCCAGCCGAGGCGCAGGTGGGGCAGCGCCGGCCGCCGCCGTCTCGACGGTGCTGCTCGTGCCCCCGCTGATGGTGACGGCCGAGGTCTACGACATCGCGCCCGAGCTGAGCCTGGTGCTGTGGCTGTGCAGCCGCGGGCACGACGTCTGGCTGGTCGACTTCGGCATCCCCGGCCAGCCCTCGCCGCAGGCGGGCAGCGACGAGCCAATCTATGAAAAAGATCTCGTCGATCACATCCTGGCCACCAGCTCGGCGATCGATGAAGTGGTGGCGCGCAGCGGCGCCGACGTCCATCTGATCGGCTACTCGCAGGGCGGCATGTTCGCCTACCAGACCGCGGCCTACCGTAGATGCAAAGGAGTTGCATCGGTGATCACGATGGGCAGCCCGGTCGACTTCCTCAGCAACCTGCCGGGCGGGGTCCATCGCGGCATCTGGTCGAACATGTTTCAGGCGGGGGCTGACTCGATCCGCCGCTCAGCCGCGCGCCTGCCGCAGGTCTCAGGCCGACTGAGCAGCCTGGCGTTTAAGATCATCAGCCCGCGGCAGGAGCTCAAGCACTTCACCGAGATGCTGCGCTTTCTCGACGATGAAGAGGAGCTCAAGCGCATCGAGCCAGCCCGCCGCTTCCTGGGCGGCGAAGGCTTTATCCCCTGGCCGGGCCCGGCCCTGCGCGCCTTCGTCGAGGAGTTTGTCGTCCACAATCGCCTGATGACTGGCGGCCTGGTGATCGCTGGTCGCACGGCCTCGCTGTCCGATCTGACGGTGCCGGTGCTGTACTTCCTCGGTGCCCGCGATCAGGTGGCGCGCGAAGGCAGCGTCCGCGCCATTGAGAAGGTGCTGCCCCACGAAGCCTGTCGCGGCGTCGTCGTCGATACCGGCCACCTGGGCTTGGTGGTCGGCACGCGGGCCCGCAGCGAGGTCTTCCCACGCGTCGATGACTGGCTGCGCGCTCTCGCGCAGCAGCAGACGCCGGCGCTGATGAGCGAGACCAGCACCGCCATCAGCAAGCCGGGACCAGCCGGCGCTGCGCTCAAGCCGGTGGTGCAGGCGATGGCCCGCGCGCTGTGGCTGCAGCTAGGAAAGGTTGGCCTCTCGCTCAGCGGCACGGCGCGCTGGAGTCGCTGGCAGGTGCCGCACCTCGCCGAGCTGGCTCGCTTCTGGGACAGCGCGCCGCTGTCGCTGGGGCGGCTGCTCGATGAACAAGCGCGGGCCCTGCCGAACCAGACGCTGCTCCTGTGGGAGGATCGCGCCTACAGCTACGCCGAGGCCAATGCTCGCGTCAGCCACATCGCCGCCGCGCTGTACCACGCCGGTCTGCGACCCGGGCAGCCGGTGGGCTTGCTGATGGACAACCACCCCGACTGTCTGACCGGGCTCGCCGCGATCAGCCGCTTGGGAGGCGTGGCGGTGCTGCTAAACCCGGCGCTGCGCGGTGCCGCCTTCGCTCATGCACTGCGCGTGACTGGGGTCGCGGATGTGCTGGTCGCCCCGCCGAGCCATGCCCATCCCGAGCTGCTGCCCGATGGGCCGACGGCAAAGAGCGCAGAGCGACGCCCCCTGCGCCGCCTGCTGCTGGGCACAGGCCGCCCAGACCCCACCGCGCCCAAGCTCGCGCAGCCCGGGGACATCGATCTAGAGAGCCTGGACGGCAGCTGGCCCGCCGGGCTGAAGCGCAACCCAGCCTGCGCCGCCGACATCGCCTGTCTGATGTTCACCTCGGGCACGACCGGCAAGCCCAAGGCAGCCCGCATCACCAACCGCCGCTTCCTGTTTGCCGCCACGGCAGCCAGCGCCGGCTGCGCCTTGACGCCCACCGACACCGTGTACTGCTGCCTGCCGCTTCACCACGCCACCGGCCTGATCCTGGCGGCCGGCGGAGCGCTCGTCGCTGGCAGCCGCTTGGCGCTGGCCCCGCGCTTTTCCAGCCGCCGCTTCTGGCCCGATGTTCGTCGCAGCGGGGCCACCGTCGTCTTCTATGTCGGCGAGCTGTGCCGCTATCTGGTCTCGGCCCCGCCCTCGCCGCTTGAGAAGTCGCACGCCGTGCGCCTGTTTGTCGGCAACGGCATGCGGGCCGACGTCTGGCGCCAGCTCCTGGTCCGCTGCGGCCCGGTCAGCGTGCTGGAGTTCTATGGCGCCACCGAGGGCAATGGCCTGCTGGTCAACCTGACCGGCGAAAAAGTCGGCTCGGTCGGCCGCGTTCCCTTCGGGCTGGTCGATACCCTGCTGGCCGAGTACGACCCGATAGGCGAGAGCTTTCGCCGCGATGCGCGCGGCCTGATCGTGCCCGCGTTAAGCGGCCAGCCGGGCATGCTCCTCGTCGAGATCGCGGCCAATAACCCGCTATCGCGCTTCGACGGCTATACCGATGAAGGGGCGACGCAGGCCAAGATCCTGCGCGATGTGCGCCGGCCGGGCGATACCTGGTTTATAAGCGGCGACCTGCTGCGCGAAGACGCCGACGGCGACTACTGGTTCGTCGATCGCGTCGGCGATACCTTCCGCTGGAAGGGGGAAAACGTCTCGACCGAGCAGGTGGCCGCCGTCCTAAGTCAGCTGCCCGCCGTCGCGATGTGTGCCGTGTACGGCGTCCGCGTGCCGGGCCACGAAG
Organism: uncultured Myxococcales bacterium; assembly: GCA_964628555.1. GTDB lineage: Bacteria > Myxococcota_A > Polyangia > Palsa-1104 > JAEUJZ01 > JAEUJZ01. Next base: position 1,831 of record CAZVMD010000247.1, on the reverse strand, counting down.
GCCGAGCCGGCATGGCCGCGCTGGTGCTGCGCCCCGGGGCCGAGCTCGATCCGCGCGCCTGCTTCGAGCTGGTGGCGCAGCACCTCATCGCCGCGGCCCAGCCGCGCTTCCTGCGCATCGTGTCCGAGCTGCCGACGACCGAGACCCTGAAAGTGAAGAAGCAGGCCCTAATCGACGACGGCATCGACCTTGCTCGAACCGGCCCACTCTATGTCCACGACGCCAAGCAGCGCACTTACGTGCGGGTCAGTCAGCCACAGGAGCTCGTGACCAATCCGCTGTAGCCGCAGCCCGAAAGCCCAGCTGGCCAAAGATGCAAATCACTTGCATTTGCCGCCGTCCGGCTGGTGCTGCAGTGGCGTTCCGCGCCCAGCGGGCTGACTCGCCCGTCTTTATCGCTTGCCAAGGCCGCCCGTCCTTTAGGAATATTCCGCCCCAATGTCAGGCACGGTCTTGCGATCTTGTTCTCCGTCGGCCACTCCCGCCTCGCTGGCTGACCCCGGTCAGTCCGCACGCCGCCTGCCGCTGTACGGGCTCTTGGCGGTAGCTGGCCTCTCGGCGTGCAGTCCCTATCCCGACGACGGTGAGTTCCTAGCCGGCATCGTCTACTCGGCCAACTTCATGCTGGGCGTAAAGACGCTCGATCGGCTACCCGCCGTCGGCCGCGGGCGTGGGGTAGCGGACTTTGCGCCGTACACCGTGCTGGCCACCACACGGGGCAGCGAGAGCACGCGCGCCGTCAGCACCGGCACGCCGGCCTCGGCGCCGTTTTGGACCAACGGGGGCAAGCGGCAGCCGCTCTCCCGCGATAGCGCGCAGAAGGTCTACCAGATCGACACCGGCTGCTCGGCCCCACCAAACTACACGTTCGATGACCGGCTCGACCTGATTCGCCTCGATCGGCAGTACCCGATCTTCGCCGACATCCCCGAGGTGCTGATGACCAACAGCGGGCGCGGCGGCCGCACCGGCGCGTATAGCGCAGTGGTCGAGGTCATTCACCTCGCGGGCTCGGGGGCGCTGCCCTGCCAGTCGATCAAGCGGCTCGATACCGTGCAGGACCGCATCGGCCAGGATCTGCGCGAGGTGCGGCGCGAGTACCGCCTGCTGCAGATCATCGACCCGCTGTTGGTCCCGGGGACCCCCGGCGCCCCAGGTATTCCGACGCAGCTTGGCTTTTACAACCAGCTCGTCGTGCCGTACATCGACATGGGGCCGGTGCCGCTCGAACCCGACGGCAGCGCCTTCCGCACCATGCCGCTTTATCGCCTGAGCATGGCCGGCAGCATGAGCATGTCCACCGTGGTGTTCGGCGGCAGCGACGAGGCAGGCCCGGCCTACTCACCGATCTGTCGCGACTACACGCTGCAGCTAGGCAGTGGCGCACCGCTGCCGCTCGACGCCAGTGATCCGGCCCTGCGCGCCGCCGTAAAGACCGACAACCTGGCCAGCTGCATCGTCTGCCGCACCCTCGATAAAGACGGCAGTGCCGACTGTCCCTTCGCCAGCAGCCAGGTGGTGGCGCCATGACCAGCGTGCCGCCGGCTCGCCGCCGGATGTGGGCTCTGCGTCACTCGCTCGCGCTGCCCGTGCTGGGCAGCTTGGTCCTGCCCTGGGCCCTGCCGCAGTCCGCCTACGCCGTCGGTGAACAGAACGGACGCTTGCGCGGCTCGGTGGTCGAAGCCGGCAGCCAGATCCCGCTGCCGGGCGCCAAGGTGACGATCAAGAGCGATGCGATGATCGGCCAGCGCACCGCGACCACCGATGAGGAAGGCGGCTTCGACTTCCCCAGCGTGCCGCACGGCACCTACACCATCACCGTCACCTACGA
>CAZVMD010000246.1:0-11281 GCA_964628555.1 uncultured Myxococcales bacterium | reverse complement strand
GGTGCGCGAGAAGGCGCAGAAGCGGCAGGCCTTGACGCAGACATTGGTGAAGTTGATGTTGCGATTGACGACGTAGGTGACAAGCTCGCCGGCCTGCTCGCGGCGCAGCACATCGGCGGTGCGGCACAGCGCTTCCAGGTCGGCGCCCGCGACGTGACACAGGGGCAGCGCCTCTGCGACCGTCAGCTCATGACCGGCCAGGCTGCGCTCTAGGATCGGCCGTAGCTCGCGCTGCGCAGCGGCTAGCCAGGGTAGCTCGGGCCGGCGCTCGGGGCTGCGCGGTGGCTCGACGGTCAGGCGCTCGCGCGCGGCCTGCGTCGGGGCCCGCAGCGCCGCAGCCAGGAAGCCCGGCCGATCGAGATAGCGGTCATAGATCGGCAGCCGCGAAAAGAGCGCAAAGCCGAGCCGAGAGCAGGCCTCGCGGTGGGCATCGAGGTGCGGCCAGGGATGGCCGGGGTTGATGTAGTCGGGCGTCACCGGCGAGATGCCGCCAAAGTCATTGATCCCCGCCGAGAGCAAGAGCGCCGTGCTCGCCGGGTTGAGGTTGGGCGGCGCCTGCACGCTGACCTCGGGGTCGAGGATGAGCCGGGCCAGCGCCACGGTCTGCGCCACCTCGTAGTCTTCAGGCTCGGGCGCAGCGTGCATCGGGATCTCGGGCTTGGCGCGGAAGTTCTGCACGATCACTTCCTGAATGTGCCCGTACTGGCGATGCAGGGCGCGGATGGCCAGCAGGCTCTCGATGCGCTCGCGCCGCGTCTCGCCGATGCCGATCAGGATGCCGGTGGTAAACGGGATCTGTAGCTGCCCCGCCTCCTCGATCATCCGCACGCGCCGCGCCGGTCGCTTGTCTGGCGCGCGGTGGTGCGGCCCACCCGGCTCACACAGCCGCGGGCTGATGTTCTCTAGCATCAGGCCCAGGCTGACGTTGACCTCTTTGAGGCCCAGCATATCGTCGCGGCTCAGCACGCCGGCATTGGTGTGCGGCAGCAGGCCATGGCGCAGCGCGACCTCACCGGCCCGCTGCAGGTACTCGACGGTGCTGCTCAGGCCAAAGCCCGCCAGCGTGCGGCGATAGGCAGAGAACGCCCCCTCGGGCTTGTCGCCCAGACAGAACAGCGCCTCGACGCAGCCCTGGGCCCGGGCCTGGATCAGCGCTGCTTCGACCTCGTCGGGACGCATCGTCCACTCGCCGGCCTGCCCCGGCGAGCGCCGAAACGAGCAGTAGTCGCAGTGATTGCGACACAGGTTGGTCAGCGGCAAAAACACCTTGGGCGAGTAGCTGACGCGCCGACCATAGTGCTGGTCGCGCACCGCCGCCGCCGCCGCCAGGAGCGGCGCCGAGTCTGCCGCCGCCACCTCAGCCAGCGACAGCGCCACATCGTCAGTCAGCGGCGCACCATCCAGCTGCCGCAGGAGCTCAGAACGCATGCGCGGAGTATAGCGACAGCCACGCGCAGCCGGCGGCGATTCTCGGGTGGCCTACCCCGCCGCGGCTGCCGCTCCGGCGGGTCCGCAGCTGTCGGAAATCGCCCAGTGCGTCGCGGCTGTGGTCGAGAGCGCGCGATCGATGCGGCGGGTGTGCGCGATCCACAGCAGCGCGGCCAGGGCAGCGATCAGCGTCGCAAGGCCAAAGTTCGCCGTGGCGGGCAGGCGGTGCAGCGCCGGTCTAGTAGCCAGCGCTCTGGTTGAGCAGCCCTCTGATCTGCTGCAGCGCCGCTTGGCGAAGTCGCTGCCACAGCCCATCGCCCGGCTGCCAGTCGCCATTCCAAGGGTGTCCTTCCAGGACCGCGTAAAGGGCGCGGCGCTCGTCGGCACGGGCGGTCTGAAAGAGCTGCACGATCAGGAGGTCGTCAGGCTGCGCATCCTGCGACATGGGGCGCGAGCCGGCCAAAGAGCGAATATGCCCGGCCCGGCCCAATACGGTGAGGCCGTACAGTCCGGCCGGGACCTCGCCAGGCTGCGGCGCTCGGCTTGCGAGGCTCAGCTCGGCCAGGTTTTCCCGCGCCACTGCCGCCAGAGCATTGGGGAACATGTCGTCGGTCGGCGCCCAGTGAATCAGGATACGAATGACATCGCGGGGACGCTGCGACAGGGGAGCGAGGAAGTGTCTGTTGTAGGCCCTGGCCAGCAGAGGGCCAACAAGAGCGGCAGAGGCGAACTCAGCTCCGAGCTCGCTGACCATCTGGTAGACCTCCTGCCCGGGCCGCAGCGCAGCGGTGATCTGCTGGCCGAAGGTGCGGTCCGAGTTCTCGAACAGCGGCTTGTCCCAGAGCTCCTCGAAGCTACCGGCCTGGTAGTTGGGCTGGCCCTCAAAGCGAGGATCCGGCAGCAAGCTCTCGGCAACATACCTCTGCCCTTGGCCTCCGGTCTGGGCGCGCACCGCCGCGCAGATCTGTTCCTTTTCCAAATCGCGACTGCTGCTCTGGCCGAGCGCGTAGGCCGCCTCAATGTCGGCGGTGCCGGCTTGCAGCGCAGCCACGGCCATGCCGCGACCTTCGCCGCGATTTAGATGCCGATCGCCGTATACTCGGCCGCCCTGCGCCACCGCCACCCCATGCAAGCTGTCCCAGTCGTGAAAGACCTTGGCGATAAGGTCGCCCAAAGAGACCTCCAGGCCCGCCGTCTTCTCCGCCAAGGCGCCCAGAATCACTTTGCGGAAGGCGGACGCTCCGCCTGTCCACGAACCGGCAAACTCCACTGCCACACGAAGCGCGATGTTCTGCTTTAGGTTGAACCAGAACAGCGGGTATTTGCGGTTCCAGAAGTCGCGCAGCCCACCCACTGGCGTGCGCAAGTGGCCGCCAGAGAAGCTATCGACCAGGAAGTGCTGCGCTCCGAACTCGACGGCCAGGGCGCGTCGGTATTCCGCCACGCCGGCTGGTGCTTGCTTGCGCCCCGCGCGATAGGCGGTTCGCAGGGCGGACTCATGAAGCTGGCGGTAGCGCACCCCGCTGCCCATCCTCTCCTCGGACTCCTGCGTGGCCGGCGAGCTAGCCTGGCCCTGCGGCTGCACGTAGTGGGCCCGGTTCTGGGCAGCGAGCTTGCGAAAGCGAGCAGTTACCTTCGACTTCACTTCCTCTGAAAACACATATCCGCCCCAGATTCCATCCGGCAGGAAGCGCGGGTCCCGCGTCCGCTCCTCCAGCAGCCGTGGGTTGGGCGCCCCCGCCGGGCCGTCCTTTTTGCGAAACGCCTCACGCTCCAGGGTCGCGTCCTGCTGCTGCTTGACGACCGCGTCCTCGTCGAGGTGCAGCAGGGCGTAGATGACCTCGTCGCGGGTGCCCACCCCCTTGCCGCCACGGCCCGGCCGCGCCGCAAGGACAAACAGGTTATCTTCCGCCGTCTCGGGCCGAAACGTCGCGGGGTCGTCCGGATCGTCGGCGCGAAAGTAGTCGCCGGACAGCGCATTGATGTCGCCGCTGGTCAGAAAAAAGGGGTCTTGGGCCCCCTGCCCCAAGCCCAGGGCGAGGTTGCGGTTGGCTTCGTTTCCAACCGCCTGATGCTCGTATCCCTCTGAGCACTGGATAGGCGCCTGCGCCGAGGACAGTGCCGCGTGCCCCCCGGCTCCGCCCTGTCGACCGAGATCCGGTGCCGCTCCCGCCGAGATGGCGCGGCCGCTGCGATGTGCTTCCGCTTCTAGGGCCGGATCGCGGACGATCTGGCCCCCGCCCGCCCCCGAGGTCGCCACCCGTCCCTGGCTCTGCTGGATCACATGCGTCAGCTCATGGCCAAGCAGCCCCTTTTTTTGCGGGGTCGAAAAGCTGCCGGGATCGGCGCCAAAGTGGATGTCGGTTCCCTGGGTATAGGCCTGGACCCGGTTGCCCAGGGCCCCCGCATCGCGATGGATGCGGATGGCGCCGAAGTCCCAGTGAAAGCGCCGCTCCATGTCGCTGCGGACGTCCCGCGACAGCGGCTGCCCCCCCCCGCGACTGGACGGACTGGGCGGCCGCACCGCGGGCTGCGCCATAGCTAGCGAAGACTGTTGGTTAATTCGCGTCGGCTGGGTTAGGCCGGAGCTCTGCTTTACATATCCCATCATTCCATGAAAGCCGATATGCAAATTATGTCAACGTCCCTAACATATCTATTGAAATTCCGCAGATTTATCATTAAATTAATGAAGCCATAAGCCCTGGCCTTTGCAAGGGTCTGTCCGGGTCCCCACAAGCCCAGTAGCGGCCGCCGAATGATGGGTGATCACGTGGGGTTCCCGCCCTGCCGCGGCTGACGAGAGCCAGGCTCAGCAGGGTGCAGCGCAGCGCCTGCCTGCCCGGCCCGCTCCCCCCGGCGGCAATCAGAGATTCTTGATTGGCGGATTAGCGCTCGAACTCCCGCAATTAACTCACCACAAAGCCGGTAACTTATGAGGATTCCTCATATTCAAGAAAAGCTCGGCCGCGGCCGCTCCTGCTACAGCGCGCAGAGCGGGGCCACGCAGCGACTTTCGTCCGGTCCCGGTAGGGCGTTCATCAACCTGCCGCCGCCGACCCGCGTGCGCTAGGGTGTGGCGGCAGCGCGCGCCTCACCGCCGCCGCGCCCCCGCCCTTCCCCCCAAAACCCCCCGGAGCAGCCATGGCCGAAGCCTTTTTGTATCTCACCACGACAGGACGCGTCTCGGGCCAGCCGCGAAAGATCGAGATCTGGTTCGTCGAGCACGCCGGCCGTCACTACGTCGTCGCCGAGCACCGCGAGCGCGCCCAGTGGGTCAAGAACCTGCAGGCCAACCCGCAGATCGAGTACTGCATCGGCACCCGCGAAGCCCCAGGGTCCATCCTGCCCCCGCGCCCCGCCCAGGCCCGCCTGCTCAACCCCCAGAGCGAGCCCGACCTCATCGCCGCAGTCTGCGAAAAGATGAACCAAAAATACCGCTGGAGCGACGGCCTGGTGGTGGAGCTAGCGGCGTAGCGCGGCCCACCCAGAAGCCACTTTCGCGGCAGTGACAAGGAGTGTACGCCTCGCTGCGCAGACGAAGCACTCTGGACGACGCAGCGCCGGGCAGTCGTGGTACGGATCGCTGCATGTCGACTAGCAGTCCCCCTGGGTTTCGCCTGCTCCGCGTACAGGTCGCGGACTTTCGCGGCATTGACTCGCTGAAGCTGGAGTTCACCGATGGCAATGGTGACCCGCTGCCGCTGGTGGTCTTGGCGGCGGACAACGGCGGTGGCAAGACGGCGGTGCTCGAAGCGATCCTCCTGCTCCTCGGCCGCGACGACCTGCTGCCCGAAGACACAGCCCCCGAAGTCGAGCAGGTCCGCTTTGGCGCCCAGCGCTTCGAGATGACGGCGGAGCTTCGACTTGTCACGGAAGACAGCGCGCAAGACTTCACAGCCACCCGGACCTTCGTGCCCCCGCGCCAAGGGCGACCGCAAAGCACCATTTCACCGGGCCCTGAGGGCCAAGACCGCTGGCCTATCTCGGCCGGCTGGAGCTGGAACAATCGCAGCGTGAACTGGCCCAGCGTTGAGTACTTTTCAGCCCGACGGGAGCCGGAGTCGCTGGGCGCGACACCGAGTCCGCAGGGCGCGCGCTCGAACGCCGAGGCGCGGCGGCTCATCGAGCTCAAGCGACGACTGATTAGCACCTATTACCGCAGCCTGCGAAACACGAGGCAGGGAGCGGCTCTCGACCCAAGCACGCCGTTTGCCCGCCTGCAGCGCTTCTGGGCTCGCTTCTCGCGCACGGCGCAGACGCTGGATGTGATTCCAGTCAGCAACAACCCCGGCTCAGGCGACGAGGTGGTGCTGCGGACTGCCGAGCTGCCGCTGCCCGCCGACGTCACCAGCCTGGAGCAGGCCCGTCAGCTGGCGTCGGCTCGCAGTGATATCCCGCGCATGGTGCCGCTCGATCGACTCAGCTCGGGCGAGATCGCGCTGTTTGCCTTCGCCGGTCCGCTGGTGTTTCGCGATCGCCCGGCTGACTTTGTATTGATCGACGAGCCAGAGCAGCACCTGCACGCCAGGTGGCAGCAGCTCCTCTTGCCTGCGCTGCGCGAGCTGTCGCCAACCTCGCAGTTCTTCGTCGCCACGCACTCTGCCGAGATCCTAGAAGCGGCGCTGAGCTATGAGCGCTTCATCCTCGTTCCCGACAGCGATCCGCGGGCCCAGCTGTCGGAACCGGCGACTCCCGAAAGAGGTGACCGTGAGCCGGGAGAGCCAGCATGAAGACGACGCTGCTCGATCTTTACCGCAGCCCGGTCTGCGTCTGGGTCGAAGATCAGCTGACCCACGATGTGCTGACGCGGCTGTGGCCGGATATCCATGTCCTTATCGGCAGCGGCAAAGTGGGAGCGCTGCACATGCTGCGCGCCGTGCCCCGCAGCGCTCGCGGCAAGGTCTTTGCCGTCGTGGATAGTGACTTTGAAGGGGGAAACCAGTCGGACTGGTCGAGCCAGGACTGCACCATTCACCGTTTGCCCGTGCACGAGTTCGAAAACCTGCTGCTCGACTTCGAGATCCTAAGTCAGCTCTCGGGAGCAGAGTCCGCCGCGGCGATTACCAGCCGCGCCCAGCAGCACGCTGAACAGCTGCTGTACTGGATGGCCTGCAAGGCTGTGCTGCGCGAGCTGCAGAGCGCGCTCGGCGCCCAGTTCCCCAGCGATCCGCCGCAGTCGCTGAACAGCCTGGCGGCCGCTGCTGACTATCTGCAGCAGAGCCCCTACTGGGTCGAACACGCGACGGCACTTGGCCACTTTAGCCAAGCCGGCACGCGCCTGGCCGCGCTAAAGCAGGCAGAAGCCAAGCTGCGCGACGATCTGCAGAGCGGAGCATGGCGGGAGACGTTCTCGGGCAAAGAAATCCTCCGCCGCCTGCGGACCTACGTGCCCAGGCTCGATGCCACGCCGCCGCGCCCGCCGCAGCCAACCGCGACCGATCGCGACCTCAACCTGGCCAAGCGGATCGCCGCCGAGATGCAGGCACGGGGGCGCCAGCCACAAGTGCTGGATGCGCTGCGTGAGGTCCTGCGTCGCAAAGCCGGCGCCTAGTCGCTACATACAGCCCGTGCAGCTGCCTGGCGTGCCGCGGTAGTTGCCGGTGGTGAGGAACCACTGTTTTTGGCCGGCGGTGGTGGTGCCGGTGCTGGTCTGCAGGTTGACGTGGTAGTGGTAGACCGGCGTGCTGGGGCTATCAAGGGTGGGGCCGGTGTGGCCGCCGTAGGTGTCGAGGGTCGGCAGGCTGCCGTCGGGATCGCGGCGACCGTAGATGGCGTAGCCGTCGCGCATCACACCGATGAAGGCGTTGTCGTCGCTGGAGATCGAGTAGGGCTCGCTGTGATAGTGATACTGGCCGCTCATCTGCGGGTGCGCGCCGCAGGCGTCGAAGGTCATCGCCTCTTGGAAGATGTCGTCGCCGGGGGCGGCGAAGTTGCCAAAGATGGTCACGCCGTTGAGCGCCATGCCGACCACGGCGCCGGTCATCCGCCCGGCCGTCATGTTGGGCGCGGTGGGGAAGTTAAGGCTGTAGTTGCCGACGGCGATGGTGTTGGGGTTTTTGATCCCGCTCGTCTCTTTCTGATAGCAGGGGTTGGCGGTGGGAAAGTACTGGCTCTTGTAGTCGGGCTGCCCGTCGGACTTGGCGGTGACCTGGCCGCCAGCCAGCGACAGCGTCACGCGACAGGAAAACTTCAGCCACATCCCCGACAGTCCCGCCGCCTGGCGGCTGGCCTGGCACGAGCTGGTGTCGCGCGATAGCACGGCGCAGCCGGCCGCGTTTACGGTGGCAGTGGCGGTGGTGTTGGCGGTCAGCGTGCACTGGCCAGAAGAGGTGCTGCCATCGGGGCTGCCGCCGTCGGGGGGGCCACCGCCAGGCGTGCCGCCACAGGCCAGAAGTCCGCCGGCCAACGACAGCGCCATCAGGGGACGTGAGGGGTTCCGCATGTCTCGCTCTCCTTTTTCTTCATGAGATGCGTGAGCGCGCATTTCGAGCAAGCCGCGGTGCAGATCGCGGTCGCGATGTGGCAATTGCGCGGGCCTGCGTCGTGCGCGCGGCAGCCGACAAAAAGTTCGGAACCTCGGCGCGCCCCGGCTGTCACAGACCGTAGCTCGCAGGCCGGTCGGGGCTGCCGTCGGAAACGGCGCCACTTGACCGGTCGGCAGCGGCTGGACGTTCCGCCCGGGCCGCCCCTGGCCCCGGACGTCAGAACTGGAGGACGATCCATGTGGCGTACACCGCGCGCAAAAACACCGCCTAGTCTCACCTGGCATCCCAACCGCGTGTTTCTGGGGGTGACCCTGGCTCTCTCGGCGCTGTCGGCCGGGGTGCTGTATCTGGGCTCGCGGCTGGCCACGCCCAAGGCGCTGCGTCAGCTCACAGCCGAAGACGTGGCGCAGCTATATCGCATCACGATAAAGACCGAGCCGACCGCGGAGCCGCCGTGGCTGACCGCCCCCAGCGAGCGGCACGCAGGCCGGGACGCGGCCCCGAAACAGAGCCGGCTGCGGCTCTTTGCGCAGAAGCCGCCCGCCTCGCCCCAGCTACAGATCCGCAGCCTGGCCCTGGCGCAAGAAGCCGCCCGGTCGGTGGGCGTCCTCGGCCTGCTGCGCAGTGGACACATGAACCTCGCGGCCGCGCTGCAGAGCGACGCGCGGCTAGGCACAGAGGCGCAGGCGGCCCTCGGCGACGGCATCGGCCTGGGAGCAATCGGCCCGTCGGGCAGCGAGGCGCAGCGGCCGCCAGACCAGGCTGGGCCCGATACCTCGCGCTATCAGCCCCGCCGCGATCACGGCATCACGCAGGTCGCCGAGTCGCCGGTGTCGACCTTCTCGCTGGATGTCGATACCGGCAGCTACAGCAACGTGCGCGGCTACATCCACCGCGGCACGCTGCCGCCCAGCGATGCGGTTCGCCTGGAAGAGCTGATCAACTACTTCCCCTACGACTACCCCGAGCCAAGCGACGAGCATCCCTTCGCGGTCTCGACCGAGACGGCGCGCTGCCCCTGGAACCCCGACCACGTTTTGTTACGTATTGGGGTGCAGGCCAAGCGGGAATCTACGCAGGCGATGCCGCCAGCCAACCTGGTGTTCCTGGTCGATGTCTCGGGCTCGATGCACAGCGCGGACAAGCTGCCGCTGCTGCAGCAGTCGCTGCGCACGCTGGTGGCCGGGCTGCGCGCGCAGGATCGGGTCAGCATCGTGACCTACGCCGGCTACGAGAGCATCGCGCTGCAACCGACGCCGGGCAGCCAGCGCGGCACGATCCTGACCGCCATCGACGGGCTTTCGGCCGCTGGCAGCACCGCTGGCGAGGCCGGTATTCGCACCGCCTACGCCCTGGCCCGACGATCGTTTCTGCGCGACGGCATCAACCGCGTGATCCTGGCCACCGACGGCGACTTCAACGTCGGGCTGAGCGACATCGAGCAGCTTAAGTCGCTGGTGGCCGAGCAGCGCAAGTCGGGCGTGTCTCTGTCCACCTTGGGCTTTGGCAGCGGCAACTACAACGACGCGCTGATGGAGCAGATCGCCGATGTCGGCAACGGCAACTACAGCTACATCGACAGCCTGCGCGAGGGGCAGAAGGTGCTGCGCGATCAGCTGCAAGGCACGCTGCAGACCGTCGCCAAGGACGTCAAGGTGCAGGTCGAGTTTCAGCCAGCGCGGATCCGCGAGTATCGCCTGCTGGGCTACGAAAACCGCCGGCTGGCGCGCGCTGACTTCAAGAACGACGCTGTCGATGCTGGCGAGGTCGGCGCCGGGACCAGCGTGACCGCGCTGTATGAGCTCTCGCCCGTCGGCAGCCCCAGCTCTATCGAGCCGCTGCGCTATGCACCGCCGCCGCCGAATCACCTGAGCGCGAAAGCGACCGGCCGGCCCAGCCACCCCGACGAGCTAGCCTTTGTCCGCGTGCGCTACCAAGCCCCCGAGGGCGGCAGCAGTCGCGAGCTACAGCACGGCGTCCCGGCAGCCGGCGCCCGTGCCCCGTACAGCCAGGCCAGCGCGGACTTTCGCTTCGCCGCTGCCGTCGCAGGCTGGGGTCAGCTTCTGCGCGGCGGCAGCCACACCGGGTCCCTCCGCTTGGCGCAGGTGCAAGACCTGGCCCAGCATGCGCGCGGCCAAGATCCGCAGGGCTATCGCCGCGAGTTCGTCGCGCTCTTGCGCGAGACCCGCAGCCTGATGCCCGAATAGCGGCCCGAGTCGATTCGCCCCGCGACAACGCGATCTCAGCGACGGCAAAACGGCGCCCCTAGGCCGGCTGTCAAACCCCACCCCGGCGGCGGCATACTGGGGCCATGCTGCCATCTCGCTGCCTAGCTCGTGCCCTCCCCCGCCTGTCCTCTGCTCTGTGCCTGCTGCTGGCTGCGGCGTGCGGTGGCAGCGCCAGCCAGACCGACCCGCCGCCGCCCGGCGATCCGCAGACCCAGCCCGCGACGCCGCCCCCCGATCCCAAGCAGTGCCGCGGCGCCCCCTATCCGCTGGTCCTTTCGCATGGCATGGCTGGCTTTGAGCGCATCGGCCCGGTGAACTACTTCTTCAACGTCGCAGCCGATCTGCGGGCCCGCGGCGAGCAGGTCTTCGAGAGCCAGGTCTCGCCCTATGACAGCTCAGAGGTGCGCGGCCGCGCGCTGGCCCAGTTCATCGATCAGGCGCTGAGCCAGACCGGCGCTTGCCAGGTCAACCTGATTGCCCACTCGCAGGGCGGCATCGATGCCCGCTACGTCATCAGCAGCCTGCACTATGGCGACCGCATCGCGGCCCTGGTCACCGTCGGCACGCCGCATCAGGGCACGGTGGTCGCCGACGTCGCGCTGGGCACGGTCAAGCTGGCCGGCTTTACCGCCGATACACTCAACGCCCTGCTGCTGGCGGTGCAGGGCCTGACCAGCAACCAGACCGGCAACCCCAACATCCGCGCCAACCTGCAGCAGCTAGCGACGGCCACCATGGCCACCTTTAACGCGCAGAACCCCGACGATCCGCGCGTCCGCTACGCCAGCATCGCTGGCCGATCGAGCCTGGCGACTGGTGCCAGCGACTGTGCCGGTAGCCTGTGGCCCAACCCCTCTGGGCTCGATGCCCTCGACCCGCTGCTCAGCCTGCCGGCCTCGGTGTTCCCGTTTTTCGATCCGCCGCTGCGCCCCACCGCAAACGACGGCCTGGTCAGCGTTCCCTCGGCCCGCTGGGGCCGCTTCCTCGGCTGCGTCCCGGCCGACCACTTCGACGAAGTCGGCCAGATCGGCAAGCTCGGCCCCGACCTGCTAAGCGGCTTCTACCACCGTGACCTGTACCGCCAGATCGTGAGCCTGCTGCATCAGGACGGAGGATAGCGGCGCGCAGCATCCCCTG
>CAZVMD010000245.1:1691-11376 GCA_964628555.1 uncultured Myxococcales bacterium | reverse complement strand
TGGTGTGGATCACCGTCATCGCGGCTCTGACCAGCCACGACCGCCACAGCCGAGCACGCCTATTGGCTGCGCCCGCCGATGAGGACTTCAAGAACGCCCTCGGCTCGCAGGATCACGCGTATCTGGCCCGCTGCTATCGCCTGGCCCTGTCGCGCAGCCTGCCGTCGCGCGACGAGCAGCTGATCCGCATCAACCTGTCCTGCGCCCTCAACGGTCTCGGCGAGCATCAGCAGGCACTGGAAGAGCTGGATCGCGTGCAGCTAGACGAGCTACAGCCGGCCGAGGTCGCGCTGTGGCTCAACAACCGCGCCTATACGCTGGCCTTTCTCGGTCGTTCCTCCGATGCGCTGGACAACCTGAAGGACGCGACCGAGCTCCTGACCGGCGAAGACGGCAGCAGCCAGGACCCGATGCTGCTGTCGTGCATCAGCGGCACGCGCGGCATCGCGCTCTTTCACAGCGGCGATCTCGACGGCGCCGAGGCTGCGCTGCTATCGGCGCTGCGCCAGGAAGAAGAAGCGGTCACCATGCGCTTCGATCCCGAGCTGCAGGTCGATCCAGCCCGCACCGCCGAGCGCTGGTACTGGCTCGGCGAGATCGCGCGCGGCCGCGGCCAGGCTGTCGAAGCCCGGCGACGCTACGAGCGCGCCACGCACTACGCCAACACCGAGTACGCGACGCGGGCCCAGCGCCGCTTGGCCGCGGTGCTGGAAGCTGCGAGCGCCCCCCGCGCCCTGCTTCCCGACGGGACAGCCCCGGCCAAGGCCTCTTAGCCGGCGCCCCCGGCTAGAACACGAACAGCACGAAGCTGGCCGACAGGCCCATGAAGCTGGCGCCGACCTCGACCTGGCCGGTGGCCTTGCCGGTCAGGACGCCGGCCGCATCGATCGTCGCCACGCCGGTGCCGACAATGTCCTTGGTGGTCCAGCGGCAGCGCGAGGTGACATCCTGCGTCGAGCCATCGCTGAGCGTCGCCGTCGCGGTAAACGGCGTCGGCAGCCCCTGGATGGTGATCGGCACGCCGCTGATCGTGAGCTTGGTATAGGTCGGCAGCACCACGTCGACCAGCGTCTCGCCGCGGAAGCCGGACAGCGTGGCCGTGACGCGGGCTTTGCCGACGTTCTTGCCCAGCACGCGGCCCGGGCTGTCGATGGCGGCAACGTCCACGCCCGAGATATCGCTGACCGTCCAGGTCGCAGCCGTGGTGACGCTGGCCGTCGTGCCGTCGGAGTAGGTGCCGATGGCGTTGATCGTTCCGAAGCCGCCCTTGCTGATGGTCAGCGTCGCCGGCGACACACCGACCGCCACCAGCACCGCGGGAGTCACGGTGAGCAGAGCGGAAGCGCTGTGGCCCATGTACGTCGCGACGATCGTCGCGCTGCCGGCCGCGTTGCCCTTGGCCACGCCGGTAGTGCTGATGCTGGCCACGCCGGTGCCCATGCGGTCGCTGGCGCTCCAGGTCGCCATGCTCGTCGCGTCCTGCGTCGTGCCATCGGTCAACGTCAGGGTCGCCTTGTAGACCTGTGAGGTGCCCTTGGCGATAAAGGCACTAGCTGGGCTGATCGACAGCGAAGCGGGCAGCGCCGCTCCGACGGTAAGCGTGGTCTCAGCGGTCAGTCCCATGTACTCGGCGCTGACCGTTGCGGTGCCGGCCGAGACGCCGTTGGCGGTGCCGGTGCCATCGATTGAGGCGACGCGCGTGCCCATCAGATCCGTCACTTCCCACGACACGTCGCGCGTGATGTCAGCGCTGCTGCCGTCGGAAAAGACGCCGGTCGCCTGAAAGCGAATGCTGCCGCCCTTGGGAATCGACGGGTCGGCCGGCGAGATGGTGATCGAAGCCAGGGCCGGCGGCGTAACCGTCACCGTGGCCGAGGCGCTACGAGTTTTGTAGCGCGCCGAGATGCTGGCGCGGCCCACCGTCTTGGCGGTTAGCAAGCCCGTGGTGTCAATCGTGGCGACGCCGCTGCCGCTCAGATCCTTGACCGCCCAGGTGGCCATCTTGGTCACGTCGCCGGTCGTGCCGTCGGTGTAGGTGGCAATGACCGTGAACTGCAGCGTCGCTCCCTTGGCCACGCTGGGCGCGGCGGGCGACACGGCGATCGAGCGGACGGTGCCGGCGTAGACATCCGAGTCCTCGCTGGCCGAAGCAAGCTGCGAGTCCTGGGCTGCAGTCGCTTCTTCCTCGGCGGCGGGCAGCGGTCCGCCACAGTGGATAAACAGCGCTGCGCACAGCAGCAGCGCCGCCTTGCGCAAGCCGGACAGGCCGGCCGTCGACCAGCGCGCTGCGGCCCGAAGTTGGGTGGGGGTGACGGGGGAACTGGGTGTGATCGGGTGCATTGGATTCCTCTTTCAGCTTTTGCGAATTCCGCTGACCACCAAGCCATAGACCGCATCGACATCCATGGTCTTGGGATAGCTATCTTTGACGACCTCATCGGCCACGACCTCGACGATCCAGCGCCCAGGCAGCGGGCCGGGCACGATGACGTTTTCGACGGTGTCGATGGTGTTCGAGGCACCGCCGGACCGCGAAGCATTGCCATCGCGCAGGCCGCTATTGCCCCAGTAGATGCGGCCGTCGGGCGCGATCAGGCGCAGCGATAGATCATTGACCCGAGCCTGGGCGGCGCCCGCCGTGCCCATCGGATCGGTGAAGACCAGGGTTGCGACCAGCTCTCCCTCGTCGGGGCGGACGGTCACCAGGTAGCGCTGACGTCCCAGCGGCTTGAGCGCCGTGCCTTCGTTGACAACCAAGCTGCGCGGAGCGCGGGCCAGCAGGCGGTTCAGGTCGGCGGTGCCCCAGCCCTGCACGTTGCGATCGATGTCGCCGTTCGGTCCGCCCTGCAGCCACTCATAGCGATAGGCGGTGTTGATCATCAGGGCCTTGGCCGTCGCCATCGCCGGCCGACTGGCAAAGACATCGGCCGCCTTGCCGTACCCGGCCCACACGCCCTCGTGCCACATCTGAAACAGCAGGCCAAAGTGACCGCCGGTGATCGGCGTGGCCGCGCTGGTGCCACCGAACATGGTGTAGCTGCTGGTGTTGCTGCCCGAGGTGGTGGCGATGGAGTCAAAGTAGTGCGCCAGATCCGGCTTGATGCGGCCATCGGCGGCTGGTCCGGTGCTGCCGCTGCGCCGCCAAGAGTCGTCGGCCCGGCTCGGCGTGTTGAGGTGTCGCACGGCGCCGACCGAGACAATGTTTTTGGCCCAGGCCTGCGGTCGCGACATCGGGCTGCCGGCGTTGCTCTGCGACTGCGTGCTGAGGATCGGCTGCTTGAACAGGTAGTCGTCGACCTCGGCCGAGATCGTCGTATAGGCGGTGGTCAGGGTGCTGCCAACGCTGGAGGTCTGGAACACCGCGCGATACATGCCCATCGGATCGGTCAGCTCGCGGTTGATGTCGTAGCGCGACTTGGTGCCGCCAAACTGCGTCGACTGCGTGTACAGAAAAAAGATGCCCTGCCCCGACGGCAGCATGCCGCGAGCGGCCGGCGTCTTGCCCTGCGCGAAGTTGATGCCGAAGCAGCTTGAGCCGTGCAGGCCCCCGCTGGTGGCACCGCTGCTGTGGACCAGCGGCTTGTTGGCCCACTCCTGGTGATCCTGACGAAGCTCAGTGTCGAAGACCTCGCCGCGCACACCCTGGCCGCTATAGCCACGCAGCGTCTCGAGCGCGTTGGCGCCGCCGACCTCGCGCACCAGATCCATGTCGGTCTCGCCGGGGCCGCCCCAGCGATCGATGTACTGCACGGCATCGTCGCGCACCACCTGCGCAAGCTGCGCCGCCGACAGCGTCGCTTCGATGCGCAGCCCGCCGGGCTCGATCAGATCGATCTGTCCGCCCAGCGCCCGGATCTGCTCGGCCAGGGCCTGCTGCCGCTGCGAGCCGCCCTCGCCAAGCATGATCGAGTAGCGCTGGATCGGCAGGCCGGCCATCGCGCTCGCTGAAGACAGCGCCCCACGCAGCTCCGGTTCGAGGCGGAAGGTGGAAAGGTAGGGCCCGACGTAGCGGACATAGGGCAACGCCGCGATGCTCGCCCGTCCAGGCGCCGCGACCTCGACCAGGTAGGTGTGGTCGGACAGAAAGCGCAGCACCTTGCCGCCCTGCGCCGCGATGGCTTGCTGGTAGCTCGGCAGCGGCGTGGCGTGGAACTGCACCAGAAACAGGCTGCCGCCCGACTCGCCCGGCGCGGCCAGCATCGGCAGCTCGCTCGGCGCAGCCAGCAGGGGATCAAAGGCGACATCGACCAAGCGAATCTTGTACTCGGTCTGGCGCACGCGGCCGAGCAGCTCCTGCCCGTCGCGGCAGTAGGCATAAAACGACGCCAGCGAGCCGTCCGCCTGCGCCTCCTGCCAGGTGTAAAGCTCGACCCGACCCGCCTGCGGCGGGCTGCTCAGGCCACGGGCCGAGCCCAGCTCGTCTTGCTCGCCGCGGCCGCCTAGCTCCTCGCTGCGCGCCTCGGGAATCAGCAGCCGACGCAGCGAGCGGACCTCGGCGCTGGTGCGATGGAACACCAGGCCAGCGCTGGTCAGCAGGGCATAGCGTCCAGCCGTCGCCAGCTCGGCCCCAGGCAGCACCTGGGCGGCATCGAGCGCGCTATCGCTGGCCGGCAACAGACGCAGCGAGACCGCCCCATCCCCCACGACATCGCCGCAGGCCACCGTCGATAGCGGCAGCGCGATCAGAGCAGCGAGGGCAGCAGACTTCAAAGAACGTCGAGGCATGTAAAGTTCTCCTGTCACGATGTCGCGTTTACTTGACTACGCGGTACTTGCGAAGCACCGAAATTAGGCGCTCGCTGGGCAGCCCATAGACCGTGCGCCCGTCGACGCCGACCATGGTCTCGCCAGCCAGAAGAGCGTTGACGATCGCCTCTTCGGTGGCCTGCACCACGGCCTGCAGCAGCGGATCCAGCTGGTCGTTGGGCAGCGCCGTAAAGTGCAGCAGGCCGCGGCTATCGGGCTCGGGCACTGGCAGTCCGAAGGCGATAAAGAGATCGCCGGACGACTGATAGGACACCGCCCCCAGCCGCCCCAGCCCCAGCGCCGGCCGGCGCGCCAGCCGCGCCATCTGCTGCGGCAGCAGCGGCGCATCGGTGGCCACCACGACGATGATCGAGCCGTCTTTCTGTCGCCCGCGCTCGCGCGCCTTGCTGCTGTCGGGGCCGGGCACCCCGCCGGGCACCTTGGGGCCAAGTGGCAGCTGATCCACCAGCTCACGTCCGACGGGAGCGCCGAGGATGCGCAGATCGCCGCGCCGGCCGTAGTTGGCCTGCACCAGCACCCCGACGGTGAAGCGCCCCTGCGCCTGCCCCGGTCCCGGCGGCATCACCACCACGCGCGAGGCCGTGCCGATGCCGCCCTTCCACTCCGAGGTCACCATGCCGGTGCCGCCACCGACGCTGCCCTCGGCCACCGGGCCCGACTTGGCGCCATCGAGCGCGGCGAACACATGCTCGGGCCGGACATGCTGGCCCTGGATGTCGTTGAGGAAGCCGTCGTAGGTCTCGCCGATTACCGGTAGCGAGAACGGCTCTTCGAGAAACTCGTGGGCGGGGAACTTCTGGTTGCCCCAGGCCACCACTGCATCGCGCACCACTCCGACGCTGTGCGTGTTGGTCAGGACGACCGGCGTCTCCAGAAAGCCCGACTCGTTGACCCAGTGGCTGCCGGTCAGCTCGCCGTTGCCGTTGAGCGAAACCACCGCCGCGACACTCGGGCGGGCGCTGCCTTTGCCATGCGGCAGGATCGCCGTCACGCCAGTCCGCACCACCCCCTGGGCCCCAGCCTTGCCCTCGCCGCGGATCAGCGTGGTGTGCCCAACCTCGACGCCGGGGACATCGGTGATCGCGTTGTGGCGACCGGGCGTGCCCTCAAACGGAATGCCCAGCTCGCGAGCCCGCGGTCGGCGCTTGCGCGGCGCCTGCTCGCGGCCGGCGCCCGAGCCCACACTGCTGCCCGGCGTCGCAGCCGCCGCCGGGCTGGCGCTCTCTTTGCCGTCTGCATCCTGTAGCCCAAGAGCCACCCACAGGCCCAAAGGCAGCCACAGCCCCCCTCGCCACCGGGCAGCTAGCTTCCCATTGCCTCGCATCTGCATCGTCATCGCCGGCAGTAGTATCGCGAGCCCTCTGACAAAGAAAGGGCCGCGCGCGCGCAGCCGCCCGCCGCTCGCCAAGCAGTCATAGACAGCGTCGGACTAGAGTTGCTAAGGGTAGACATGGCTGTCTCTCCCCTCCCCTCGCTGCCTCCCTCGGGGCAGCTTCTAGCTGGACTGTCGCGCGTCGATATCACGTCCTTCGATCCCGAGCAGTGCATGTTCGGCTGGGGTCATCCCGACAACCGGCCCACCCATGTCCATCTGCCGCTGTATGCCCGCGCCCTGGTGCTGCAGGATGGGCACAGCGGCCGCCGCATCGCCTATGTCTGCTGCGACCTCGGCATGATCTCCGAGTCGCTGCGCGCCCACGTCATCCCGCAGCTTGCCGAGCTGGGCCTGGGCGAGGCCGAGGTCATGCTGACCGCCACCCATACCCACTCGGGCCCGTCGGGATTTTCGACCTATCTGTACTACGGCCTGTCGGGGCCTGGCTTCTCGCGCCGGGTGCATGACGAGCTGGTCGCCGGCATCGTCAGCGCGCTTCGCCAGGCGGTCGCCGCGCTGCAGCCCGCCGTGCTGCGCATCGCCGCCGGCGAGCTGCCCGAGAGCAGCGGCGTGGCCTATAACCGCGCCGTACGCTCGTACAACCAGAACCCCGAGGTGGCCAAGGTGTCGCGTCAGCAGCGGGCCGCCGCCGTCGAGCGCCGCATGACCGTGCTGCGCATCGATGCCACAGCCGGACAGCCGCTGGGCCTTTTGTCGTGGTTTGGCGTCCACTGCACGACGGTGCATCGCGACTGCAAGGTCATCCACCCCGATCACAAGGGCGAGGCCGCGCGCTATCTGGAAGAGCGGGCCCGCGCCGCGTCCCTGCCCGGCTACGTCGCCGTCTTTGCCCAGACGGCGCCTGGCGATGTCACGCCCAACCAGCGCTGGGATCGGCGGCGCGGCTTTACCACCGGCCCGGCCGAGGACGATCTGGCCAGCGCGGCGCTGCTCGGCCGGCAGCAGGCCGACTTCGCGCAGGGGCTGGCCGAGGCCGCGCTGAGCCAGCCACCGCTGTCGGCCCCGCCCCTTGCCGCGGCGATCCGCTATGTCGATTTCTTTGCCGCCCCGGCCGCGCCGCGCTTTGTCGCTGGCCAGGAGGGGCTGCGCAGCAGCAAGCCCATGCTCGGCTGGGCCTATACCGCCGGCACCGTCGAAGGCCCGGGGCCGTTTCAGCCGGTGCACCGCCTGACCACGCTGCTGTCGCGCCTGACCCGGCCGCTGGCCCTGTCCGCCCTGCCCCGCCCGACCGCCCAGGCCACCGCCCGGAGCCCGCTCCCCGCCGCTGACGCGCCCGACGCCGACCCCGGCCTGGCGAGCGCCGAGGATCTGGCGATGCACGGCCGCAAGTTTCCCTTCATTCAGCTGTTCGCCGGACGCCGAAACCGGCTGTGCGGGGTGATCGCCGCCGACAGTCCGCTGCTGCGCCGGGTCAGAAACCCCTATGTGAACTACTTTCGCCGCGCCATCGCCGAGTCGGATGCTGCGTATTCTCCCTGGGTGCCGCGCTACCTGCCCGTACAAATCCTGAGGATCGGCCCGCTGGCCATCGCCGCGCTGCCGCTTGAGCCGACGGTGCAGAGCGGACGCCGGCTGGCCGAGGCGGTCGCCGGGGGCCTGGGCCTGCGCCGCGAGCAGGTGGTGGTCAACGGCTACGCCAACGCCTACGCCGGCTACCTGGCCACTCCCGAAGAGTACGCGGCCCAGCGCTACGAGGGCGCGGCGACGCTGTTTGGCCAGTGGTCGCTGCCGGCCTGCTGCACCGCCTTCGCCCACCTGGCCGAGGCGCTGCGGGCCCAGCCACCGTCAGGCCCGCTAACCCCCGGGGCCCCCGTCTCGACCGGCTCGATCGATATCGGTCAGCGACCGCGCCTGGCTTCGCTGAGCCGAGCCCTACCCGCCACACCTTAGCTGGCCGTGGCTGCCAGCGGCCCGCCCCACCGAGCCCGCCGCCTTCGCTGGGCAGCCGACGAAAAATGGCTGCCTGCATCCAGGCCGTGGATACTCGGCCGATGCTGCGGCAGCCGCCCCACCCCGCCTATTCTGCGCTGCACGAGCGCCTGTTCTTCTACGCCTGCCTGGCCCTGTCGGCGCTGGTCCTGGCCCCGCTGTGGCGACCGCTGGCGGCGGGCCTGGTGCTCGGCTACTTCAGCGAGGACGCCGTCGCTGCGCTGTGTACCCGTCTGCGTCTGGGACCGCGGACCCGACCCCTGGCGGCGGCTGGCTTTATCACCGGTGTGCTGATCCTGTTTCTGCTGCCGGTCGGCTTCGCCATCTATCAGGCGCTGCATGAGCTGCTGTCGTCATTCGACGGCGAGCGCCTGGCCAAGAGCGGCGCCGCCATCGGCCCGCTGTCTGAGCTGTCGCACACCGTCCATACCTGGCTGGTGGCACGGCTTTCGGCCTGGGGTCTGCCGCTGTCGGCCAGCCTGGTGAGCGCGCTCGGTGATCGCCTGCGCGAGTCGGCGCTGCCGCTTCTGCAGAGCGCTCTGGGCGGGCTGCGCAGCATGGCCGCCGCGACGCCACGAGCGGTCCTTTACACCGTGATCGCCGTCGTCACCTGGTGGCTCTCGGCCCTGGAGGGGCCCCGCCTGCGCAGCCAGGCCCTGCCGTGGATCCTGCCCTGGGCCCCGCCGCGCGAGATCCTGGGGCGGGCCATCCGCGCCGTGCTGCGTGGCCTGATCGTCGCCAACCTGGCGGTGGCGGCGGTGCAGGCGGTGCTGTGTACGCTGGGCCTGCTGCTGACCGGCATCCCGCGCGCCGTCTCGCTGGGCGTCCTGACCTTCTTTTTGGCCTTCGTCCCGGTGGTCGGTACGGGCCTAGTCACCGTCGGGGCGGCGCTGTACCTGTTCTCGCAGGGGCGGGTCGGCGCTGGCCTGGCCATGCTGGGTCTGGCGGTGGTCGCCGGCACCATCGACAACCTGCTGCGCCCGTTCTTCCTGCGCGGTCAGGTTGAGCTGCCAATTGCCTGGATCTTTCTGTCGATCATGGGCGGCCTGGTGAGCTTGGGTCTGTTCGGCCTGCTGCTGGGCCCGGTCATCGCCTACGCCTGCCGCGAGGCCTTCCTGGTGCTGCTGCGCGCTGAGGTCGAGCCGCCTGCCTCTGCCGTCGAGACCACGGGCCCCGATAGGACAGCGACGACGTAGCGGGTCCGGCGATATAATCAGCAAGCATTGCGCGCTTGCCGAAGATCGCCGGGGCTCGGAAGGGGGCAGCGGCCACGCCAGGAGGGAGGCCCTGGGCGCGGCCCAGTACTGGGCTGGCTGCTGTTTTTGCTGTGTGGCCTGACGCTGGCCCCACGTGCAGCACCGGCAGAGCTCGCCAATCACCCAGAACCGACGGGGCCGAGCGCAGTCGCGCCGGCTGCCGCCACGGACTACACCGGCCGCTTTCAGTATCGCTGGGGCGACTCGCCGCGCGGACCGGATGGCCACCTGCTGTGGGCCAGCCCGACCGAGGACAGCGGCTGGCAGGAGCTGTCCGGCCTGGGCCCGCCGCCAGGACGCGACGGCCAGCGCTGGCTGTGGCTGCGCACCACGCTGA
>CAZVMD010000245.1:0-1591 GCA_964628555.1 uncultured Myxococcales bacterium | reverse complement strand
GGCCCGCCGCCAGGACGCGACGGCCAGCGCTGGCTGTGGCTGCGCACCACGCTGAGCGGTCCGCAGCTGCAGGACCCGACGCTGCAGATCGAGATCATCGACCAGCTGTGCGAGGTCTTCGTCGATGGCCGCCTGATCTATCGCTTCGGTGAGCTCGACGGCAGCGGGCCCGGCGGGCGTCGCTTTCTGGGCTATCCGGTGCACTATCTGTCGCTCGATCCGGCGCTGCTGGGCGGGGACTATCGCGGCCGCCGCCTGACCCTGCGCGTCTATTCCGATCACATCAACATCGGCCTGTTTGGTCAGCTGCGCCTCGGCACCCGCCACGTCCTGTCGGCCGACCTCTTCCGCCGCGACTTAAGCCTGCTCATCGTCGGCATCCTGCTGTCGGCGGTCGGCCTGTTCTGCCTGGCGCTGTTTCTGTATCAGCGTCGCGAGCGCACCTACCTAAGCTATGGCGGCTTCGCCTTCTTCGTCGGCCTGTACAGCCTGTGCCGCATCAAGACGACGTTCTGGGCCGCCGAGCATCCGCTGCTGTCTTTTCATCTTGAGCTCCTCACGTTTTACAGCTGCATCACCTGCATGCTGCACTTCCTTGCGCAGGTGATCGGCAGCGGACCGCTGCGCCTGATGCCGGCCCTGGCCTGGAGCACGACCGCCTATGCAGTGTCGGCGCTGCTGCTCGCCGCGACGGGAGTGGTGCCGATCCTAAAGACGCTCGTGCCGTTTCAGCTGCTGATGCTCCTCGCGGTGCTGTACACGCTGCTCGCCGTCTTGCTGGCCCTGATACGCGGAAACCTCGATGCCCGCCTGTTCGGCCTAGGGTTTATCCTGGCGGCGCTGTTTTCTTCCTACGATGTCCTGACCGCCCTCGGCGTGCTGCCGCGCCTGCGGACATCGTTTTCGCACTTTGGCATCGGTGCCTTCGTGCTGTCGCTGGGCCTGATCCTGCTGCGCCGCTTTGCCCGCGTCTACGCCGACCTGCTGGCGGCCAAGCGCGACCTGTCGCAGCAGCTTAGCGAGCTGCAAGCCCGCCACGCCGAGATCGAGGGGCTCAACCGCGAGCTACGGCACCAGATCGAGGCCCGCTCGAAGTCGCTGCTCGACTCGCTGCTCGACGGCAGCAGCTCCTCGCAGGAGGCGGTGCCGATCCTCACCGTCGATTCGCAGCTGAACAATCGCTATCGCATCGTCAAGGCGCTGGGTCAGGGAGCGATGGGCGTGGTCTATGAGGTCGAGCGCCTCAGCGACGGGCGTCATCTGGCGGCCAAGGTCCTAGCCGGCCGCACTCGCCGGCAAGAGCTGGCCCGCTTCGCCCGCGAGGCGCAGCTCTTGGCCCGCCTGAACCATCCCAACCTGGTCAGCATCGTCGATGTCGACGTCCTCGATAACCGCATGGCCTATCTGGTGATGGAGCTCGTCGAGGGCGGCACCCTGGCGCAGCGTCACTCGCGCTTCGGCGACGCCGCCTTCGCGCTGACCGTCATCCGCCAGATCGCCTCGGCCCTGGCCGAAGTCCACGCCGCCGGCATCGTGCATCGCGATCTGAAGCCGGCCAACATCCTGCTGGCGGCGGGCGATGCGCTGGTCG
>CAZVMD010000244.1:0-11378 GCA_964628555.1 uncultured Myxococcales bacterium | reverse complement strand
GCGGGCTCGCCTTCTCCTTGGCCACGCGGCTGTTCTTGTCCAGGATGTCACCGAAGGTGATGGCCTGGGCTGGGCATGCCTGCTGGCAGGCGGTGACGATGCCACCGTCGGCCACCTGACGATTGCCGTTCTTCAGCTGACTGTCGCGCTGGGCGCCGCGGATGCGCTGCACGCAGTAGGTGCACTTCTCGATCACACCACGCGAGCGCACGGTGACGTCGGGGTTGAAGCGCAGCTTGGCGATCTCGGGCGTCTCACCACCGAAGGCGGCGAACTCGACGTCTCGCCGGAAGTCGAGGAAGTTGAAGCGCCGCACCTTCCACGGGCAGTTGTTCAAGCAGTAGCGCGTGCCGACGCAGCGGTTGTAGACCATGTCATTCAGGCCATCGCTGCTGTGCATGGTCGCGGCAACCGGGCAGACGTTCTCGCACGGTGCGTGCTCGCAGTGCTGACAGCCCACCGGCTGGTGCGTGACCTCGGTGTTGCTGTCGTTGAGCTCATCGAAGCCGAGCGTGGTCTTGCCAAAGCTAAAGTAGCGATCGATGCGGATCCAGTGCATCTCGCGGCCCTTGCGGACCTGCGCCTTGCCGACGATCGTGATGTTGTTTTCTGCTTGGCAGGCGACGGTGCAGGTGCCACAGCCAGTGCAGGCTGACAGATCGATCGTCATACCCCACTGCTGGCCCTGCTTCAGCTCTTCCGGGTCATCCCACAGCGCAACGAGCGGCTTGTGGTGCACGGCGTGCTTGGCGAACTCGGGGTGGTGACGGAAGCGCGTCAGCGACGCCTCGCGCACCAGCGGCCGGCCTTCTAGCGAGAAGTGATCCTGCGTCGAGACCAGGCCGGTGATCTTCGTCACATCGCCGTACCACTCGTCGCGCGGATCGGTGTACTTGCTATCCAGCTTGCTGACCTGCGCCTCGTCATAGCCGAGGGCCTCGCCATGGCGCACGGCATAGGCGTTGAAGCCCGCGCCTTGGCCAATCCGACCGGCCTTGCTGCGCCCGTATCCCAGCGATAGGACGACGGTGTCGCTGGCCATGCCCGGCTGGACATAGACCGCCGCATCGACAGTCTTGCCACGCACGGTGATGCGCACCATGTCGTCTTTTTCGACGCCCAGCTTCTTGGCCGTCTCCATCGATAGGAGGGCCGCGTTGTCCCAGACCAGCTTGGTAACCGGATCGGGCAGCTCTTGCAGCCAGCCGTTGTTGCTAAAGCGGCCGTCGAACAGCTTGTTATCGACGGTGAACTGGATCTCGAAGGGCTTGCTGGCCAGGGTCCCCAGAGCCGGCAGAGCGGCGGCCAGCTCAGTCACTTTGAGCTCGGGGGTCAGCGGCGCAAAGGCCGTCTTGTCGATGACGCCCTCGCGCAGCGCCTTGCGCCAAAACTTCTCGAAGAACACCACAGGATTCTGCGGGACTCCGGGGGGCGGGGTCGCCGCCGCCACTGCCGCGGTCGCCGGGGTTGCCGCCGGAGCTGCCGGGGCAACTACTACGACGCCCGCGGCCGGAGCCGCTGCCGCTTCAACCGGCACTGGAGCTGGAGCCGGCGGCTGCCATAGCGTCGAGCCTCGCCAGGTATCGCGGACTAGCTCGTAGCCCTTCTGGCGGCGGCCGGTCAGCAGGAACGACACCAGCTCGATCTCGGACCAGCCTTGGAACAGCGGGGCAATCAGCGGCTGGACAATGCTTGCGACACCGTCGCGGCCGCGGACGTCACCCCAGGCCTCAAGGAAGTGGGTGCCATGGATGTGCAGCGCCGCCAAGTGTGCCGTCTCATTGCGGTGCACCCCGAGGTGGACCAAGGCCGCCTTGCTGCTCTGCAGGCGCTCGCTGAAGCGAAAATCGACGGGAAGGTCATAGGCCGGGTTGCCGCCCAGGACCACCAGGGTCTTGACCTCGCCCTTGTCGAGGGCGGCTCCCAGCTCGGCCAGCGACTCACGATCGAGTGGACGGCCAGCATCGAGAGCCGGGGTATACGAAACGGTGGTTCCGACCGCTCCCGCGGCGGCGTGGATCGCGTGAACCAGAGCATGGACTTCGCGCGGTAGGTCACGGCCAACCGCGATCGCCACCTTGGCGCCCCGGGCCTTGATGTCATCAGCCAGCGCGGCCAGGAACTTGGCATCGATCGCTGCCGGCGCGGTCTTCGGCAGCGCTGCGGCCAGCGGACCCGCTAGCGGCAGCCCGCGCTTGACGAGCTCCGCCGCGAGTGCTCCGGCAAACTGCGCCACTTCACTCGGCTTCAGCCGCAGGCGATGATCGGCATTGGTGCCGGTAATCGACCAGCCCGCCTCGACGACGTACAGGCGGCTCATGTCGTCGCTGGCCTTCTCAGGCCGGCGCCGCGAGGCGAAGTCGCGGCTCATGCGCAGCGCATCGGCGTCGTTGCCCAGCGGGTCAGCTCCCAGCGACAGCACCACATCGGCTCGACCGAGGTGCAGGTGGGTTGTCAGCTGCGCGCCAAAAGCCAGCTGGCTGCCGGCGTAGATGTTGTCTTCGCTGACCGGCTCCCAGGTCAGCCAGTGCGCCTTCGGCAGCTCGGTCTTCACGCGCTCGCGCATGGCCAGCAGCGTCGGTGAAGCGAGGGCTCCAGACAGGATGTACAGACCAGCCCCGCCCTGCGGCCCGTACTCCCCGCGGCGCATCGACAGGAAGGACTCGATATCGACTTCTGAGAACATCCGGGCCGCCGGTGCAGCCGGAGCCCCATGTCCGCCATGGCCCTCGCCATGCTGGGCGGCCGGGGCGGCGGCGGGCGCATCTTCGCGGTCCTTGCCACCGCGCATCGGGCCAGCCGAGCGCTCGGGGTCATAGATATCGAGCAGCGAGGCCTGCACGAAAGAGGTGCTCGCCCCAGCAGTCATCGGATGCTTGGGGTTGCCCTCGATCTTGGTCGGCCGGCCCTCGTTGCTCTCGACGAGCAAGCCGTAGACCGTCGAGCCCAGGTTCATCGCCGTCGCGTAGTAGGCCGGCAGGCCGATGACCATCTCTTCCGGCGAGGGCGCATTGGTATAGGGCAGGATGCGCTCTTCCGGACGGCGGCAGCCAGCCAAGCCGGCCAGGCCAACCGAGGCCCCCATCAGCGTCATAAACGAGCGCCGGCTGAGCGGGCTCTTAAGCTCGGTAGCTCCGTCGGGGAACTCGCGCTGCAGAAGCTCGCGGAACTCCGGCGTATCGGCTATCTGTTCAAGGCTGCGCACGCCCACCATGTCATAGGCGTCGGGAGCAGACCACTGAGTCGGTGTTCGCTTCATCGGTGGCACCTGGAACATTCAGTCGGCGGAGCGATGTGGTCGCGCTCGACAAGCGCCTTGCCATACTCGGCACGCTTGCTGGCAATCGCCGCCTCGCCGTCTTCGTATTTCACACCTGGGGGCAGCCAGTTCATATCGGTGACGCGATCTTTCTTCGCGTCGCGCAGGTGCGAGCCTGGATCGCGGTGGCACTCCAAGCACCAGCCCATCGACAGCGGCTCGACCTGGCGGACGATGATCATCTCATCGACACGACCGTGGCACTCAACACAGCCGACTCCGCGCGTGACGTGTCGGCTGTGATCGAAGTAGACGTAGTCGCCCAGCTTGTGGACGCGCTTCCAGCGCACCGGTGTGCCGTCCGCCCAGCTCTTGCGCACGGCGTTGAGCAGGGGCGAGTCCTTCTTCACCTGCGCGTGGCAGTTCATGCACACCTGGGTCGGCGGCACCGAAGCAACCGGCGAGCGCTCGACACCGACGTGACAGTAGCGGCAGTCGATGCCCAGGTCGCCGGCGTGCAGCTTGTGGCTGTACGGCACCGGCTGTTCCGGTTGATAGCCGACGTCGGTGTGCTTGGGCGAAAAGTAGTACCAGACGCCGGTGATAGCCCCGACGAGGCCACCGACGACTGCTACCAGCGACACCGCGGGCAGCAGGTTCGTCCACGGCGGGAACACAAATCGAGGTTCAGGAGCGGGGTGCGTCGTCATTTTGAGAACGCCTCATTTGCAACATCAGTGCCGTAGCCAAGGAGCGCCCAGCTCGGGCGTCGTGCTCCTCGGCGTGCGCGCAGTCATCCACGCAAAACCTGCGGTAAACGCCAGGCTCTGCGGCAAGTTGCCGCGGCAAATTGCCGCACTCATCATCGCTTCTTCTTCACCTTGGCCGGGTGGGCTGTTTCCCCCTGGCTGCCTGGACGACTGCCACTGAGCTGACACGACTTCGATCATCCGTCGTCCCGCCAGTCAATGCCTAAGCTCCGCAGCTTGCGCTGGAGCGTCCGTCGATCGATTTCAAGCAGTTTGGCCACGGTGGTGATGTTCTTGTGCTCTCGCAGGAGCCGCTCGATGTGCTGAATTTCCAGCTCTCGCAGTGAAAGCGGTGCCTGCGCGGCGGCAGAGACTATCAAAGCTTGTCGATCGCTGACAAGTTCTGTTTCTGCGCGCTCGCCATCCTGTCCCCTGCGTAGCCGATCGGCGCTGGCCTGCGGAGGCGATGCCCGGCTCGGCTCTGGGCTGAAGAGCGGACGGGCGGGCGGGACCGCGGGTCGCTCGGGACGCAGGGTGCGGAAGGGATCCTCAGCAAGCATCCGCCGCACCAGCCCGCCATCCGCCACCCCGCTGCGCGCAAACAGAGCGATGCGACGCACCACATTGACAAGCTCGCGCACGTTGCCGGGATAGTCGTGGGCGCGTAGCGCGGCCCGCGCTTCTTCGGTCAGCTGGACCGCAGCTCTGATCGGTCCCCGCCCGACCTCTGCCGAGCTCCCGAGTGTGCTCGGCTCAGACGGCAAGGCCGCCGCCGCGGCCACGCGCGCCAGCCAGTACTCGGCGATCGGCACGATGTCATCGACCCGGCTGCGCAAAGGCGGCAGCTCGACGGGGAGCACCGCCAAGCGATAGTACAGGTCTTCGCGAAACAAGCCGCGCTTGGCCATGCCGCGCAGATCGCGGTTGGTGGCACAGACCAAGCGCGCCTGCATCGGCTGCTCGCGGGTCTCGCCGACTGGACGAAAGGTACGAGTCTCCAGCGCACGCAAGAGCTTCGGCTGCAGCTCCAGCGGTAGCTCGCTGATCTCATCTAGGAACAGCGTGCCCTGCCCGGCTTCGGCGAACAGGCCGCGCTTGCGGCGATCGGCGCCGGTAAAGGCACCGCGCGCGTGGCCAAACAGCTCACTTTCGACGAGCTCACGCGGCAAGCAGGCCAGGTTGATCGCCAGCAGCGGCTGGCTAGCCCGCCGCGAGCGCTGATGGAGATAGCGCGCCGCCACTTCTTTGCCGGTTCCGGTCTCGCCATAGAGCAGAACCGGATCGGCAACCTGCGCGCAGCTCTCAAGCACATCGCGCAGCTGCTGCATAGCCGCGCTCTCACCAACGAGCGAGTGCTCTTGCGAGAGCGGCGCGCCGCCCATCGCCTGCATGAGGATCGGCACCAGCTCATCGGCATCGATCGGCTTGAGCAGGAACGAGAACGCTCCCAGCCGCATCGCCTCGACCGCGTCCGGCACGGTGCCGTGACCGGTCAGCACGACGACAGGACAGGGCCGCCGCGGCGTCCGCTGCAGGACCTGCATTCCCGACACATCGGGCATCTGCAGATCCAGGACCACGACATCGATCGCCGGGCTGGGCTCGGACAAGGCGGCGATCGCGGCGCTCCCGCTGTGCAGCTCGCGAACCGCAAAGCCCTTGCGCGACAGCGCCTTGCCCATGGCACGACAGAACGTCGGATCGTCGTCGACCAGCAGCACTCGCCGCCCCAGATCGGGCGCTGGCTCGCTCGCTCGCTCATCCACTGCGACCGCAATCGAGCCGAGGCGATCGGCCAAGTCTTCGCTGGCCCCCTTGGGTGAGCCATCTGGGGCAGGGGGAGTCATGGGGGGGTCCCGATCGTGGGCTGCGACATCGACACGGCCTCGCTATCCGCGCTAGCCTCGCCAGCTGTCAGCGGCCCGTCAAGAGGCAGCTCAAGTCGGACCCGCACCCCGGCGACGCGCCCCTCGCGGCTCTCGTCGGCAACGTTTTCGATGCGCAGTCGGCCATGCAGCTGCTGCGCTAGGCGGGCGCAGGTATAGAGCCCCAGTCCGGTGCCCTGCCCGGGCGGCTTGGTGCTGACAAACGGGACAAACAAGCGCGCCGCCACCTGAGCTGGCAGCCCAGGCCCATGATCGCGGACCTCGATCACCGCCTGCGGTACCCCATCCCGCTCCTCGCTGCTTAGGGTCACATCGACCGGCAGGTCGGACGCATCGCTGGCGTTCTGCAGCAGGTTGACCAGGATCTGCAGCAGCCGATCTCCGTCGGTAACACAGGCCAAGTCAAGGTCGCCACGCAGGCGCAAGAGGCCGCGCCGCTTGCCATAGGTCAGCCGCGTCGCCCGTCGCACGACATCGGCCAAGAGCGTGCGCACCGGGCTTGGTGAGCCAAGCCGCGCGGTCGACAACAGCTCGCGCGAGATCTGCTGACAGCGGCGCGCCTCGTCAACGATCAGCGCCACTGACTCAGCGACGTCAGGACTGGTGGCCACCGCGGCCAGCGACTGGGCCTCTGACAGCGTGTGTTTGAGATCGACCGCCAGCGTCTGAATGCTGGCCAACGGCGTGTTCAGCTCGTGCGCGACTTCCTGCATCGCTCGCCCCAGGCTCGCCAGCCGCTCCAGCATGATCGCTCGCTGCTCATCGACGGTGGCTTCCGTGCGATCGGCGTATAGGTACGCGCGGACCTGCGGCCCGCGACCACCGCCACCGCTGAGCATCAGGAGCTCGATGATGCGCGTCTCGCCGCCTTCGGTGTGGGCAAAGCGGGCGCTGTCCCCGGGCAGCTTGGGGACGGTGCTGATCAAGCCGGTCGGCGGCAGCCAGCGGCCGGTGGCGGTGGGGCTTGGACGCAGCGCAGCGGCGCGCTGATTGGCCAGCAGCACGCGACCGTCGGCCGAGACCAGCTCTAGCCCGACCTGCAGGCGATCGAGAGCGCTGAGCAAGAGCTCGTAGTTGTGGCCGGCCCGACCTTGCTCGCGCTCGACGTAGCGCAGCACCGACACCGCAAAATAGGCCAGACAGACAACGGAGAGCAGGGCGGTGCCAGCGGTCAGCCACAGCGGCGGCGCACTCAGCGGCTGGGACAAGAGCAGCCCGCTGCGCTGGGCCAGCGCCAACAGCGCAATGCCGAGACCAGCCATGCTCGCGGCGAGCAGAGCCCCACGACGGTCGCCCAACATGGCACCGAGCACGACATGGAAACCATAAAAGATGCAGATCGGGTTCTGCAGCCCACCGCTTGCGGCCAAGAGCACGGTGAGCGCTCCGACGTCGGCCAGCGCATGCAGCTCTAGCTCGCGATCGACCGCGGTCCCGCCTGGCGTCTCATCGCTGCCACTCGGCAGGATCGGGCGATCTTCCATGCGCCGCACGCGCCACAGGAAGGCCAGGTTGTAGAGCAGACCGCCGACCAGCGCTACCGCGATCGGGCGCGGCGCTACCCACTGAAGCTGTGCCACCTGCGATACGGCTAAGCCGATAGCCACCGCCGACAAAGCCAGCCAGCGCAGATAGACCAGCCAGCGCAGGCGAGAAGCCTTCGGCACGACGAAAAAGCTGGAGGAGGACTCGTGCGGGACTTGCATGACGGAAAGGCGGCTCGGCCGAGTCTGCCAGACCCGCGGAGCGATTAGCGAGAATGTCGCAGCCTGGGACGAGCCCTAGGTCACGCGATCATCCATGTTGGTCGGCTTGAGGAAGTCGATGGCTAAAGCACCGTCGCTGGCCCGCCGGCACATGGTGGCGTGGACCAGCGGCTTTACGGTCGGACCCATCCTGACCTTGCCGTCAAGACCGTACTTCGAGCCATGGCAGCCGCAGACAAAGCCGATATAGCTACCGTCGCTGGCCTTCTCCGGCACCGTCGGGCAGCTAGCATGCTGACAGCGCGAGTCGATGGCCATGTAGCCCTTGTCGTCCATGGTGAGGTACAGGACGGTGTCGCCGACGCGGCTAAGCTTGCTTTTGCTTGCCGCCAGCTCCTCGGCTGCCGAGACGATGATTGCCGAGCTCGCCGGCTCGCCCATGCACTGACCTGTGGCCATCGACGAGCCACCGCAGCCAACCGCAAGCGAACCCGCTGCCGCGGTACCGATGACCCGCAGCGCCTCTCGGCGTGAGGGCTTGGCTGCCGTCTCGATTCCCCCCTCAGACGCCCCAGAAGCGGGGGGCGCCGCGAATACCTCATGACTGTGCTCAGACACAGGAACCTCCTATGAAAAGGTGAATGGGAAATGAAGGAAAGATGCCGCCGCCCAAGGCCAGGTAGCAGGGAACGGTTGCGTTCCCGCCTGCGCCCACCGCCCAGCGGACACCGCATCCAGCGTATCCGATTTGTCGGCAAGAATTTCGCGCCAGGCAGGCGCACGCGGAAAGTCGCGGGGCAAAGGCAGGCAGGCTATCTTGTCGCCCATCATGTTTTTGGCTCTCATGGCCCCCACCGCTCCGTCGCTGGCCAGCGCCGCTGAGCCGCTGCTTTCTTTGCGCGATGCGCTGTGGCTGGGGCTCGTCGAAGGCTTGACCGAGTTTTTGCCAGTGTCATCGACGGGCCACCTCATCCTGGTCGAGCACGTCCTGGGCCTGCACGGTCCTGCGGCCGCGAGTTATTCGGTGGTGATCCAGCTTGGCGCCTTACTCGCGGCACTGGTTCACTATCGTCGCCTCTTCCTCTCTACTTTTGTCGGCGCGCTGGCGCGCGAGCCCCAGGCGCTGCGGCTCCTGCGCAACTTGGTCTTGGCTGCGCTGCCGCTGCTTTTTTTCGGCTACCTGTTCGGCAGGCACATCAAGTCGCAGCTCTTTCGTCCCCTGCCCATTGCCTTGGCCCTCGCGGCGGGTGGGGTGCTGATGTTGCTTGTCGAGCTTTACCAGCGCCGCCGCCCTCCCAGCCAACCCGACGCGACGAGCCTGCAGCCGGCCGGGGCCCTGCTGACCGGCCTGGTCCAGACCCTTGCGCTCTGGCCCGGGACCTCGCGCTCGATGGCCTGCATCGTCGGGGCACAGCTAGCCGGCCTGCCGCGCGCAGCGGCCGCCGACTTCGCCTTTCTCCTCGCCCTGCCTACCCTGGGCGCGGCGACGCTCTACGAGCTCATGAAGAACGGCTCTGAGCTATCGCGCACCCTAGGCGCCGGACCGGTCCTCCTCGGCCTGCTCACCTCCTTCCTGGTCGGCTGGGCGGTCATCGCCGCGTTCATCCGCTATCTCGGCCGCTTTGGCCTGTGGCCGTTTGCCGTCTATCGCATCGCGCTCGGGGCAGCCCTGATCTGGCATTCGAGCCAGCTGGCGACGCCCTAGCCGACACCGCTCGGTTTGGGGGCTTCGCGCCGCGTAGGGGGTTGTGGTACATGGGCCCCCATGTCCACGTCTACGCTCGGCTCTGGTAAGTCTCCCCCCCCTGCACAAAGCCCTTCGCCGTCAGTGGCAACCGCTCTATCGCAGTTCGCCAAAGATCGCGGCCAGCACCTCGACGATCTCTGTCAGCTTGTGCGCATCCCTAGCATCTCGTTCGATGGCTTTCCGCCAGAGGAGGTACGACGCAGCGCCGAGGCCACCGAGAAGCTGCTGGAGCGACGTGGGTTCGAAAACGTCCGCCTGATCGAGTTTCCTGGCGGACATCCCTACGTCTACGGCGAGAGGCTGCGCGCCCCCGGCAAGCCAACCCTGCTCCTCTACGCCCATCACGATGTCCAGCCGGTCGGCGACGAGAGTGTCTGGGAGTCGCCCCCGTTCGAGCCGGTCGAGCGCGCCGGTCGCCTGTTTGGCCGTGGCTCGGCCGACGACAAGGCGGGCATCGTTGTCCATACCGCGGCCCTCGCCAGCTATCTCGACAGCGGGCAGGAGCCGCCGCTTAACCTCAAGATTCTCGTCGAGGGTGAGGAAGAGTGCGGCTCGACCCATCTCGACGAGTTCCTGCAGACCTACGCCGACCTGCTCAAGGCCGATGCCATGGTCTTGACCGACACCGGCAACTTCGACGTCGGCATCCCGTCCATCACCACCAGCCTGCGCGGCATGGTCGCGGTAGAGATCGACGTTCAGTCGCTGCGTCAGCCGGTCCACAGCGGTGCCTGGGGCGGCCCCCTGCCCGATGCCGGTCTGGCCTTGTCAAAGATCCTCGCGGCGCTCAGCGATGAGCAGGGCCGCATGACCATCCCTGGCATCTACGACCGTGTGCGGCCGGTCAGTGCCCTGGAACAGCAGAGCTACGACGCCCTGCCCTATGATCTCGAGCGCTTCCGCGACCAGGCCGGTCTGCCGCCTGGCGTGCCGATGCTCGGCCCTGAGGGCGATCGGCAGAACCCCTGGAAGACCATCTGGCGCCAGCCTGCGCTATCGGTCAACGCTGTCGAGATCTCAAGCCGCAAGGACGCCCGCAACATCATCAACAGCCACGCCTGGGCCCGTATTAGCATCCGCCTCGTCCCAGACATGGACGCTCAGGCCTCGTTGAAGGCGCTCGTTGAGCACATCCATCGCGTCACGCCGTTTGGCGTCAAAGTGACCGTGAAGCCTGAGGGCGCCAATGGTCCCTGGTACGTTGAGCCGTCGCACCCAGCCTTCGCCGCCGCCTCGCGCGCTCTGGCCGCCGGCTTCGGTTGTCCGGCGCTCTACATCGGCTGTGGCGGCTCGATCCCGTTTGTCGCGCCGATGTCGGCTCGCCTCGGTGGCATCCCCGCCCTGCTGATCGGCGTCGAGGATCCCTACACCAACGCTCACTCGGAAAACGAGTCGCTGTGCATAGCCGACTGGGAGTCGTCGATCCGCGGCGCCATTCACCTGTATAGCGAGCTGGCGAATACGCTGCAGCCGGGCAGCAAGTAAGCCGCGACAAGCCGCGCGCTTACGCGACAAGCCGCGCCCGCGGCGCCGGCGCCTTGGCCGCGTGGATGCAGACCCCATGCACCGGGGTCCGTATCGGTCGCCGGCCTGACGACGGACGCGCGCCGCCACGTGGCGAGTGCAGCGCCCGCCACGAGTCCACCCCGACATCCCTGCCCAGCGACGGATAGCTGCCCGCTACAAGCGCCCAGCGAACGAGCGCCAAGAGGACGCGCCGCACTCCGCTTAGCACTGCCATACCTACCGCCACCGGAACTGCCAACCAGAACACCACTGCGGAAGAACGGGATCGCATCTTCACACCTCCGTGAGGGGCTGAGGACTCCCTTATACTTCGTGGCTCTGACATCGCCAGGCGAGGCCTGGATTTCCTACGGGTTTCGCGGCGTACTCACGCGGCTCGGGCCGAGGCTGATGGCCTATGGGCAGGAGACCGCGGAGTTTTTCTGGAAAAAAAACGCGGAGCCATCCGATTGGTTGGCTCCGCGTGTGGTAGCGGGGGGAGGATTTGAACCTCCGACCTTCGGG
>CAZVMD010000243.1:0-11445 GCA_964628555.1 uncultured Myxococcales bacterium | reverse complement strand
TGGTGATCAGGCTGTCGCGCTCCTTGCGGCTCCACGCGAACTCGACGATCGGCAGCCCAGCGCCGCGCAGCTCATCGACGATCTGCACCACTTTTGCTTCGACTAGGCCGAACAGCTGCACGTCCGACACCGGCATGCGAATCAGCCGCTCGCGCCCGTCGAGGTGGTGCAGCACCAGCATCACCTTCAGCACGATGCAGGCATAGGTCTGGTGGCGCTCGCGCCGCGAGGCGATAAGGAGCAGATCGGTGACCGGCACGCCCTCGGCGATCTCTTCAGGAATGCGATAGCCGAAGTGGCGGCGCAGGTACTCGACCGCCTCGCTGCGCAGCTCTTCCAGCCGCTCCATGTCCTCGTCGGACTCGGGATCGAACTCGTTGACCCGCAGGAAGCGATGGATCTGCGCCAGATCCTCAAAGGCCAGCTGATGCCAGTCGATGACCGAGCTGCCATGCAAAAGGAGCCGCATCGCCTCCAGATCGGCCAGCGTGACTTGAGCCATGCGATCCACAGACGTGGGCGCCGCTCCCGACTCTGCCTCGCCCCGCCCCGACACATCCTGTAGACCTTCTGTGCTCTGTCGCATGAGCCTCACTTCCCTGGTTGCGGGAGCGTCGTGCCCGAAGGACGACGCAGTCCCGGTGCTGCGGCAACCTAGCAACAGGGGATCGCGACCGGCGACTCCCTGGCTAACACTTGGCTAGAATCGTCGCTCTGTTCCCTGCAAGTCCAGCCCCTATCGACAGGCTAGGGACACGGTCTGACAGAAGCGTGCAACTCCGCTGGCTTGCTGCGCTTCGACGCAATGCGGCATCGGCTCGCCATGGGCAAGGCCGCGCCCATTCCCCAGGAAGCCCTACGCAGCGACGGGAAACAGCTCGGCAGCGAGCGCCCGTTCAAGCCTCTTATAGTCGCTCTCGTCGTTGTAGTACTGCGCCGAGATGCGCAGCAGCCGTGTGGCTGGACCGCTCCACGGCACGACCGGCACCTGGAGGCGATAGCTCTCGTAGAGCACCGCCTGCAGCGGGTCGATGTGCGGCGGCACGCTGGCCTGCGGCGACCGCTCCTTGGACGAGCGCGGCGGCAGTGGCAGCGAAGCCATGGCCCCAACCAGCGCGTCGGGACAGGGCAGCGGCACGCCCAACAGCCCAGCCAAGCTCTGTCGGGCCGATAGCACGCGAGCGCGATTTTCCTTCTGCAGCTGAGCGATTCCCCCCGGCCGCAGACCGGCCAGAAAGCGCAGGGCCACCGGCACGGTCAGGATAGCGGTGTAGTCGTCGCTGCCCTGCCAGTCGAACTCCAGCAAGAAGCGCGAGCGATCGCTGCGCGGGACGTTCTTGCCGTGGCTGGTAACCGCTGGATGCAGGCCGACCTGGCGATCGCGCCGCACATGCAGGAACGCCGCTCCGCGTGCCGCGCAGCACCACTTGTGCAGGTTGCCGGTGTAGTAGGCCGCGCCCAGCCGGTCGAGGTCGAGCGGCAGCATCCCCGGCGCGTGTGCCCCATCGACCAGAGTGTCGATGCCGCGCTGCCGCAGCGCCGTCACCAGCCGCTCGATCGGCAGCACCAGCGCGGTCGGGCTAGTCACGTGATCGACGAGCAAGAGCCGCGTCTTGTCGCTCACCGAAGACAGAATCGCTGCGACGGCCTCGTCTTCTGTAGCCAGCGGAAACGGCAGCGGTGCGACGACAACGCGGGCCCCGGCTTGCTCAGCCGCGCGGGCCAGGATGTTGTTGCAGGCGTTGTAGCCATGGCTGGTGCGCAAGAGCTCGTCACCCGGCTGCAGGCGCAGCGAGGCCAGCACCGCCGCGACCCCGGTGGTGGCATTGCGCACGAACACCAGATCGTCGGGCTTGGCGCCGAACTCGCTCGCCACCGCCGCCCGCACTTCCTCCATGCGCGGCTCTAGCTCGCAGTTGAAGAACTGCACCGGATCGCGCTCGATGGCGCGACGCAGCGCATCCTGGGCCACGAGCACCGGCTCGGGACAGCTGCCAAACGAGCCATGGTTTAGAAAGATGATCGAAGGATCGAGGGGACAACCAAGCGCACCAGCCTGCGGGTTCATGAGATTTTCCGAGAGAGACCTTACTACAGTCGCTGGCCCTCAGGGCCGGCTTCGCGGCGCGCCGTTTCAGCTGGATGCAATCTGCGCGGGCTGTGCCGCTATCTGCGTAAGATCAGGAGCGAAATGCTGCCGTCGCCCCACCGCTGCCGCCTGCGCAGCCGCCGAGTCGCCATGAGCGCGAGCTCGCTCTTTCGTGCGCTGATCGTCATCGCTCTTCTAGGCAGTGCTTGCCAGAAGCCGTCCCCCCAGCTGGCTGAGGTCGCGGGCCGGGGAGCCCTGGCGCCAGTCGCCGGCAACCTGCCCATCGATCGCGAGATCACGGCGCTGCAGGCGCAGCTTTCGACGGCAGCGGCTCGCGATCCGCAGGCCTGGACGCAGCTGGCGCGCGCCCTGGTCAAAAAAGCCCGTCAGAGCAGCGATGGGCGCTTCTATGCCCAAGCCGAGGCCGCGGCCGAGCAGGCTCTTTCGCTGTCGCCGGACAGCGCGGCGGCGCAGCAGGTTCGCCTCGCGGTGCTGTTGCATGCACACCAGTTCAGCCAGGCCTATCGCACCGCGGCTTTGGCGCTGCGTGAGCATCCGCGCGACAGCACGCTGTGGGCGGCGCTGGGCGATGCCGCGCTTGAGCTTGGCGACTATGACGCCGCGCTGCGCGCCCACCAGACCATGCTCGATCTGAAGCCCGACCTGCGCGCCTACAGCCGGGGAGCGCAGCTGCGCTATCTGCTGGGCGATGCGGCCGGCGCGCTTGAGCTCTGGGGTCAGGCCATCGACGCTGGCTCGCCGCGCGATCCCGAGTCGCGGGCTTACTGTCGCGTGCAGCTTGCCGACCTGCTGAGCCGCACCGGCAAGTACGAGGCCGCACGCAGCGCGCTGGAGCTAGCGCTGCGTGAGCTCCCCGGTTATGCCCCGGCGCAGGCCGCCCGCGCTGCCTGGCTGCTGCACGTGGGCGACGCTCCCGCCGCGGCGGTGGCCGAGGTCTCGGCGGCGCTCTCGGCCGAGCCGCAGATCAGCTGGCGCATCCTGGCCCAAGAAGCGCTGGAAGCGCTGGGTCGCGAGGCAGAGGCCCAGGCGGCTCTCCCGGCGCTGCTGCGCGATGGGGAACAGCAGGATCCGCGGACGCTCGCGCTGTTCCTGGCCACGCGGCGGCTGCACCTGGATCTGGCGCTGCGGCTAGCCCAGAGCGAAGCGCAGCGCCGTCCCGATCTGTGGTCGATGGATGCCCTGGCCTGGGCCCAGGAGCGCAGCGGCCAGCACGAAGCCGCCTGGCTGACGATGCAGCGCGCGCTGCGGCTGGGCACCGTTGATCCGGGGCTGGCCTTCCATGCGGGCGTGATCGCCCAGGCGCGCGGTGATCAGGCCCGCGCCCGACGCGAGCTGACGACGGCGCTCAGGCTGAGCCCGCGCTGGCATCGCCGTGAGGCCGCCGAGGCACAGGCCCGGCTGGCCGCTCTGCCCTCAGGCCTTTAGCGCCGCCCCATCGAGGATGCGCTCGCACAGGGCGGGAAACGGCAGGCCGGCCTGCTCGGCGATCATCGGCACCAGGCTGCGCTCGGTCAGGCCCGGCAGGGTGTCGACCTCCAGGCAGACCGCGCGCCCGCCATCGCCCAAGATCAGATCGGTGCGGGTCACGCCAGCACAGCCGAGGGCGCGATGGGCCCGACGGGCCAGGCCCTGGACCAGCTGACGCTCCGCCGCCGTGAGCGGGGCCGGCACCAGGTACTGCGTATCTGTCCGCTCATACTTGGCGGCATAATCGTAAAAGCCCGTAGCCGGCCGAATCTCGACCTCGCCCAGCGCCTGTCCGTCGAGCACCGCGACCTGGATCTCGCGCCCGCGCACGTACTCTTCCAAGAGCACGCTGCCGTGCCCCTGGCCCGCCAGGCTCAGGGCGGGGGCTAGCTCTTCCGCTTCGCGCACGATGCTGATGCCGACTGAGGACCCCTCGTGCGAGGGCTTGACGACGACCGGCAGGCCCATGCGCGCGGCGTCGGCCGGGCCGCGATAGACGCACCAGCGCGGCGAGGCAATCGCTTCCTGGTCAAAGACCCGGCGCGCTGCCGCCTTGTCCATGGCCAGCGCCGAGGCCAGCACCGACGAGCCGGTATAGGGCAGGCGAGCGCACTCAAGCAGGCCCTGGACGCAGCCGTCTTCGCCATAGGTGCCGTGCAGGGCCAGGAACACCACCTCGGCCCCGGCCTGGCGCAGGACTGAGCCAAGCTCGGGCCCCTCGGCCCCGCCGCCGCGCCAGTCGACACGCTGGACGTCGTAGCCGAGGCGGGCTAGGGCCGCGTACACCCGCTCGCCCGAGCGCAGCGAGACCTCGCGCTCGGCCGAGGGACCGCCGCAGAGCACGACCACGCGCGCTCCGCGAAAGCGCCCCGCCTGAGCCCCGGGACGCGGCGTGCTGCGGCTGTCGGCAGGGCCAGGACCGTCGCGGCTAGTCGGCGGCTTCTCGCGCAGGTCAGTCATGCTGGGTCTTCTCCCAGCAGCCGAACTTCCAGCTCAAGCTGCACACCAAAGCGGTCGAGCACCGTCGCGCGGACCTTTTCGATCAGCTGCAGCGTATCGCGCGCCGAGCCACAGGGCCCCTCGGCGACATTGAGGATCCAGTTGGCGTGCGCCTGCGCCACCTCGGCCACGCCGATGCGCAGGCCCTTGAGGCCAGCGGCTTCGATCAGGCGACCGGCATAGTCTCCCGGTGGGTTTTTAAAGAAGCTGCCAGCGTTGGGGAAGCCGTGTGGCTCGCGCTCCTTGCGGCGATCGCGCAGGGCCCGCACTGCCGCCTCGATCTCGGCCCGCGGACGCGGCCCCAGCCGCAGGTGGCCAGCAACGATGACCTCGTGCCGCGGCAGCGCCGAGCCGCGATACACAAAGCCGCAGTCCACGGCGCTGCGCTGGATCAGCGTCCCATCGGTTCCGACGCTGTCCACAGCGGTAGTGACGTCCTTGAACTCGCCCAGATAGGTGCCGGCATTCATCACCAGACCACCGCCGATCGAGCCGGGCACGCCGCCCAAGAATTCAACCCCGCCCAGGTCGCGCCGCGTCGCCTGCGACAGCAGCTTGCCGGTCGAGACGCCGGCCTCGACATAGACCGCCACGGTGCCGCGCTCGTCGGGGTCGGCGAACTCCAGGCGCCGCAGCTGGTCGGTCGACAGCACGACGCCGCGCACCCCGCCGTCGCGCACCAGCAGGTTGCTGCCGGCCCCGAGCACGCTGGTGGCGATGCCGTGCTGCCGACAGAAGGCGCGCAGCCGCTGCAGGCAGGCGATGGTCGCGGGGGCTATCCATGCGTCGGCCGGGCCACCGATGCGCAGCGTGGTGTGACGGTGCAGCGGCTCGTCCAAGCGAAGCTCGCCCTCGCCGGCCAGCAGCGACTGCAGCGCCTGCCGCAGCGCGGTCGAGCGAGCGTCGCCGGGGAGCCCACCCTGGGGTCTTTCCGTACCGGGTTCGGGGGTCACAGGGAATGCACGGAGAAGGGAGATCGCGCGCGCTACTTGGTGCTGCGGGTGACGTAGCCGGCGGCGATGTCCTTGCCTAGCTCGCCCCCGGATAGGTAGGTGTCGGCGCGCAGGTCGCCGCGCAGGTAGCGCAGGAAGTAGGCCGTGACGTAGCGTACGCCGAGGCGGTTGCTGCGATCCTTGGGCGCGGTGCCGCCGGGGCAGATGGCGCAGGCGAAGCCGCACAGATCGATGAAGTCGTTGTGCGCCGCCCCGACGACGGTAACCGCCACAGCGGGCGAGGCGGAAGCGGCGAATAGCGTCTCGTAGTTGCGATCGGCGGGCGCGCAGGGCATGCCGCCACCCTTGGAGATCGTCTCGCCGAGATAGAACAGCGGCACGCCGGCCGGCAGCTTGATCTTGGCTAGCTCGCCCTTGGCTGGGACCGAGTTCGAATCGACGGGATCGAGGCCGAACAGCGCCTTGACGCGCGGATCGCGGGCCGCGACCAGCAGGCTGATCGTGCCGCCGAGCGAGTGGCCGACCAAGCCGAGCTTGGCGGTGTCGAGGCGGCCGCGGACGCTGGCGGCGTACGGCCCGGTGGGCTTCTCCAGCCAGTCGAGCAGCGCCACGGCGTCGTCGCGGTAGGTGGCGTGGCTGACCTCGTTGGCCACCTTCTGCATGACGGTGACGATGCCGTAGCTGGCCAGGCGCTGGGCGTAGTTGTTGAAGTAGCTTACGGCCAGCGTGAAGCCGGGCGACAGCACGACCACCGGGAAGGGCGCACCGCGATAGGTGATGCTCGTGCCATCGTCGCTCGGCCCGACGACGGTGGTGTTGGTGGTGTTGCCGCCGCCGACGAAGACCGGGACCTCTAGCGACACCGTCTTATAGGGACCGGGCTTGTCGATGTCCAGCGCCGCATCGCCGCCATCGGGACGCGCGCTGAGATCGGCGCCGGCCAGGTCGAGGCGCAGGCCGCTCAGATCGGGGCGCGTCTCCTCGACCGACAGGTCGGGTGGGTCATCGGTGGGCGGCCGGCAGCCCGGCTTGTCGCTGTCCTCTGGGCAGTAGTCAGAGTTCGCGCTGGTGCACGACGCGAAATACAAAAGCGGCGCCAGGCAGGCGGTGATAAGGACGCCCGGCAGCGCGCGGCGCAGCAGCGAGCGGGGGGCAGTCGGGGAGCGGAAGACCATCGGAGCCTCCATGGCCGCCGACAAAATCAGATGCGGCAAGCGGCGTCAACCATGAGATAAATTCAGCTCATTATGGCGACGGAGCGGCGGCTGCGAATCTGCATGCTGGCGGGCAACCCGCTCTTGTACGACGGGCGGGTACTGCGCCACGCCGAGACGCTGGCCCGTGCCGGACATCGCCTGCATCTGATCGGGGTCAAGGGCCCCAACGATCCGCCCGCCGACGAGCCGGTGCTGCCGCAGGTGCCGGGCTTAAGCGTGCAGCGCATCGATCGTCGCCGCAGCGGGCTCGGGCCGCGCCTGGTCTGGCTGGGCTCGGCGCTGCGCCGACGGCTGGCGGCCTGGGCAGCCACCCAGCTGGGACCCCAGCCGCCCATCGCTGAGCTGGCGGTGGCGCCGTGCGCGCTGGAGCTCTTGGCGGCGGCGCTGCTCACCGGAGCGGAGGTCTTTCACGCCAACGACCTCGATACGCTGGTGCCTGCCGCCTGGGCAGCGGCGCTCGGCGGGCGGCGCTACGTCTATGACGCTCACGAGCTGTACGCCGATGAGCGACCGGAGCTCTCGCCGTCGGAGCGGGCTTGCCGCGCGGCGGTCGAGGCGCGACTAATGCCGGGAGCGGCGGCGAGCTTCACCGTCAATCAGCTGCTGGCCGACGAGCTGGCCCGGCGCTACGGCACGGCGACCCCGCTGGCGCTGCACAACGTGCCGCTGCGCGTCCCCGAGCCGAGCGAGCGCCAGCACCAGCCGGCACCATCAGCCATCACCGCGGAGCGACCGCTGCGCCTGCTCTTGCACGGCAGCTGGGTCGGCCTGGATCAGCCGGGCGTCGATGCGGCGCTACAAGCCGTCGCCGAGCTACCACTGTGCCGCCTGACGCTGCGCGGCGGTGTACGCGATGCGGCGGCGCTGCAGGCCCGCATCCACCGGCTGGGACTTGCCGACCGCGTCGAGCTACGCCCCCGCCTGCCCGGCGCCGAGGCTCTGGTGGCGGCAGCGATCGCCGAAGACCACGATGTCGGCCTGTCGGTCCACCTGCCCGACTGCGAGAGCCGGCGCCTGGCGACGTCGAGCAAGGTCTTTGAGTACCTGATGGCCGGCCTGTGCGTCGTGGCCAGCGACCAGCTAGGGAATCGCCACATCCTCGGCGAGCTAAGTCAGGGAAATAACGTAGGCGTGCTATTTGCCCCTGACAGCGTCGTCGATCTGGTCGCCCAGCTAGGGGCACTGATCGCCGACCCGGCGAGGCTGTGGGCGCGCAAGCGAGCCGCCCGCCGCCTAGCCGAGACCCACTTGTGCTGGGAGC
The DNA here is from genome assembly GCA_964628555.1 of uncultured Myxococcales bacterium. Taxonomy (GTDB): domain Bacteria; phylum Myxococcota_A; class Polyangia; order Palsa-1104; family JAEUJZ01; genus JAEUJZ01. The sequence continues at coordinate 3,438 of CAZVMD010000243.1, read as the reverse complement.
AGGAGCGCGACAGGCTGCTTGGCACCTACGCGCGGCTTGCGCAGTAGTGCGAGCGGCGGCCGCTGTGCTCAGCGGCTCGGCGACGGCAACGGCAACGGCGACAGGGTCGGCAGCCCCTCGACCCAGACCAAGGCCAGGGCACAGAGCTCTAGGTGGCCGTGAAACATGGCGATGCGGAAGTAGCGCTCGCGGGCCCCGGCCAGATCGAGCAGCGCAAACAGCAGGAGGGCGATAAAGACCAGGCCAAACAGGCCGAGCAGCGTCGGGCTGAGCTGGGCGCGCAGGGCACTCAGGCTCGCCGTGAAGCTGCGCGGCGTGTCGCGCTCGCGGGCCACATCGGGCAGCAGGCGCAGCCAGACGCCGTAGTGGACGGCCTGGGCAAAGGCGAACAGCAGCACGACGCGCGTGCCCCAATCGACCGGCAGATAGGGGGCCAGCAGCCAGCGCGCTCCGTCGAGGCCAAGCTGCGGATGGTCATCAAACCGCCCCAGCGCGGTGGCCGACGCCGTCAGCCCGCCCGTGCCCAAAAGGACGGCCGCCGCCCCGAACAGCACGAGCGGCAGCCACAGCGACCAGGCCGGTGCACCCGTCAGCGGTCGGCGACGCAGCCACAGCACGGCGATCAGCACGGCGATGAAGTTATGGCCATGCGCCATGCCGAGATCGAGCCAGTAAAAGTCGCTGCGATAGCCGAGATATGCCAGCCCCGCGACTAGCCCAAGCCCGAGGCCACGACGCAGCAGGGAGCGGGCCGGGGAGTCTTGCGGCCGAGCCCCGGCCAGGACCAGCGTCACCGCCATGGCCAGCAAGCCGGCGCGCATGCCCAGACCCACCGCCGCCCCAAGCAGCACCGCGGCGACCGGCAGCGCCAGGCGCAGGCGACGGTGATAGCCCGGCTGCAGCACGAGATAGCGCACGTCCGCCAGAAGGTGCGGCACGCCCAGAAGCAGGGGCGAGACCGCCAGCAACAGCAGCGGCATGGTGCAGGTCAGGAGCAGGGCTAGCCCGACGCTGAGCGAGCCGAAGACGGCCACGCGCAGGGCCGGCTTGCGAATCAGCGCCCGACCGCCTCCCCCCAGGGCCCGCACGCCGAAGCGCAGCAGACGAGCGCGCAGCCCGTCGAGCAGCGCAAGTCCACAAGACAGCGCGGAGGCAGGATCCAGCTCAGGGGCAGCCAAGGGCGGGAGCTTCGCAGCCAGACCGGTCGGGACCGCTGCGGGGACCTCACCGCGCCCACGCATCGCAGCCCCGGCTTAGTGGCTGCCGAGGCCGCGACGCAGCGCTTTGCGGTGCCGCGCCGCACCCAGCTCATCGCCCGCCGCGGCCAGGAGCGTCGGGGCATAGAGCGGGACCGACAGCTCGCTGCTGGCCAGGTTCAGCGCCGTGACCGCGTGCTCGGCCACCGGCAGACCCTGCAGGTGGCTAATGGGCGTGTCGTTCTCTGGCCAGCGCGTGCCGGTGGCGTTGTTCCCGCCCATCGGCAGCACTAGACCGGCGCACAGCGGCGCACCCCGATCTTCGCCGGCCGGTTCGCTGTTGCCCTGGCTGCTGCCCGGCAGGCGCATGGTCAGCGACCACACTTCGATGTGCAGGCCGGCCTCGCGCATCCGCTCGGTCAGCGCCATGGCCTGCCCAGGCGTCGCGGGGCCGCCCTGCACCACATGCAGCACGTAGCCGGCCGACTCCAGGGCATCGAGGAAGACCAGGCCATTCTGCCCTTCTTCGGCCTCGCCCTCTTCGCTCTCGTTGCTCTGCAGGCCGTCGCTGTAGCCGGTCTGGTAGGAGCTGTTATCGACGAGCACGACGTCCCCGAACTGACATGGTGCGCCGTACCGTACCACACTCAGAATGCGGGCCCGCACCGGGTCGATGCGCTGCACCCAGACGCGCTCGATGGAGTACGGCCCCTGGGTCGGCAGCGACAGCTGGGCCAGGCCCAGATCGCCGCCGCTGGGCCGGGGCGTCGGCAGGTTGTAGCCAGCCAGCGCCTCACGCGCCGCGGCCAGGCGACCCGTGGCGGTCAGCGCGATGCTCAAGTTCCAGCCAATCGCTCGCTGCAGGCCCGTGCCCTGGCCCAGGACCGCCGCCAGACGCCCGCCCTTGAGCCGCAGGCAGGCCGAGGCCTGCTCCAGCATCTCGGCGGACTCAAGCCAGCGTCGGGTGTGCTTGTACGCCAGCCCCAGGTTGTAAAGCGGCACCGGCCACTGCGGCAGCTCGCGATGCGCGCTGAGCAGGTCGGCCAGCGACTCGTCTTGCTGGGCCCGCTGCGCCAGGATCACGCCGCGCAGGTTGAGTAGATACGCGCGCTGCTCTTTGCTCTGCGCCTTCTGCTCCTGACCCGACAGGTCAAGCTCGCCGAGCACGCGGCTGATGAGGTGGACGGCGCTTTGGCTGCGGTCACGACGAACCAGTCGCCAAACCGTCTCAGCAAGAGCACGCATCTGCGGCAGGAGGTCCTGTGGCAGCGTGCTAGCAACTGACCTGGGGCCCATGGGGTGAGCATACCCCGGAAACTCGATCTATGACTAGAACTTATGTGACCAAAAAAACAAATTTATTTCGCTCATTTAGGCCCGCTTTGCCGCCTGGCGCTTCGCTGCTCAGCCTCGGTCGGCGGCAGGATTTTCGTCGAGCCAGGGCCACTGCTAGGGCGAGCCCGCTGGCGCTGGACTGGGACTGCTGGTCGGCGTCGGGGCGGCCAGGCGTACGGTCGTACGCCGCTCGCGCAGCACTAGGCCCAGCACGGTCATCGTCAGGCCGCCCGCCTGCAGCAGGCCGTCGATACTTAGGAAGACCAGCGTGGCGGCGTTGGGCACTGGCTGCCTCAGCTGCAGATCGAGCAGGAACCAGGGGCCGACCAGCGGCACCCAGGCGACGGCTGACTTCGAGAGATCGCCCATCAGCAGACGGTCGGCGGTAAAGGTCGCCAGCAGCAGCGCGCCACCGAACAGAGCCATGTTGTAGCGGCGCTTGTTGACGGTGCGCGGCGCGGCCAAGACCGGCTCGGGGGTAGCGGCGCCCGGACCCGAGATAGCATCCGGCGAGGTAAGCGTCGTCGGTGTACCAACGGGAGAAGGCCAGGGAGTCGCGCTCGCTGGCGGCGACAGCGTCGAGGGCTCTACCACTACCGCCTCAGCCGGCTTGGGGGGCGGCGGCGGGGCGGGCGTCTGGGCGGCAGCGACGAGCGGCCAGGCCAGCGCCAGGCTAAGCAGGAGGGCGAGGAGCCGGCTCGGAGTGACCTTCATCGCGACGACGAGCGCTTTCCAGCAAGAGGTGTGTGATGGGGATATCGAGCTCGCGGTCGACGGTGCTTGGGCCGGCTCCGGGGGCGAAAGACAGGCCCTGCGATCCCGCCGCGCCGTCGCCGGGCTGGCGCACTTTGGCGCTGCTGAAGTCAAAGCGGCCGTCGGTCCAGGTGAGCAGCTTGTAGACAACATC
>CAZVMD010000242.1:5276-11455 GCA_964628555.1 uncultured Myxococcales bacterium | reverse complement strand
ATTAGCCCGCCGCCCAAATCGCAATCGTTGTCCGAAGGTTCCGCGCTTTCGACGACTGGCCTGGTTGGGCAGGGGCCAGCCAGGAGCCGGGCAGTCGCTGTCCTAAAGATGTGGCGGACGCGGGGCTGGGGCCGGGGGCCAGCACAAAATGATTGCGTTCATAAATGAACATGATCATAATTGAGCTCGTTCATCCAAGAACAGCGAGCACAGATGGGGCTGCGAGAAAACAACAAGCAGGACAAGCGCGAGCGGCTGAGCCGGGCGGCGCATGCGCTGTTCAGTGAGCAGGGCTTCGACGCGACGACGATTCGCCAGATCGCCGAGCGGGCCGGGATCGGCGTCGGCACGATCTTTCTATATGCCCGCGACAAGCAGGGCCTGCTGTTCCTGCTGTTTAGCGAAGCGGTGCTGGCGGTCGAGCGCGAGGCCTTTGCCTCGCTACCGGGCCTCGACAGCGCCCCAGAGCCAGCCCGGGCAGCGCCGCGTCAGTCGCGCTCGGCAGACCAGCACCGCGACGGAGAGCCCCTGCTCCTGCGCCAGCTTCTGCACGTCTTTTCGGCCTTCTATCGCTACTACATGACCGACCGCGCGCTAGCTCGGCTGTTCGTCAAAGAGCTGCTGTTTTTGGACAGCACGCCCCCTGCCTCAGCGACTAAAGTGGCCGAGGCCAGCGACGGCGAAAAGCACGTGGCGCTGACCATGAACTTCATCGGCCGGCTGGCCGGGCTGGTCGGGCAGGCGCAGGCCCGCGGCGAGCTGCGCGAGGACTTCGATCCGCTCGTCGCCACCCTGAACTTTTTTGCCAGTTACTTTCTGACGCTGGTTGGCCTGCTTGATCCGGTCCATGGCCGTGGCCTGGATGCGGAGCTGGCGACCGAGCGCCTACGCGACTCACTGCAACTACAGATCGCGGGACTTGCCAAGGTAGCGCCAGCGACCACGCGGCCATCGCGCCGCCGGCTTGGCTCTGGCTCTGGCTCTGGGCTGGGCCGACGTCCCGCACGGAGGACATGACCATGCGTGATCACTATGAAGATTCGCTCCCACTACGTGATGCTGTCGCGGTCTATTTCGCAGCCAATCACTTTGGGCCAGACGGCGGCTACAACGACGCCTGGGTCAAGTTCAAGCTGGGTCCGCTCAGCCTGTATATGCCCAACACCAAGGCGCGCGTGGCTGCGCTGTGCTTCCATGACCTGCACCACGTGCTGACCGGCTACCAGACCAACTGGTTCGGCGAGTTTGAGATCTCGGCCTGGGAGCTGGCGGTCGGCTGTGGTCGCTTCCCGGCTGCTTGGTGGCTGAACCTGGCCGGCATGCTGGCTGGCATGCTGACCTGTCCGCGCCGAACCTTGGCGGCCTACCGCCTGGGGCGCCGCTGCCAGGGGCTCTACGGTGAGGTATATGGACCCGCCCTGCTGAGCCAGACCGTCGCCGCCACCCGGGAGCGTACCGGGCTTAGCGCCGCGGCTGCCGGTCCCGGCCAGGCCTCACTGGGCAAGAAGCTCGGCGATGCCGGGCGGTTTCTGGCCTACCTTGCCCTCGGGGTGCCGGTCGCTGCGGTGAGCCTGCTGGCGAGCCTCTTTGTCTTTGTACCGATTGCCCTGCTGCAGAGCCGACGCCCGCCGACGGCTACCAATCCCTCCGCGGCCAGCAGTCACGCCCAGTAAAGGGCCACTGGGGAGCCTTCACTCGCAGCAGCTAGCTTGCGGCTTGCGCTAGTAAAGATCGCGAGTTTCTTGAGCGTTGCTCAGCGGGTACACTGACTCTGGCCCCCTCCGATCCGCGAGCCGGTTACCGGCTTAGGCTGCGCGAGCCGGGCCAGGAGCCGAATGCGCGCCAGGCCATTTCACATTCCGCTGACTGTCCGATTCGCCCTCTTTACCGCCTCCTTAGTGGCCCTTCTGACCCTGTGCCTATCGGTGATCTTGTCGGCCTCGCTGGAACGCAGCGCCCGGCGCGATCTGGAGACGCGGGCCGTCGCGATCGCCAACCTGGCGACCCAGAGCCTGGCTCCAGCCTTGGAAGCCGGTGACAGCCGCGCTGCCCAGAGCTTTCTCACCAAGCTGAGCGAGCAGACCCAGGGCTATGCCCTGATCTACAGGGCCGACGGCTCTCTCTTGGCGGCCGTCCGCGCCGAGCAGGCCGGGGCGACGCTGCCGCCGCTGTCGGACAAGCTCAACCTCGACTATCAAGGCCAGTTTCTGCGCGTCGATACCGCCCTTTACACCCGCAGCAATGGGGCCGGCCGGCTAACGCTGGGACTTGCGCTGTCGGGGGTCGAGCGGACGGTGCGCGATCAGAACAACGCGCTGCTCTTGGTGCTGGCGATGTTTCTTGTCCTCGGCACGCTGGCCAGCTGGGTGGCCGGCCGGATCTTCCTGCGCCCCCTGCGGCAGATGGCGAGGGTGGCGCAGCGCGTTGTAAAGGGTGACCTTTCGCACGAGCCCCTGGACCTCAGCGGCGATGACGAGGTGGGGCACCTGGCAGTCGCGCTGGAGCATCTGATCGGGATGCTGCGCGCCCTGGCCGATACCGCCGATCGCTTGGGCCGCGGCGATCTGACGGCGCAGGTCGAGACCGAGGGAGCGGTGGCCACTGCCTTCAACCGCATGGCCGAGAACCAGCGCACGCTGATCAGCCAGATCACCGAGGCGGCGCTGAAGCTGGCCGGGGCTGCGACGCAGCTTTATGAGCTGGCCCAGCGGCAAGAAGAGGGGACGGCGCGCCAGGCGGCCGGCGTCGAGGAAGTCAGCCGCACGATCCAGTCGCTGCTCGACAGCGCCTCGAACATCGCCGAAGCCGCGCATGGCGTCTTTGACAATGCCCAGCGCACCCGCCAGACCACCGAGAGCATGGCCGGCCACGTCCTTTCGCTGACCGGTCACACCAACCGCATCGCGGAGCTCCTGGAAGTCATCCGCGACATCGCCGATCGCAGCGATCTGTTGGCGCTCAACGCCTCGCTGGAAGCGACGCGGGCCGGTGAGGCGGGGCGAGCCTTCTCTCTGGTGGCTAGCGAGATGCGTCGCCTGGCCGAGCGCATCACCGCCTCGGTGCAAGACGTCAAAGCCCTGCTTACCGACATCCGCAGCGCCGGGACCTCCAGCGCCGTGGCCACCGATGAAAGCCGCAAGCTCGCCGAGTCGACAACCGACTCGGCCCACCACATCACCATGGTCACGCAGCAGCAGCGCACCGCCACCGGCCAAGTGCTCGAGAGCATGCGCGAGATCGGCAATATTCTCTCGGGCAGCGTCGGCTCAGCGCGGGAAAGCCGCGCCTCGGTTGAGCTGCTCCGCAACACCGCCGAGCAGTTCCGCGTGCTGGTTGGCAAGTTCCGCACCGAGACCAGTCGAGGCAGCAAGTGAGCGCCGCCCAGCGTCAGCTTCTGCAGCGCTTCCGGGCCAGCGCCGTGGCCCGATTGGGTCGCATCGCGCAGCAGCTTACCGCCCATGCCCGCGGCGAGAGCAAGGACTCCCCGCTGCTGGAGATCGCCCGTGAGCTGCACACCCTCAAGGGCGAGTCGCGCATGCTGGGGCTGCGCGCGCTCAGCAGCGTCGTTCACGGCGCCGAGACAGCGCTGGAGCAAGCCGGGCTGCTGAGCCCAGAGCTTAGCCGCAAGCCCTACGAGCACCTGGCCCAGGCGCTCGACATGGCCGCGCGCGTGCTGCAGGACGACCCCGGTGCGGACGCGGCGTATCAAGAAGCGCTGCAGCCGGCGCTGCAGGAGCTGCAGCTGGCCGAAGTGGCGCTGGCTTCGCCACAGCCCACACCACTGCCCACTCCCGCCGCCGAGCGTCCCGCCGCCTCCAGCGCCAGCCTGCGCATCGCCCAAGCAGCCGCGAAGCAGCCGCCCGGACCCGATGCCGGGGGAAAGGCTGGCTCACCGAGCCCGCCCCCAGCTAGTGAGGCCAGCCCTGAGCGCGGCAAGGCTGAGGAGCAAGCCCCAGCCGCCGAGCCCACCGAGCAGCTAGCGCGGCAGCAGGATCGCTGGATTCAGGTGAAGGCGGACCGCATCGATGCTCTCTGCGGCACGATTGCCGAGCTCTCGGCCGGTGTGCGCGCTCTGCGGTCACACGCCCGCCGCTTGGTGCAGTCGGGCCTGCCCTCCTCGACGCCGGCCCCAGCAACGCAGCCCAATACGCCGGCCAACACCGAGCTCTTCGCCGCGCCCTGGCTGAAGCCGCAGCCGGCTGTGCCAGTCACGCCCATGCCGGCCGCGCCGCCTTCGAGTGATGCCGATGCGCGCTCGCTGCTCGAAGAATTCGAGCGGCTGCAGAATCAGCTCGAAGGCATTGAGAGCGCCGCCTGGGCGCTGCGTCTAGTTCAGATCGAGCCTTCGCTGCATGATCTGGCCCGCCATACCAAAGACCTGGCGCAGGCCTCGCAGAAGCGCGTCCGCGTCATCGTGCAGACGGCCAGCGTCGAGATCGAGCGACCGGTACTCGACACCGTCTGGCAGCCGCTGCTGCACATCCTGCGCAACGCCATCGATCACGGCATTGAGTCACCGGCTGAGCGCCAGGAACAAAACAAGCCCAGCGAAGCGACCATCGTCCTGCATGCCGAAGCAGCCGGCCCCTTCGTGCTGTTGACGGTGACGGATGATGGACGCGGCATTGTGCGCGAAGATGTACGTCGAGCCGCGATCGCGCGCGGGCTGCTGCCCATCAGCCATCCACCGCTGACCGAGCAGCAGACCTTCGACCTGCTGTTCCAGCACGGCTTTTCAACCCGCAGCGCGGTCAGTGAGCTCTCTGGCCGCGGCGTCGGTCTCGACATCGTGCGCAGCAGCGTCCAGCGCGTCGGCGGCACGGTGTCACTGAGCAGCCAGCCGGGCCTCGGCACCCAGCTCAGCCTGAAGCTACCGGTGCGCATCAGCAAGGAACGCGGCCTGGTCCTCAACATCGCCGGGACGCTCTTCGCCCTGCCCTCGCGCTCGATTATCGAGATGGTGCGGCTGCGCGATCAGGACGTGCGCGCCGTGTCGGGCGGACGGGCGCTGTGGTCTCGCTTCGGCGTGATACCGCTGCGCTCGCTGGCCCATACCCTAAGCTTCGCCGAGCCGCAGGATGAACCCCACGCGCTGGTGCTCAGCGTCGGCGATCAGCAGCTGTGGGCATTTGCCGCGGCTCGCATCCTGGGGGAATACGATCTGCTGCGGCAGCCGGTGGATCCGCTGATGAGCAAGATCGCACCCGCTACCGCCTCGGCGATTCTCGACGATGGACGCTTAGTGCTGTGGCTGTCTCTCGCCGATCTGGTGCAGCTGGCAGAGTCACAGCAGGCCAATCCGCAGCCCAAGCGCCCGACGCAGGAAGTGCCCCGCCATCGCATCCTGATCGTGGATGACTCGGCGGTGATTCGCGCGCTGATGGCGCAGGTCCTGGCCAGCTCAGGCTATGACGTCACCACCGCGGCCAACGGCCTTGAGGGCCTCAGCGTACTTGAGCGCAGCACGTTCTCTTGTGTGGTGCTCGACGTCGACATGCCCGAGATGGACGGCTTTACCCTGCTTGAGCGCCTGCGCCCGCGCTGGCCGAGCCTGCCGGTCGCCATGTTCACCAGCAACTCCTCTCCGATGCATCGTCAACGAGCCAGCGCGCTCGGTGCCAACGCCTACATCGTCAAGTCTGAGTTCGATGAGAGCCTGCTGGTGGGCACGGTGGCGAAGCTGATCGGAGCCCAGCTGTGAAGCTCCTGTCGGTGGCTATCGCCGAGATCTCAGTGCAGCGCAGCCACGAGCTCCGCCGGCTGATCGAGAGCGAAGCCGACATCAAGGTCATCGCCGAGCTGCGCACGCCGCACCAAGCGCTCAGCGTAGTGTTCGATCAGATGCCTGACCTGCTGCTGCTCTCCGCCCGGCTGCTGGAAGGAGGCGGGCTCGACGCCATCGAGCTGATCATGGCCGAGCGTCCCACCGGCATCCTCATCCTCGAAGAGCCGTCCCAGACTGCCGATGAGAACAGCGTGCAGCAGGCCCTGCGCCGCGGCGCCCTCCATCGCGAGCAGCTGCCAGCGCGGCAAGATCACGAGGGCGCTGCTCAGCTGCGGGTCCTGATTCGCCGTCTGGCGCGGGTCCCGGTGGTCCGCCACATCCTCTCCCGCTCGGGCGGCGGCGCTAGCTCCCGCAGTGAGCGCAGTGAGCGCAGTGAGCGCAGTGAGCGCAGTGA
>CAZVMD010000242.1:0-5058 GCA_964628555.1 uncultured Myxococcales bacterium | reverse complement strand
AGCGCAGTGAGCGCAGTGAGCGCAGTGAGCGCAGTGAGCGCAGTGAGCGCAGTGAGCGCAGTGACAGCCGCAGCCGCTTTCCCGATAGCACCTCGCGGACTCCGCCCCCCCGCCGCATCGAGACCGGCCTGGCCACCTCGGGCAAGTCGCTCGCTCTGCTCGTTCACCGGAGCCATGCCCGGCCAGCGCTGATTGCTCTCGGTGCGTCGATTGGCGGCCCCAACATCCTGGCCGATATTCTGCGCCCGCTGCCGGCCAGCCTAAGCGCCGCGATCGTTGTTGTGCAGCACCTGCCCCCTGGCTTCGCCGAGCCCTTTGCCGACTATCTGCGCTCGCATATCGCGCTGCCCGTGCACGTGGTGCAGCAGACCATGGCCATCCAGCGGGGCTGTGTCTATCTGGCGGCTGATAACCACCACGTCATTGCAGCGACGCGCGGCACGCTGACTAGCGACGACGGCCCCCCCTTATGTGGTCATCGCCCATCGGTCGATCAGCTGTTTCTGTCGGTGGCTCAGAGCTATGGCGAGAGCGCGATCGGCGTGCTGCTGACGGGCCTGGGCAACGATGGCAGCCAAGGGCTCTTGGCCATGCGCCAGAGCGGCGCAGTGACCATCGCGCAAGACGCCGAGACCTCGGCGGTAGACGGCATGCCCCGGGCCGCGCGGGAGAGCGGCGCCGCGGAGTACTGGCTGTCGCCGGCCGAGATCAGCACCGGGCTCCTCTTTCTCTGTGACAGCGAGACCCCTCCGTCTAGCAGCAAGGCCTCAAGCAGCAGCGGCGGAGGCAGCCGATGAGTGGGCTTAGCAATGCCCTGCGGCTGATCTCCAACTGGACGGGCATCGACCTCAGCCAGCGCGGTCCGGAAGTGCTCCGCTGGCTGGAGGAGCGGGCCCACTCCCTTGGCTTCCCATCCGCCCTGTCGTACACCGAGTACATTGTTGGCAGCGACGGAGAAGAAGCGGCGCTGGTGCTCGATCATGTCGCCGTGCAGTACTCGTGGCTGTATCGCGACCCGCAGCAGCTAGAGCTCATCGCCGACCTGCTGCGCGAGCGGCCCTACGGCAGCCCGCCGCTTGAGATCTGGGTGCCGGCCTGCGCCAACGGCGAGGATGCCTATTCCATCGCCATGCTGGCGCAGCAGTGTCAGCGAGCGGTGCGCGTGCTGGCCACCGACATCAACCCGCATGCGGTACAGGCGGCCTTTCAGGGCCGCTTCCCCAGCGATGCCGCCCGCCGTCTGCCGCCGGCCCTACAGAGCTATCTAGAGCCGACTAGCGACGGTCTGCGCATCAGCAACAGCCTGCGGAGCTGCATTGTCTTTGACGTTCACAACCTGCTCTCGCCGCCGCCTATGCCGACGCTCTCCGACGGCTGGCCGCTGATCCTGTGTCGCAACGTGCTCCTTTACTTCCTCCCGGAAGCGGCGCAGGCGACGCTGCAGCGGCTCGCGCATGCGCTGGAGCCGGGCGGTTATCTGCTGCTGGGGGCAGGCGAGTTTCAGTTCGAGCCGGCCGAGCTTGAGCGCGTGCGCATCGGCGAGCGCTGGGCCCATGTTCGCCCCCGCCACGCGGCCAGCTCGAACCGTGCGGTAACGCCGCCGCTGGCCGCTCGCTCGGTGCCGCCCAAGCTGGGTGTCCCCCCGGCTCCGGGACGCGTCACGCCTTCGCCCTTCGCGCCCCGCACGGGTCGCATCTCGGCGCCAAATATTCCGATCCTTCCGGCCACCCTGCTCAGCCCACCATCGCCGCGCTCGGCCCCACAGGCCCCGTCGGCGCCGTCCACCACCACCCGTCCCGAGCTGCGCCGAGCCGCCGAGCTCCTGGCGGCTGGTGACGCCGATGGGGCGCTGGCCGCGCTCGCCCCGGTCCTGGCTGGCAGCGATGCGGCCCAGCTCTCGGATGAGACGCTGCTCTTGGTCGGCATGAGTGAGCACATGCGCGGTCAGTACGAGCGCGCCATCCCTGCCCTGCGCCGTGCCCTCTTTGTCGCCCCCGATCTGTGGCCCGCAGCGCTGTACCTGGCGCTCTGCTATCAGGCGCTGGGCAATGCCCAAGAGGCGCAGCAGGCCTTCGAGCGGGTCGTAGCCCTGCGCGGTCGGCGGCGGCGCGACTCGGGCCCCATCGTCACCATGCTCAACCTGGAGTCTCTGCGCAGCGAGCTATTTGCGCTGGCCGAGCGGCAAGTCCGTGCCGCCCAGTACCCCGAGGGCCTGAGCAGCGCCCCTAAACCCGCTACCGACCCCACCCCGGGCAAACGGAGCTGACGTCGCATCATGCCGACCCACAAGCACCATATCGTGGTCGTTGACGACAGCGAATTCTGTCGTGAGATCGCGCGCCTAAACCTCGAAGAAGCGGGCTTTGACGTCACGACACTGTCGAGCCCGATCGGCTTCAGCCAGAAGCTAATGCAGGCGCAGCCAAGCCTGGCCCTGGTTGATTTTTCGATGCCCGGCTTAAAGGGCGATCAGCTGATCCAGATCGCGCAGCGCGCCCTCAAGGGCAGCATCTGCCCCGTCGTGCTGTTTTCCGATCAGCCAGAGCGGGCCCTGGCCGGCATCGCCAAGAGCTGCGGCGCCGACGGCTACATCTGCAAGTCCGACGACTGGGCGGGCATCATCCGCTCGCTCAATGGCTTTATCGCTCGCAGCCGCGCCGGCAAGAGCTAGCCGCGATGCAGCACCTCATCCCCTTCCGCTTTCGCAAGCAGTGGTTCGCCCTGGAGGCCGACTATGTCGAGCAGATCCTCGGGGAGCAGAGCTACATGGCCATCCCGGGATCGCCGCCCTTGTTTCCCGGGGTCATGGCCTGGCGCGGACGGGCCACTGCGATCCTTGACCTGTCCAAGCTCGTCGCCCAGAGCGACAGCGCCCCGGATGGCCGGGCCGCAGAAGAGCAGCGGCGGCGCACGCTGATCGTAAACGCTGAAGGCTGCTCGCTCGGCATCCCCACCGACGAGGTTCGCGAGGCCCTGCCGCGCGAAGCGGCCCAGCTACGTCCGCTGCACGTCAGCGCCGTCCGCTTCAGCAGCAGCGAGTTCGAGTTCCTGGGCACCATCGCTGTGGTCCTGGATCTGCCCGCCCTGCTCCGCCACATCCTGGGCGCCCCGGGTAACAGAGGACAGCGGTGAGCGCCGCCACCTCCCGCTCCTCGCCGGCTGCTAGCCAAGAGGCGGCCTTCTTCATGATTCAGGGGCAGGAGCTGCGCTGGGGCATCGCCACCGCGCACATCACCCGCATCGCCGCCGAAGACGAGGCCAACCCGCCGCCACCGCTGCTGCTGCCCACCGCCTTCCTCCCTTTTGATGATGGCCTGGTCGGTCGCTGGATGTTGATCATCGGCACGCCGCTTGGCGAGCGCTCGCTCTTGGTGTCGCGCTTCGTCGAGCTAGTGCCCACCGAGCAGCTCAACCTGCAGCCCCTGCCGCCCCTGTGCCGCCCGGCGGCCACGGCCGAAGCGCAGGCCAGCGCCGAGATTACGCACGTCGCCATCGCCGCCACCAGCGACTATCCGCTGTTCCTGGTCCTCTCGCCCACTCAGCCGACCAGCCCCGCCGCACCCGCCCGCGTCGCCCCCGACCCGCTCGCGGGCTGATGGCTAAGACCGTCACCTGCGGTCTGCGCCCTGCGCCCTGCTGGATCGATCCCGCAGCGCTCGCGGCTCCGCCCGCCAGCCCCCGGCGGCGGCCCTCTGCCTGCCCTTTACGCAGCGCGTCGTCGCCCGCTCCGACGATTCTCTTGTGATGTTTGAGTAATTAAACTCACGTTTTTGGCCGCGCCGAATCGCCCGCTGTGGCCCTGGCACGTGGCGTGCTAATTCCTCGAAATCGCTTGGTTTTTTGCGCCTTTTGCGCTCTTGTAAGGCCCTGCTTGAGGAGGGTGTTCGATGCGACTTGTGAGCACCAACACACAACACGCCAGTGAGCGTGCTCCGCGGAGCCGGTCGGGGTTCGGTCCGACCGGTCTTCGGGCCGGGCTGTTTTCGCTGAGCTTGCTCGGCGCCGCTTGCACGCCGGGCCTAGCCCCCGAGAGTGATGATCTGGATGGCGATGTCCACCCGCAGACGATGTTTGACCGCTTGGTCAAGCGCGACCTGATCAAGGACTGCGCCGCCTGTCACTCCATCGCCCAGGGCTCGGTGATGCCGTTTCTACCGGCCGGGATGGAGTACCAGGCGATCACCGCCTACAAGGGCGGCGCCTTCCTGACCGACCCCGCGATCCAGAGCCTGCTCCTGCAGAAAGGCCAGCACGCCGGCCCGCCGCTTACGCCGGTGCAGGCCGACTCGGTCAAGGCGTGGATCGAAGCCGAAGCCGCGACGCGCCCCGGCATGAACAAGTCGGGCCTGATGCCGACCGTGCCGCTCATGGCTGGCGAGTACAACATGAGCTTCGAGACGATTGCGCCGGTCCTCGACCCGCTGGCCAATCTGACGTTTACGCTGAAGGAAGAAGACAACCGCATCTTCCGCATCCTGTCGCTGAAGCTGACGGCGGGGCCTTCGTCGGGGATTCGCTTTAAGCACCCGCGCTTCTATTTCCTGTCGGCCAAGGGCACGGTGCTCGATCCGGCCGACACGCTGACCAACGTCGACCTGACGGTCGCGGCCGGCAAGACGGCCACGGTCGGCGGGGGCACAGTCATCCTCACGCAGGCGCCCGAGAGCCTGCGCTCGCGCCTGGGCGTCGCCTTCGAGCTTCTCGAGAAGGTGAACCCGATGGGGATGATGGAGATCAAGTGCAAGGCCTTCAACCTGTTTAACCCGGCGGTCAAAAACGAGCTTCAGCCCTGCGCGCAGAGCTGCCACGCCCCGGGTCGCAACAACACCGCCAACGGCGCTTTCAACATGGAAGCCTCGCTGTCGAGCGATGAAAAGCTGCTGCAGCAGTTCTGTCTGAACACGCTCGGCCGCGTCGATCGCGCCGCGCCGCGCAACAGCATCTTGATCAAACAGATCACTCCCGCTGCGCAGGGCGGGACCCCCAACCATCCGTACAAACAAGGCGACGGCAACGCCTTGCAGCGCTTTGCCAACGCGATTGATGCGTGGGCCAAGG
>CAZVMD010000241.1:0-11534 GCA_964628555.1 uncultured Myxococcales bacterium | reverse complement strand
GCGACGAAGTGCAGACCGGCTGGGGCCGCACCGGCACCTACTGGAATGGCATCGAGCACTTCGGCGTCAAGCCCGACATCATGACCTTCGCCAAGGCCACCGCATCCGGCCTGCCGATGGGTGTAACCGTCGCCACGCCCGAGATCGCGGGAGCCTTCAAGGGCCTGACGCTCGCCACCTATGGCGGCAACCCGATCTCGGCGATCGCGGCGCTGGCCACGCTGCACATCATGGAGCGCGAAGACATCCCCGCCCGCAGCGAGCGCCTGGGCCGACGGCTGCGCGCTGGGCTCGATGCGCTCAAGGACAAGCACACGCTGATCGGGGATGTGCGCGGCCTGGGCCTGATGCAGGGCGTCGAGCTTGTCGAAGATCGCGGCAGCAAGGCCCCGGCCAGCAAGCGCGCCAACCTGCTGCTTGAGGCCATGCGGCGCCGGCGCGTGCTGATCGGCAAGGGCGGCCTGTACGGCAACACGCTGCGCATCGCGCCGCCGATGCTGGTGGAAGAGTCGCACCTCGATGAGCTCCTGCACGAGCTTGATGGCGCGCTCACCGAAGTGGCGCAGGCGACGATCTAGCTCGCTGGTCGCTACCTCAGGGCGGGTGGCTCGGTCGCCGCGCCTTGAGGTAGCGATAGAGGATCGCCGCATCGAGTAGCACCACCACGACGAGCGGCAGGTAAGCAAAGCGCGCCACCTGCGGCCCCTCAGCCAAGAGCAGCCGCGACAGTCCGAAGCTGATCAGCCAGGCGTCGATGGCCATGCACAGGCGGCGGAACAGCTCGGGCTCGATGCGCGCGATCAGCAAGCGGCCAAGGGGCACGCCGACCGCGATGCAGGGCAGGATGTACAGCGCCACGTGCAGGCTGGGGGCGCTGTACAGCCCCAGGCTCAGATAGGCGATCGCCGTGGCCAGTGACTCGACGACGCGAAACAGCGCCAGCGCAGCGCGGAACTCATCCTGCGCCAGGCCCTGATTCGAGAGCAGCAGTGCCAGCGGCGGTCCCGAGATCGTCGTCGTCGAATACAGCACGCCGATGCCAAAGCCAAGCGGCAGCTCGGCTCGGCTGCCGGCCGGCATCGGTCGCCGCAGCCCGGCGGCCTGCAAGAGCACCAGAGGTAGCAGCACGACATAGGTGATGAAGCGCAGCACATCGGCCCGCGCCGCTTTTAGCACCAGCACGCCCAGGACAATGCCCGGCACCGAAGCGAGGATCATCGGCAGCACGCGGCGAAAGACGCGACCCAGCGAGCGCCGATTCAGCCACAGGCCCAGCAGGTTGAGCGCGATCTCGGCCAGCACCAGCCCAGGGTTGAGCACCCGGCTGGCGTAGTACAGCAGCGCCACCGGCACCAGCAGCGTCGAAAACCCATAGCCGATCGCCCCCGAGATGACGGCGGCAATCAGCGCGGTAGCGGCCACCACCCCATCACCGCTCTGAGCCAAGACCAGGGAAGACAGCTCGCTGCCGGACATGGGGCTCGCCGCTTAGCGCTCGCCTAGGAGCAGGCTGACGACCTGCTCGGCTGCGACGATCGCCGAGCTCGCCTCGCCGTCAATCCGCAGCTCAGCAGCGAGCGGTGGCTCGTAGGGACTGTCGATGCCGGTGAAGTTCTTGAGCGCGCCGGCCCGCGCCTTCTTGTACAGGCCCTTGGGATCGCGTCCCTCGCAGACGGCCAGCGGCGTATCGACGAAGACTTCGACGAAGTCCGCCGCGGCAAAGCGGCTGCGGGCAAAAGCCCGCTCGGACCGGAAGGGCGAGATAAACGACACCAGGACGATCAGGCCGGCATCGACAAACAGCCGCGCCACCTCTGCCACACGGCGGATATTTTCGACGCGATCGGCATCGGTAAAGCCCAGGTCGCGGTTTAGGCCATGGCGCACGTTATCGCCGTCCAAAAGATAGGTGTGCTTGCCCGCCGCGTGCAGCCGCTTTTCGGCCAGGTTGGCGATCGTCGACTTGCCTGAGCCCGAGAGCCCAGTGAACCACACGCAGCGCGCGCGCTGCAGCTTCAGCCCCTCTCGCGCGGCGCGATCGATGTCGAGGGCTTGCCAGTGAATATTGGCCGACCGCCGCAGAGCGAAGTCGATCAGGCCGGCGGCCAGCGTATCGGCCGACAGGCGATCGACAAGAATCAGACCGCCCAGGCGTCGGTTCTTGGCATAGGGCTCAAACGGCACCGGGCGATCGAAGCTGAGGTTGACCACCGCCAGCTCGTTCTTGTTCACCGACTTGGCCGACAGATGGGCGCCGCTGTTGACGTCGATGCGGTGCTTGATCTCGGTCACCGTCGCCCCGACTCGGCGATGGTGCAGCTTGGCCTCATAGACGCGACCGGGGAGCAGCGGCTGATCACTCATCCAAAAGAGCTGCACCTGAAACTGATCGGCGTGCTCGATCGGCGCATCGTAGGCGGTGATGACATCGCCGCGACTGATGTCGATCTCATCGGCCAGGGTCAGCGTCACCGACTGGCCGCGCTCGGCCGCGGGCAGATCGCCATCTAAGGTGACGATGCGCTGGACCACGGAGGCTGCCCCAGAGGGCGCGACGCGCACGCGATCGCCAGGCCGCACCCGACCCGCGGCGATGCGTCCCGCGAAGCCGCGAAAGTCCAGGTTGGGCCGATTCACCCACTGCACCGGCAGGCGCAGCGCCGCCCCGACTTCTTCCTCGATCTGTATGGTCTCTAGCAGCCCGAGCAGCGTCGGGCCGGCATACCAAGGGGTGTGCGTACTCGGGCGCAGCAGGTTGTCGCCGTGCAGCGCGGACAGCGGCACGAAGTCGATGCGGGCAAAGTCGAGCTCGGCGGCAAAGCGACGGTAGTCGTCTTCGATGCGGGCATACGCCGCGCGATCCCAGCCGGTCAGATCCATCTTGTTGACGGCGATCACGACGTGACGAATGCCGAGCAGGCGCACGATGCGACTGTGCCGCCGCGTCTGCACCAGCACACCCTTGCGGGCATCGATCAGCAGCACCGCCAGCTGCGCCGTCGACGCACCGGTGGCCATGTTGCAGGTGTACTGCTCGTGCCCGGGCGTGTCGGCGACCACGAACTTGCGCCGCGCCGTCGAGAAAAAGCGATACGAGACATCGATGGTGATGCCCTGCTCGCGCTCGGCCTGCAGGCCATCGAGCAGCAGGGCAAAGTCGAGATCCTCGCCCTGCGTGCCGTGCTTCAGCGAGTCGCGCGCCAGCGCACTGATCTGGTCTTCCGCCAGCGCCCCGGCATCCCACAGCAGGCGGCCGATCAGCGTCGATTTGCCGTCGTCGACACTGCCGCAAGTAATAAAGCGCAGCAGATCGCGGTGGTCCGCGCCAGTCGCGGCTCCGGCCGGGCCGGTGCTTGAGCTCGCAGCGGCGCTCTCGCCCGCTTGGGCCATGGGCGCTGACATCAGAAATAGCCCTCCTGCTTCTTGCGCTCCATCGATGCCGCACCATCGTGATCGATGACTCGGCCCTGTCGCTCGGAGTAGCGCGAGCCCAGCGTCTCGGCCACGATCTCGCTGAGCGTCGTGGCGTCGCTCTCGATCGCCCCGGACAGCGGATAGCAGCCCAGGGTGCGAAAGCGGACGCGGCGCAGCTCTGGCACCTCGCCGGGCAGGAGCCGCATCCGCTCATCATCGACCATGATCAGCGCCTCGCCGCGACGCACCACCGGCCGCTCTTTGGCGAAGTACAGCGGCACAATCTCTAGCCCCTCCTGCGCGATGTACTGCCAGACATCGGCCTCGGTCCAGTTCGACAGCGGGAACACCCGCAGCGTGTAGTCGGGACGCAGGCGAGTATTGGCCAGCTCCCACAGCTCGGGCCGCTGCGACTTGGGATCCCAGCGATGACCGGGTGCGCGCACCGAGAAGACGCGCTCCTTGGCCCGCGACTTCTCTTCATCGCGCCGGGCGCCGCCAATTGCGGCCGTAAAGCGCCCCTGATCCAGGGCCTGCTTCAGCGCATGCGTCTTCATCACATCGGTGTAATAGGCCGAGCCATGGTCGAAAGGATTGATGCCTTCGGCCAGGCCCTGCTGGTTGGTATAGACGATGAGGTCCAGGCCAAGCGCAGAAGCGGTGCGATCGCGAAACGCGATCATGTCGCGAAACTTCCAGGTCGTATCGATGTGCATGACCGGGAACGGCAGGCGGGCGGGTTCAAACGCCTTGCGCGCCAGGTGCAACAGCACCGTGCTGTCCTTGCCAATCGAGTACAGCAAGACCGGTCGCTCACACTCGGCGACGACCTCGCGGAAGATCTGAATGCTCTCGGCTTCGAGCTGCTGCAAGTGGGTTAGCGGCATAGACCAGGGCGGCGCCTCACGCCGGGCGCCACTATCGATCAGCTGGCAGGTCGGGTCTACCCACTTTTTCGCCGCCGCCTATCCACTGCCCTACCCGTCGCGGAGCTAGGTATCGCGAAGCACCAAGTTGAACGAGCAGCGCATGCGCATGCGAGCTCCGTCCTTGGGGCTGTACTTGGGAAACACCCAGCCGCGGATCACGTCCTGGGCACAGCGCAGCGCCGAAGGTCCAGGCAGGGCCAGCTTCTTCTGCGCGCGCTCCTCGGGGCTGAGGTTGTAGTCCAGCAGATGCAGGCGGCCTTGCGCCTGATGCACGCGTCCCAGCCCGTCGAGCTCGACCTCCCAGTCCGAGGTCAGGCCGACATTTTTGGGATAGCCCGTGAGGTCGCTGGCAAAGCACGCCGCCGTGGTCTTCTGGTTGGCCTGCACCACGGCCGACATCTCCATGCCGCTGATGTGGCACAGCTCGTTGCGCAGCGACGAATCACCGACGGGACGGCGCGAGCGCAGGCCTCGGCTACGGGCCTCCGAGCTGGCCTGGCCGCGCGACTCGACGGCGCCCTGCGAGTCCTCTTTCGGCGGGGCATCTGAGCCCCCAGGCAGCAGGTTCCGCAGCCGCCCCTCAATACCGACCTCGGGGCGCTCGGCCAGCGGGGCCACTCGCGCCGACGGCTGCCGCTTGATGCTGTTCTGCGTGGACCAGTAGATGCTGCCAGCAACCAGAAACGGCACGATCAGCGACGGCCAGACGCGGCCAACGGCCGGCGGAGAGGAGCGCGGCGCAGGCGTCGGCGACACAACCGGCGCTGGTACAGGTGACGGCGCGGGCGGCGGCGGATCGACGCGCAGCGATAGACCGCAGTAGTCGCAGCGCCGCTGCTTGGCTCCTTCGAGCACCGGCGGCAGAAACGCGTTGCAGTTAGGGCAGCGCTCGACCAAGGCTGAGGCGCGCTGGTTGGCCATCTCTGCGCAGTATACCGTGGCCGACCGTCGCTGCGTGGGCCTCAGCGGCGCGATCTTGGGGCGACCGCGCGAGCAGGATGAGTCGCCCACCAGCGCGAAAAGACCAGCTATTATCGAACGATGGCCGAAGCCGAACCCGGCAGCCTCCTTGCCCTGCGCTACATGGTCGACTTTCGCTGCATCGGTGGCGACTGCGAAGACAGCTGCTGCCACAGCGGCTGGGCGATCTACGTGGATCAGGAGCATCTGATCCAGCTACGCCGCCTGCTACCGCGGACCTCACCGCCGCCGAACGAGAGCCGCCCAGCCAGCGAAGACAGCCTCCCGGCTGTGGATGAGGTGCTCACGCTGCTACCGAAAAAGGAGCGCAGCGAGCGCGCCTATGCGCAGCTACGGCTCTCGCCCGACGGCAGCTGCCGGCTGCTGGGCGCCGGTGGGCTGTGTCGCCTGCACGCCCGCTTCGGCGAAGACGTCCTGCCCGACACCTGCGCCACCTATCCCCGCCAGCTAAGTCGCGTCGGTCACCGCCTAGAGCTGGCCGGTGCCCTGTCCTGCCCCGAGGTGGCTCGCCGCGCTCTGCTACCCGCCGATGGGACCGACCTCGTGCCCGCCAGTGCGGCTCTGGCCGGCCGCGGCCAGCTTCAGCACATCGCCCCTGCCGAAAGCGAGCTAAAGGGCGATGCGGCCTATCGGCACCTCGATGTGGTGCGCGGTGCCATGGTCCGCCTACTCACCCTGTCGACCTATCCCCTGCGCAGCCGCCTGTTTTTTGCTGCCTTCTTGGCCCACAAGTGTGCTGGCCTGCCGCGCGACAAAAGTGGCGTCGTTCCCGCCGAGGCGTTCCGCCAGCAGGCCGCGATGCTGGAGCATCCCGAGGTGCTCGCCGAGCTCGATCGTCGCTTTCAGGACAGCCTGACCAGCGCACCGCTGCCGCTGCCCCTGCTGCTTGAGCTGCTACGCACGCAGCGTCGCGTCCCCGGCGGCCACGCCTTCACTCAGCTAGTCGTCGAGCTCGCCCAGAGCTATGGCCAAGCCGGGGCCGAAGGTGGTCCACGAGCTGACGGCAGACCTGACACAACGACTGACAAAGCGAACGACAAAGCGACTGACAAAGCGAATGCCGACAGCCCAGATGAGCCCGCGATCGGCGGCGGCAGTGAGCGAGTGGACGTCGCCTATCGCGCTCGTCGCGAGGCCATCGAGGCCGTCTTCTCTGAAGCCCTGGAGCGCTACTTCTGCAACTACGCTCGCCACTTCTGGATGAAGGAGTGGTACACCGACTCTCCGTCGCTGTTTCTGCACATGCAGGGCTTTCTGGCCCGGCTTGCGCTGCTGCGCTTCACGCTGCTGTCGCATCCGCAGGCCCTGGCCGCGACGCAGGCAGAGAGCCCGGCAGCCGGCCAAGCTCTGCTCGATCAGCTCGCCGTGCGCGTCTTCTATTCGCTGTCGCGCACGCTAGAGCACAGCGGTGGCTACCGCGCCATCCTCGCCACCGAGGTCAAGACCAAGGCCGCAGGGCTCGCTGACAGCATTAGCCTACTTACAGTGTAAGGCGCTGGTCGCAGCCAGCGGGTGCAGCCCCTAGCGATGACGACGGCGGGCCTCGCCGACCAGCGCCTGGACGAAATCGACCGGCCCGCGCACCGACCCAGTACGCTTCAGCCAGCCGGGCAGCGCGCCCGCCGGATCGCCGAAGGCTTCGTAGGTGAGCTCGCAGCCACCGCCCGGCCGCGGCGCGAAGGTGAAGCGGCTCCACAGATCGGTCATGCGCACATACTGTGGATCGACCGGTCGGCTGGCATCGCTGTCCCCGATTGCATCGATGCGAAACGCTCCGCCCGCTGCCGTGCCGCGCTGCGTGACGCGCAGCCGCACCACATAGTCGCGATTGCGCACCACCGGCACCGCAATCTGCTCATACAGCAGCAGCTCATCGGGCTGCGAAACCAGAATGTCCAAGCGCTTGAGCCGCGGCGCCCAGCGCGTCTGCGAGCCCACGTCCCAGGCGACGGCAAAGAGCTCAGCGGGCTGCAGATCCGGCGCCTGCACGCGCACCCGCACGATCGGTGCCACCAGGGTCGGCGGGTGCCAGCTCTGCGCCACCAGGTTGCCGTCCCGCAGGACCTCGACGAAGGCCCCGGCGGCAAGCTCGCTGTCTGACAGCGGCTTGGCCTGCGCGACCGCAGCGACCAGGCCCACAAAGAGGCCTATGGCCACCCGCGCCCATCGTCGGCGCCCCCATTTGGCGATATGGCCAACCCCGCTTGGCACGGTAAAAGCATCGCACGTTGATTCCACCGTTTTCGGATTTTCTCGTGTACCTGTTGGGGGCCGGCGCGGTCACGGCCGCGGTGCACCTCTATCTGCGCGCCTGGCTCCGCCCGCTCTTACCCGCCCGCGGTCGGAGCCTGTGGCCCTGGCTCCTCCTGTCGGCGCTGTATCCCGGCGGAATGCTGGGGCTTTTGTGCATGAACGTGCTGCCCCGCTGGCTGGCCGCGCCGCTCTTTTGGCTGTGCTTTTCCTGGCTCGGGACGAGCTACTTTCTGCTGGTCACGGCACTGTTGTCGTCCCTGCTGTGGGCGCTGTGGCCACGTCGCGGCGGCCCGCCGATCTCGCTACCCAAGTGGCGCGCTCTCGCGGCTGCTCTGGCGCTGCTGCTCGCGGCGGTCAGCACCTATCAAGCCCTGCGCCCCCCCGCGCTGACGCGGCGCCGCGTCGAGCTCCCACGCTGGCCAGCGGCCCAGGCCGGCTTTCGCCTGGCCCACCTCAGCGATCTGCACGTCGGCGCCACCATCGGCCGCAAGCACGTCCAGACCGTCGTCGATATGGTCAACGCGCAGGGTGTCGATGTCGTGCTCATCACCGGCGATCTGGTCGACGGCAGCGTCGCGGCCCTGGGGCCCGAGCTACAGCCGCTGGCCCAGCTGCGCAGCCGCTACGGCACGTTCATAGCCCTGGGCAATCACGAGTATTTTTCACCCACCGAAGACTGGGTGCGCTTCCTACCCAGCCTCGGCATCACGGTGCTGCGCAATCGCTACCAGGCCCTGCCCCCCGTCGATCTGGTGGGCATCGACGAGTGGTCGGCCCCCGAGTTCACCCCGGCGCATGGCCCCGATCTGGCGGCCGCCTTCGCCGGTCGCCGCCCCGAGCGCCCGGCCATTGTCCTGGTCCACCAGCCACAGGCCATGCAGCCTCTGCGCGCCCGCAACCGCCAGGCCCGCCAAGCCGGCCGGCCGCCCCTGGCCGACCTGCAGCTATCGGGACACACGCACGGTGGCCAGCTCGTGCCGCTGGGGCTGCTGGCCCGCGCCCAGCAGGGTCAGCTAGACGGCCTCAGCCACGCCGACGATCTGGTGGTCCACGTCACCACCGGCACCGGCTACTGGGGACCGGCCATGCGGCTCGGCAGCCGCGCTGAGGTCGCGATCCTCGATCTATACGGCCCTGGCTCGACGCAGCCGGCGGCGCAGAGCGGCTCGCCCGGCCCCGGCCACTAGCCTCCGCCTACGCTAATTTCCTGGGGCAGCACGACAAATTTTGCTCTGTCAGATCGTCTTTATATACTTCGCCCGTGAAGGTGAACGCTCTCGCCCCCGCGCGCCGCTCCATCGCCCCCAGCCTGACCCCGCAGAGCCGGGCGGCTCGTGTGACGGCGTTCTACGCGGCGCTCACCGCCGCGGCCATCTTGTGGGGCGCCCTGCGCGGGCAGCCCAACGTCCTGCTCTGCGACGCCGAGCCGACCCTGTCCGCCGCGCTGCATCCCGGCCTGCGTCCGGCTCAGCTCTTGTCGAGCGCCGCCATCGGTGTGGCCATGGGGCTGCTGCTGGTCGTTTTGACCCGCATCCTGCACGCGCGCTACGACTGGGCCCGCGTACTGCACAGCGAGTTTAACGACGTCCTCGGTCCGCTGTCGGCCCGCGAGATCCTGCTCCTCGCTGCCGCCTCGGCGATCGGCGAAGAGTTCCTGTTCCGCGGCGCGCTGCTGCTGCACCTCAAGGCGCTCTTGCCAGGAGCCGGCGGCCTCTTGCTTGCCATCTTTGGCTCGTCGGCGATCTTTGCCCTGCTGCACATCGGTCCGGGCACCCGCTTTCTGCCCTGGACCGCTTCGGCGTTCGTGGTTGGGCTCCTGCTCGCCGTGGTCTTTGTGACGCTCGGCGATCTGATCGCCCCGATCGCCATTCACTTCACGGTCAACCTGCTCAACCTCAAGGACATCGTGCGTCGCCCGCTGCCGGTCAACGAGGCCGGCTGAGGCGATGGCCGACGCTCGCTCGCGCCGAGAGCTAACGTGGCTGAGCCCGCGTGCCTCGCAGCGCGTGCAGCCCGAGACCTACGATGCGCTGGTGCTGCAGGGGGGTGGCTGTCGCTGCTTCTTTACGCTCGGCTTTCTGGAAGCCGCGGCGGATCGGCTAAGTGGTGTGCAGCAGATCGCCGCAGTCAGCGCAGCGACGGCGATGGCCTGCGCCCACCTGATCGGCAATCACCGCCAGGCGCTTGAGACCTTCGCCGCCCGCGTGCGCCAGAACCGCCGCAACTTTCACGTCGATCGACTGCTGCGCGGCGAAAACCCGATGCCGCATCACGACATGTATCGCCAGGCGCTGCTCGAAGCGTTCTCGGCGGAAAACTTCGCCCGCCTGCGGACCCAGCCGACTCGCCTGCGACTCGCCACCAGCCGCGTGCCCAGCCGCTCGCTGGCCGTGGCCATGGGCCTGGGCCTGCTGTTTCTGCTGCGACGCCAGAAGCCGCCGCTCTTGCAGGTCCACGTCATCGAGGCGCACGACCTGCTGACCCGCGAAGAGCTTGCCGATGCGGTGCTGGCTTCCTCGGCCTTTCCGCCCTTTACGCCGGTGCCGCAGCGCGACGACCATCAGCTGATCGACGGCGGCGCGGTCGCCCCAGTGCCGCATCAGGCTCTCGATGGTGCCGACCGGCCGCTTTACATCCTGACCCGACCGCAGCCGCTGTGGCCGATGCCGCCCGGCTCACACTACATCGCTCCCGAGACCGATCTGGGAGTCGCGACCTGGGACTACAGCGACGAAAAACTCCTCCGTCGCGTCTACGAGTGCGGCCTGCGCAGTGGCGAGCACTTCCGCCGCGCCCCGCGTGTCTGGCTCTATCCATAAATGCAAGTGACTTGCATCTATGGCCAGCCGCTACAGCTTGGCTTGACGCGACGCCTTGCCGCGGGCTGCCGCCGCTCGGGTCGCTGACTTGCTAGCCGCCGGCTTCGCGCTTGGCAGCTTCTCGGCCGAGCGCTCGGGCAGCTTTTCGCCCGCCTTTTCGCCCGCCTTTTCGTTCAGCTTTTCGCCCGGCTTTTCAGCCGACTTTTCGCTCAGCTTGTCGGCCGCTTTGTCGGGCAGGCGCTTGCTCTTGTCGCCGCTCTGGCAGCTTGGGCAGGTGCCAAACAGATACAGCTTGGCCTCGTCGATCAGGTAGCCGCCGAGGCGCGTCGGGATCAGCGGCGGCGGCACGATGCCTTCTTCCAGACAGTCGAGCGCGCCGCAGACGCGGCACTGCAGGTGCGGGTGATCGACTCGGCAGCCCTCGCAGACGTGGACCTCGAAGCGGCGGCTGCCGTCGGTGGTGCTGACCTGCTGCGCCAGGTTGATCTCGGTCAGCGTGGTCAGCGTGCGATAGACCGTGACCTGATCCAGGCCCTCGCCCAGCAGCCGCTCCAGCAGCTCCTGCGCCGAGGTCGGCCGGTGGGCATCGAGCAGCGCCTTGAGCACCAACAGCCGCGGCGTCGTGACTTTAAGCCCGCGCTCGCGCAGCAAGACTTCCGCCTGCACTGCGTGGTCGTGACGATGCGAGCTGGGAAGACTGTAACGATCGTTCTGCGTCTGCTGCGCGCGCTTTTTTGCCATGGCGGGTCGCCCGTTGTGCCTTGGTATTCCTGATTGTGCCGTGGACGAAGAGGCCCGCGGCGCGGCGCGCATGATGGCACATCTTTTCGTCCAGTCACAGGAGCCGATTTTGCCTCGCCGCATATTTTGCCCGATCGCAGCCGGCCGAGCCCGTGCTATAAATGCAAACGTTTTGCATTTAGATTTTGCCCTCTGCCCCTTCGCCATCGGTCCGCACAAGGAGAACCTTCATGTCGCAAGCACGCCCTGCAAGCCCTCGTCGTGGAATGCCGCAGACCCTGCTCCTGCTCTCGACCTTCGGCCTGGCCGCCTGTGGTGGAGCGGCGATGACCGGAGACGGCGGCAGCATCCGCGTCACCGCCTCGGGCGAAGTCCTGGCCCTGCGCAGCTATCCCTT
>CAZVMD010000240.1:0-11618 GCA_964628555.1 uncultured Myxococcales bacterium | reverse complement strand
ATATAACTAAACAGAGTCCCTCTGAGCCAAGCGCAAAGTAGGCGACTTGATTCATGGACGGCGAATTTGTCGCTCTCGCCTGGTTCGGGCTCTGCCGCGGGGGCGACCTGGCTTTTGCGCTGGCTGCCCCGGGGTCCGCCAATTCCGCAGCAATCGCAAGGGTTTACAGAGACGCTCCGTCTGCGCTAGAACCTATCGGCACATTTCCTTGAGACATCCGGCGCAGCTAGTGCATACACATAACGGCATACGGTTCGTCCGCTGGGCCGCTCCCCGCAGGGCTACCCTCCCGCAGTTCCTTGGATCTGGCTGCCTCCTCTTGGCGATCGCTGTGCTGGCGGTGGCTGGCTGTTCCGGTGGGCTGGGGAGTGTCGCCCGCGCGCCGTTTCGCCTGCGTCCGGACACTACGGTGTGGGGCTCTCTGCTCGGCCCCTTTGATGGCAGCGTCGTCGAGCAGAGCACCGGCAGTCCCATTGCTGGCGCGCTAGTTGTCGGGACCTGGTCCTTTGAGACGCAGGATGCCCGGCCAGCCCCGGCTGGGGCCTACTCGACCTCGGTGGTGACGGCGCCCGATGGCTCCTATCTGCTGCCCAGCCTGCCGCTTGGCGAGCGGCGTCTGGCGCTGCTGCGACGGTTTACCCTGCAGGTCTACAAGGCCGGCTTCGTCGGTTATCGCTCGGACTATCGCAGCGACGATCTGACCCCGCGGCACGACTTCGCCCAGCTAGGCAACAAGGCGCGCCTCGATCGCCTTACCACCGGCGAGTCGCGGGTGCGCAACCTGGTGTTCCTCGGCACCGGGCCCCTCCTGCGACGCACGGCGCAGGCCGAGCTGATCCAAGCCGCCTTAGAGCTCGGCGAGCTGCAGCCCGAGCGCGCCGCCAGTCCACCGGCCGAGGCGCAAAAGGCCGGGCCTGATCGCGCCAGCTCGGCCAAGCGAGCGCCCGTCGTTGCTGCCGGGCCGCCATCCTTGGCAGAGCAGCTGCTGACGCTTACCGATGTCGAGCAGGCCGCGGCCAAGCAGCTAGCGCGGGTCTACGAGGTCAAGGCGGCGCCCGAGCGCTCGCTGGTCTTTGCGGCGAGTCCGGCACCGACGATCAGCTACACCGGGGTGCACTATCGCGCCGCCGATCAGCCCGAGTCACACGATGCGCTGCTGCGCGCCTACCGCATGCTCAGCGGTCGCGACGCCGATACCGTCTGGAAGAAGCTGCGCGAGCAGCTCTCGACCCCGCAGCTCAAAGAGATCACCGGCGTGCCAGCTATCCCTGTGCCAGCCGCGCGGGCCGAGCGGCCGCTTGTCCCCGAGGTCCCGGCCACCACGCCGCCGCTGCGCGATGGGCAGGCCGGTCGCCATGCGCTGCCGCTGCCGGCGGTGCTGCCGACCTCCCCCCCGATCAAGACGCCGCTGCGCATCGACTCTACGCTGCGCGTCTTCGATGCGCGCGGGCGCGTCTACGGTGTGGCGGTCCTGATCCGTCAGCATGGGCTCATCCTCGAGCTCGTCTGCGGCGCCGATCTCTGCGAAAACGAAGCTGCGACCACGGCGCTCCTCGGGCGCGCGCTGGGGCGGCTATGAGGGAGGGCATCCCCCCGATGAACGTCTGCCGTCCGCCGCGCCGTCGCAGGTCCGAGCTTGCGCTGACGGCCTCTGTGGCTCGCCTCCTTGTGCTTTCGCTCGGGCTGTGGGCACTGCCGGCGGGGGCCTTCGAGGCCGAGACCACAGTCGCCGGCATCGTCGAGCAGGGCGCGCTGCGCTCGCACCTGCATCGTCGCCTGATGGCTCGCTTCGCCCGTCCGCTGGGGCTCTTCGAGCCGCTGCCGCTGGACCTGGCCAGTCTGCGCAACCTGCCCAAGAGCGCGCGACCGGGGGGAGAGCTTGGAGCCCTGGCCGCCGCTGCGGTACGTGAGAATGCGCAGTCTGGTCAGCGTGCTAGGTCTATCTACGGAAGACTGAGCGTCCTCAGCCCGGCCGAGACCTACGCCCCTGAGTGGCAAGCGCAGGAGGGAGGACAGGTATATCCCCTGGCTCGCCTGCACGTGCTGGGCTGGCTGGGGGCAGGCGCGGTGCTGGAGCACAACCCAGGCCTCCGCGTTCGCCACCACTTCTTCAACCCGGCGACCGGCAAGGGCCTAGTGCGTTCGCCGCAGCAGTCCGAGACCGCGGTCACCACCGCCGCGCTGCAGGGTGGCCTGTCGAGCCTGCGCGACGTCATGACCGGGACCGCCTTTGATGGCACCGGCCTGGCTGCCCCCGACTGGCTCTGGGCCGAGGAAAACGAGCTTGGCTATCCGGCGTTTCTGCGCGCCTACGAGCGAGCCGTTGTCGCCCCCGCGGCGAGCGAGCGCGACTCGGCGCTGGCCGAGGCGCTCTTGTGTGCCGGGGCGATGAGCGGCGTGCTCGCGCAGATGGCCGACCCGGCCTACGTGCGCGGCGATCTACAGGCGGTACTGATCGGCGAAGGCGAGGCCCGTGTGGCGGCGCGCTTCGGCCGAGCCGCGGCTCCGGCGCCGGCCCAGTCTGAGCTGCGGCTGCCGCGAGCGCTGCGCGATCTGTTTGCCGATGGCGAAGGGGGCGGCTTGGCCGAGCACACGGCGCGTAGCTGTCAGCCGGCCTGGCACTGCTACACCCAGCTCGCTTCCGCCCAGCTCAGCGAGGCAGCCCGGGCGACGGCCCGCCTGATCGACTATCTGTTTCGCAGCGAGCTTAGGCTCTCGCTCGGCGCTGGCGTCCTGCACATCGGCGTCGAGGAAGTGGCGATCGGCTCCGGCACCTTCGACCTGCTGAGCGAGGCCGCCGATGGCAGCCGACGTCTGCTGCGCTCGCTACCGACGCCGCCGACGCTGACCGGGGCTGAGGCGACGCAGATCGCGCTCTCGCCTGGCGAGCTCGCCGGGGCCACGCGGCTCGTCGTGCTGTACCGCGGTCGCGATCGTGGCAACCAGCCGCTCCTGACCGCGGCGCAGCTGGCGATCCCTGCAGCGGCGGCCGCTCCGGCGACGCCATAGACCGACGCTGCGACGGGCTGGCTGGCTGACCCGGCTGCGCGGCTGGCTTTACTCGGCAGCGGTCGCTTGCTACCGTGCCGGCCCATGTCGCAAACGGTGGGTTCGGGCCCGCAGTCGTCGCCGGGGCTAGCGGCTCCGACGGTGTCACACGCGGCAAGCCCTTCTTCAGTCGGCAGCTTGGGCTTTGATCCGCTGGCGCTGCCGATCCTGGTGGTCGACGACGAGCCCGACAACCTCGACGCCTTTCGCTTCAGCTTTCGCAAGAGCTTCCACATCCTGACGGCGCAGTCGGGGACCGAGGGCCTGGCGATTCTGCAGAGCGAAAAGGTCGCGGTCGTCGTCACCGATCAGCGCATGCCACGCATGACGGGCCTTGAGTTTCTCGCCCGCGCCCGCGCCATCCAGCCCGAGCTTGTGCCGCTGATCGTGACCGCTTATACCGACGTCGATGCCCTGGTCGAAGCGGTCAACATGGGGCAGATCTACCGCTACATCATCAAGCCCTGGGACGGCAAAGAGATGCGCGGTGTGCTGACCCAGGCGCTTGAGCGCTACCACCTGCGGGCCGAAAATCAGCGCCTCGCCGAGCAGCTTCGGCAGTACGCCGGCTATCTGGATCAGGAGTGGCATAGCGCCTTTAACTTTGGCCAGCTGGTCGGCGAGTCACCGACGCTGCACGCGGCGCTCAATCGCGCTGAGCAGGTAGCGCGGACGGCGGCCACGGTGCTCCTGCGCGGCGAGAGCGGGACCGGCAAAGAGCTGGTGGCGCACGCCATCCATATCAACTCACCGCGCGAGTCGAAGCCGTTTGTGCGCGTAAACTGCGCGGCGCTGGCGGCCGGTGTGCTGGAGTCGGAGCTGTTTGGCCACGAGCGTGGGGCCTTCACCGGCGCCGTGACGCGCCACCCCGGGCGCTTTGAGCTGGCGCACGGCGGGACGCTGTTTCTCGACGAGATCGGCGATCTGCCGATGGAGATCCAGGTCAAGCTCTTGCGCGTGCTGCAGGAGCGCAGCTTCGAGCGCGTCGGGGGCAGCGAGACGCTGAGCGTCGATGTCCGCATCATCTCTGCCACCCACCGCAACCTGGAGGCGCTGGTCGCTGAGGGGCGCTTCCGCGAGGACCTGTACTATCGCCTCAACGTCTTTCCCATCCACTTGCCGCCGCTGCGCGAGCGCATCGAAGACGTGCCGCTTCTGTGTCAGCACTTCCTGCAGAAGTGGCGGCAGTACAGCGGCGGGCGCGTGGTGGCGATCGAGCCGGCGGCGCTGGAGCTTCTGACCCGCTACAGCTTTCCCGGCAACGTCCGCGAGCTGGAAAACCTGATCCAGCGCGCGCTGATCCTGGTGTCAGGTCCGGCGCTGCGCGTCTGCGATCTGGAGTTTAGCGGCAGCCAGGCCAGCTCGGCCCAGCCCAGCGTCGTCGCACCGCCGCCCGTTCCGCTGCCTCTGCCTGCTGATTCGCTGGGCTCCGGCGGTCGCACCCTGACCGATCGGCTGGGCGAGCAGGAGCGAGGCGAGATCCTGTCGGCTCTAGAAAAGAGCGAAGGCCGCATCGCCGCCGCCGCCCGCCTGCTCGGCATCAACCGCTCGACGCTGTACTACCGGCTGCGCAAGCACGATCTGCTGCACCTGCTGCCCGGCCGCTTGGAAGAAGACGGCGCGTAAGCGGCGACGGGGGGCGAGCGGATCGCCGATCACTCGGAGGCGGGCTTGCGCAGGCGCAGCGGGATGGGCTTGAGGTCGACGCGACAGGTGCTGCCGCCGTGCTTGGG
The DNA here is from genome assembly GCA_964628555.1 of uncultured Myxococcales bacterium. GTDB lineage: Bacteria > Myxococcota_A > Polyangia > Palsa-1104 > JAEUJZ01 > JAEUJZ01. The sequence continues at coordinate 6,837 of CAZVMD010000240.1, read as the reverse complement.
GATGGTCTGCGACAGGTGGTAGCGCAGGCCAAACACCGAGCACACGCCGGCCTGAAACTGGCCAAAGATGCCGCAGTGGCCGGCCTGCCAGCCGGGTCGGCTGTACCAGGGACAGGCCGTGCCTTCCAGGTAGCCGCTCGCTGTCTTGGCATCGGTGCTGCCCCAGTGCTCGGGGTTGACGCGAAAGATGTACTCGCTGATGCGCAGGATCTCGATGGCGGCGGCAGCCGGGTCGGCCGGCTGGCTGGGCAGGCCAAAGAAGCGCCGCGCCTTTTCGCCATAGCGGGCCCCGGCAGCAAAGCAGAGGTCGCCGAGGATCTTGCGCGCATGCGGTAGCTCGGCCGGCAGCCTCTCGGTCAGCACAATCAAGAGCTCGCCGAGGTGGGTGGTGAGCTCGCGCCAGCGCGCTTCAGGCGTAAGCGGTCGCAGCAGGCGCTCGGCTCGCAGCCAGGATATCGGTCCCCGCGGCGCGCCCCCGACGGCGGCGAAGATCCAGCTGCCGCGTCGCGAGCCCGGGTGATGCAGGCGATACAGCCCGGCCATGAGCAGCGCCAGCTCAGGCGGCGGGGTGCCATCCGGCGAGCGTGGCGGCAGCTCGGGCAGGCTCGTGCGCAGCACATCGTAGCGACGGGCGAACAGCTCGGCAGCCAGCTCGGCGAGCCGGGCCTGAGTGCGCTGCCCGAGGTGCGGCCGGAGCTGCGAGCGCAGCGTAGAAAACCAGTCGCGCATGCCGGCCGCGGCGAGCATGTGCAGGACCCGCGCGGGCAAGAGCTCGTGGCGATACACCTGACGCAGGATGGCGGGCAGCATGCGGGGCTCCTTGGCAGGAGGGGGAGGGACGATCCTAGGTGCTGGGGGCCGGCCGCTTCTTTGCAGCGACGAGCGTGGCCAGCGCGAGCAGCGTGTCGCGAGCGCCGCCGGGCAGGCTGATGGCGTCGCCATCCGACGGCACCTGTGGCTCGCGCGGGTTGATGCGCAGCAGCGTCGCCTGCTTTACGTACATCACCTGTTCCCCGAAGAGGCGCACGGTAGGAATGCTTAGGCCAGCCCCTAGCTCGACGACCACCAGGCGGCCCGGCGGCAGCCCGGCCAGCCAGGCGCGCATCCGGTCGGAGCGCTGGGCATAGCGGTCGGTCAGCCACTCGCCGTCGTTAAACATGAGGATGTTGGGGCGGGCCAGGCCGCCGCACTCGGGGCAGCGCGGCAGCGGCTCAGCCGCGGTCATGGTCTCGCTGTCGATGCGGATCAGGTCCTGCTCGGGGGACGGCGGCGGCGGGGCGGGGAAGATAAACGGCCGGCACAGGTCTAGGCACTGCAGGTAGTCGATCGCACCGTGCACTTCGACGACGCGCCCGTCGGCAAAGCCGGCTCGCTGGAACTGGCCATCGACGTTGGACGTAAAGACATAGCTGCCGCGCGGCATCGCCTCGGCTAGCTGGCGCAGCACCGCGAAGCCGGCGTGCGGCTGGGTGCGGCGATACAGGTTCAGGCGGTGGCCATAGAAGCCCCAGGCTAGGCGGGGATCGCGCTGAAACCAGCGCGGGTTGGCCAGGGCGGAAAAGCTCAGCCCGAGCTTCTGGTAGGCGGGATAGGCACGCCAGAAGCCCTGATCGCCACGAAAGTCGGGCAGGCCAGAGTCGACGCCCAGGCCGGCGCCAGCGGTGATCAAGAGCGCCTCGGCGGCAGCCAGCGCCGCAGCGGCCCGCTCTAGCTCGGCTGGCGGCACGGGCGTCGTCGTCATCAGTTGACGTAGCCCCCGCTGCTGCGGCGGGCGGCCTGCGCCAGCTTGGCGATCTCGTCGGCGGCGCTGGGATCGTCGGACAGCAGGCTGGTGTTGCCGCTCTCCAGCGCTTCGTCGGCGATCTCGAGCCCCTGGCGAGTCAAAAGGAAGTTCACGCGGCCCTCGCCCTGCGGCGTGCTGATCTCGGCCTCAAAGGCCGGCCCCGAGACGCTGCCCAGCACCATATCGCGGCCCAGGCGCACGACCTTGCCGGTCAACAGATCGCCGTGCAGGCGCTCCAGGTTCTCGTCGCGTTTGTGCAGGCGATAAGCGGCCTGGAACAGGCGCATGGTGACCTCGGGGCGCAGCGGCAGGTTGCTGGCCAGAACGGCGATCAGCAGCCAGTAGGGAACTTTGGGATCCATCGCGGAAATCGTCGACTCCTTGGCTGCGTGTGGTCGGTCGGCCGTCGCGGCAGGGGTCCACGCGGTCCGGGCGCAGCGTCTGCAGTGCAGAGTATCCGAAACTCTCTGAGGTCGATACCACTAGCGCGCCGGCCCGCCCGGCCCGACTGGACTTGGGGCCTATTTAGGCTCGCCGGGCCCGCCCGGTCGGGGCTGTATTTTCTGGCTGTACAGGCGGGGCCTTGCCGTATCATCCTGCGCCTTGGCTGCGCTCCGGCGGCGCCAGCCGGGTTGTTGAGTCGAGCCTCGCCGCCCCGCAAACGACGGAAGGTCTTCTGGAGGTCTGTTTGATGCGTAACTACAGCGAAGCGGAAATTCGGGACGTTGCTCTGATCGGTCACGGTGGTTCGGGGAAGACTTCGCTGGCGGAAGCGGCCTTTTTTGACACCAAGGCGGTCACCCGCCTCGGCCGGGTCGACGACGAGAGCTCGAACCTCGATGTCGAGCCGGAAGAGAAGAAGCGCAAGGGGACGATCAACCCGCACTGCGCGCCGATCGAGTGGCAGAAGAGCAAGATCAACCTCATCGACACCAGCGGTCAGGGCGACTTCATCGTCGATACCATGGCAGCCATCGGCGCCGCCGACTGCGCGCTGTGTCTGGTCTCGGCCTCAGACGGTGTGCAGGTCTACACCGAGAAGACCTGGGAAGAGGCAGAGCGCCTGGCGATGCCGCGGCTGATCTTCATCAACAAGATGGATCGCGAGCGCGCCGACTTCGGCCACGCCCTCGAAGGAATTCAGCGCTCGCTGTCGGACAAGGCGGTGCCGATCACCCTGCCGATCGGGGCCGAGTCGAAGTTTGAAGGGGTCGTCGATCTGGTGGCGCAGAAGGCCTATCGCTTCTCGGAGGATGGCCGCGACGTCAAGGTCGATGCGGTGCCGGCCGGCCTGCAAGCCGTGGTCAACAGCGCGCGCGAGAAGCTGATCGAAGCGGTCGCTGCCTCGGACGATGACCTGATGGCCAAGTTCTTCGATGCCGGTACGCTCAGCGACAGCGAGCTAGCCGATGGGCTGCGCCAGGCGGTGGCCAGTCGCCAGGTCTATCCCGTGCTGTGTGGCTCGGCGCTTGGCAACCGTGGCATCCAGCCGCTGCTTGACGCCATCGTCACGCTGCTGCCGCCGGCCCGCGAGGGTCGGGTGCGCACCGGCAAGGGCAAGGGCGATGCCGACGTGCAGCGCGGGCCGAAGCCGAGCGAGCCGATGTCGGCCTACGTCTTTAAGATGATCCCGTCGGAAGTCGGGCGCATGGCGATGGTCCGCGTCGTCTCGGGCAAGCTGACCGCCGACAGCAACATCTTCAACTCGACGCACGACAAGGGCGAGCGGGTCGGCCAGCTTTATCTGTTTACCCCTGGCAAGCGGGCCTCGGTGACCGAGGCGTTCCCCGGCGATATCGTCGGCCTGGCCAAGCTCAAGGCGACGCGCATCGGCGACACGCTGTGCGACGAAAAAGATCCGGTGCGCTTCCCGCTGCCCAGCGTGCCGGCCCCGGTTGTGCGCTACGCGCTGCTCTCGAAGGGCAAGACCGACGAAGCCAAGCTGGCGCAGAAGCTCAACGACGTTCGCGAAGAAGACATCTCGCTCAAGATCGAATACGACGCCGCCACCAAAGAGACGATCATCGGCGGCTGCGGTCCGGTGCATATCGAGGTCACGCTGGAAAAGCTGCGCCGGGCCAGCGTCGAAGTCGAGCTAGCGCCGCCGCGCATTCCGTACCTGGAGACCATCCGCGGTCGGGCCAAGAACGTCGAGGGCAAGCACAAGAAACAGACTGGCGGCAAGGGGCAGTTCGGCGTCGTCTACATCGACCTCGAGCCAGCCCCGCGCGGCTCGGGCCTGATCTTCGAAGACGCCATCGTCGGCGGCTCGGTGCCGCGGCAGTTTATTCCGGCGGTCGAAAAGGGCATCAAGGAGCGCATGTCGCGCGGCGGCCTGGCCGGCTACCAGTGCACCGACGTGAAGGTGCGTCTGTTCGACGGCAAGTACCACGACGTCGACAGCGACTCGCGCAGCTTCGAGATGGCCGGCAGCAAGGGCTTCCTCACCGCCTTTAAGCAGGCGCAGCCAGTCATCCTCGAACCGCACATGAAGATCGAGGTCATCTGCCCGGAAGACAACATGGGCCAGATCATCGGCGACCTGAACAACCGCCGCGCCAAGATCGCGGGCATGGAAGCGCGCGGGCGCATGCAGGTGGTCAAGGCGACGATCCCGATGTCCGAGACGCTCGACTACTCGGCCTTCCTGCGCTCGGCGACGGGCGGTCGCGGTGGCTTCTCGCTGGAGACCTCGCACTACGAAGAGATGCCGTCGCACCTGGCGGACAAGGTGATCGCGGGCGCCAAGAAGACCGAACCCCACGAAGACGACGAATAGCTCGCACGCTGGGGGGGGAGCGAGCGCCCCGGCGCCGAGCGGGACCGCAGGTCGGGTCCCATCGGCGCTTTTTTATTGCCGCAGCGAGGTGCGCAGGCGCTGGTAGGCGTGCTCAAGCCCCATGCCCAGCAGCATCGCGGCGATAAACCAGATCGCCGCATGCGAACCAGTCAGCAGGCCAAACAGCGCCGGGCCGGGACAGAATCCCGACAGGCCCCAGCCGACACCAAACAGCGCCGCGCCCAGCAGCAGCTTGCCATCGATGGCCTTGGCCACCGGCAGATGGAACTTACTCGCCAGCACGGGGCGCTCGGCCCGCAGGATGCGGGGGAAGGCGAAGAAGGTCACCAGGACCGCGCCGCCCATCACAAACAGCAGGCTGGGATCCCAGTGGCCTGCGACATCGAGGAAGCCCTGCACGCGCGCCGGCTCGACCATCCCCGACAGGTACAGGCCGACGCCAAACAGGGCGCCGCAGAACAGGGCCGCGATGTGCTTGCGGGCGCTCATGACTGACCTCCGTCGCCGTGGCGCATCAGCCAGACGGTAAGCATGGCCGTGGCCATAAACGTGATGACTGCCGCGAGTGATCGCGGCGAGCGCCGGCCCAGCCCACAGACACCGTGCCCGCTGGTGCAGCCGCTGCCCAGGCGCGTGCCGATGCCGACCAAAAGCCCCCCCACAAGCAGCGTCGGCGTGGGCACCGTCGCCTGAATCTGCGGCAGGGCTCCGCGTACCGACCAGATCAGCAGGGGCGAAAGCAGCAGACCGGCCAGAAACAGCAGTCGCCAGCGCGCATCGCCATGAGTCCCCTGCAGCAGGCCACCGATAATGCCGCTGATGCCGGCGATGCGACCTTCCAGCCACAGCAGCAGCGCCGCCGAGCTACCGATCATGATCCCGCCAAGCAGCGAGGGCAGATAACTTGCAAGGTCCATGGGCCTATCTCCCGTGTCGTTGTCTCTCGTGAGGTGTGGCGTCGCAGTCACCTGGCCTAAAGCAGGCTGCGTACCAGCATGAAGCTGGCGACCAGCAGCAGAAGTCCGGCGAATATCCGTCGCAGCAGCTGCGCAGGCAAGCGGCCCGCGAGCAGTCCGCCGAGGATGCTGCTGCCGGCCATGGCCAAAGACAGCCAGGCCACCAGATGCAGGTCGACGCTGGCATGGCGCAGATAGCCGCTCGCTCCGGCCACCGACTGCATGGCGATGACCAGAAGGGACGTCCCGACGGCCTGCGGCATCGGCAGGCCGCCAAACAGCGCCAGCGCGGGCACGATCAGAAAGCCTCCGCCCGCCCCCAGCAGGCCGGCGACAAGCCCGGTCGGGAATCCGATAGCGACGGCACGCCAGGCAATGCCGGGACTTGCGGCGGGCTTGCTCTCGCTGCTGTTGCGTGTCCGCAACATCTGAAACGCGCTAAGCAGCATCAGCGTAATGAAGCCGAGCAGCAGGAGTCGCGACGGGACATACGCGGCGATGCGCCCCCCCAGATAGGCGCCCAGCATGGCGAGGAGGCCAAACAGGCCACCGATGCCGGGGACGACGTGGCCGGCGCGGGCGTGTACTGACATCGCCACGACGCTGGTGCCGACCATCACCAGCTGCGAGGTGGCTAGCGCCGACTTGGGGTCTAGCCGCAGCACGTACAGCAGCACTGGTACGAGTAGCACCGAGCCCCCGCCACCCAGGAGCCCCATCAGGACGCCGATAAGCAGCGAAAGGCCAATCGCCAGTTCCCACATGATCAGCTTTCTAAAGCAACCGCGATGCCAGACCGGAAGCGGTCCTAGCGGGCTGGCTGCGTTTCGTCGCTGTCGCCTGGCTCAGCCGCGGCTCCGTAGCTGCGCCTGCAGGCCAAAGCGGCGGATCTGTCGCCACAGCGTGACGCGGCTTATGCCCAGAAGCTGCGCCGCATCGCCGGGATGGCCGCCGCTCTGCTCTAGCGCCTGACGGATGCGCGCGGCCTTTTGCTCGTCGGTGTTGGGCAGGGGGGGCAGCGGCTTTGCGGCGCGCGTACCGGGGGCACTGCTCAGCTCGGGCGGCAGGTCCGCGCTGCTCAGCACCGGGCCTTCGCCGATGACAAAGGCGTACTCGATGACGTTGCGCAGCTCGCGCACATTGCCCGGCCAGTCGTGCTGCGACAGTCGGCGGGCGGCATCGGTGGCGATGCGCTCGATGCGACGGTGGCCGCGACCGTTTAGCTCGGCAATGAAGCGCTTGGCCAGCCCGATGACATCGCTTCCGCGCTCGCGCAGTGATGGGATGAAGATCGGCAC
>CAZVMD010000239.1:1294-11650 GCA_964628555.1 uncultured Myxococcales bacterium | reverse complement strand
CGGGCTTCACGCGGCTCGCGGGCTTCGCGCGGCTCACGGCCTTCGCCGGGCTCGCGACGCGGGCGCCCATCGGGGCGCGGGCTGCGCTCACCGCGATCGCGGAAGTCGCGGCGATCACGCGCATCGCGCTCGACACTGCGCCGGCGATCGCCGTCGTCAGTCGCCCCCTCGGTGCGCGGGCTCGGCCGGGGCTCCAGAGGCGGTCGCTCCCGGCGCGGTGCCTCGGCTGTCGCCGCAGCAGCGGTGGGAGCGGTCTCGCTCTCGCTGCGCTGTGCCTGCTTCTGAACGTACTGTTCGACGATGAGCGCGATCAGGCGCTCGCCGTCTTCACTGGCCAGGATGCGCTTGACCAGGGAGCGCGCTTCGCTGCCCGGCCGCTTCTCACCGAACTCGCTCTGGATGCGATCGATGATCTGCCCCTCGCGCAGCGTCTGTAGCTCGGCCTCCGAGGGCAGCGTGCGCTCGGTCGGGCGAATCTTATACGCCAGCTTGGTGTAGTAGAAGTTGCCCAGCTCGTGCGGGCTGATCAGCGAGATAGCGACGCCGCTCTTGCCGGCTCGCCCGGTGCGGCCGGTGCGATGGATGTACACCTCGGCCGACTCGGGGAAGCTGTAGTTGATGACGTGCGACAGATCGCTGATGTCGATGCCGCGCGCCGCCACGTCGGTGGCCACCAGGTACTTGAGCGCCTTCTTCTTCGATCGAGCCATGACTCGCTCGCGCTCAGCCTGCGTCAGATCGCTCGACAGCGGCTCGGCATCGAGGCCGTTTTTGCACAGGAACTCGGCCACGCCGCTCGTCTCTTCGCGCGTGTTGCAGAAGATGACAGCGCTCTCCGGACGCTCGACCTGCAGCACGCGCAATAGATCGCGCATGCGGCCGACGCCGGGGATCATGTAGTAGGCGTGAACGATCTCGGTGGCGCTGACCGAGCCCTCAGACAGCGACAGCGTCAGCGGCGACTTCAGGTAGCGGTTCGAGATGCGGACGATGTCATCGGGCATCGTCGCCGAGAACAAGAGCGTCTGCCGGGTCGGCGGGCAGCGCTTGATGATCTCGATCATGTCCTCCAGGAAGCCCATCGACAGCATCTCGTCGGCTTCATCGAGGACCAGGGCGCGCACGCTGTCGAGGTTGAGCGTGCCGCGGCGGATGTGATCGAGCACGCGCCCCGGCGTACCAGCCACGATGTGGCTGCCGGCCCGCAGCGCGTCGACCTGCTTGCCCATCGGCGCGCCGCCGTAGACCGCAGTCAGCGTGAGGTTGCGATAGGCGACCAGGCGACCGACTTCGTTGGCGACCTGCAGCGCTAGCTCGCGCGTCGGCACCAGCACCAGCGCCTGAATGCGGCCGTCCTTGCATGGAATCGCCGAGTCCACCACCCCTTGCGCGAAGGGCAGACCAAAGGCCGCCGTCTTCCCCGAGCCGGTGCGGGCCTGCACGATCAGATCGCGGCCAGCCATCATCGGTCGGAAGGCGCGGCGCTGCACCTGCGTCGGCGCTTCGAAGCCCATCTCGGTCAGGGCGCGCAGCACCTCGGGGCGCAGGCTCATCGCGGCAAAGCTATCGGGCACCGGGCCGTAGTCACTCTCGCTCGGCAGCGCATCGGCGGCTTTTTCCGCCGGCTTCTCCTCGGTGGTGGGCGCAGTCGGCGCGACCGCGGCGGGCATGGCATGCACCGCGGCGCTCGGCGGCGGCGTCAGAGGCGGCGCCGGAGGAGCGAGGGGCAGCGGCTCTGCCCCGACGGGCGGCAGGACCACGCTACTGCCAACTAACGAGCTAGAGACGACGGGGGCGGCGGCGGCGACAGAGCCTGACTCTGTCTGGCCAGGGGTCTGGGGCGCATCGAGGCCCAGGCTGGCCGGTTGTTTCTCGATCATCGAAATCCTCTTGGAGCCCGGACCGCGGACGCTCGCTGCGGAGCATCAGGAGTGCGGCCAGACCCGGTAAGTGAACGCCAAGTCGGCGAGGCGTTCGTTCGCTTGCCAGCCCGCGATGGGCGCGTCGTTCCTCAAGCGAACTCTCGTGCGACCGAGCGAAGCGGCCCCGGATGCGGAATCCTGGGCGCGGCGCCGCAGTCAGGCGAGAGAGCCATGGCTGACCACCCGGACCGGGACCTTCGACCGCTGCGCGCCGCGGTGCAGAACACACGCAGCGCGAGGGCGGAGACGACGTCTTCGGCCTACTTTGGGTGGTGCCGTGATTGGCTGGGGAGGTGGCGGACAAAGGCGGGCTAGCGGTGGAAGTCTTCTTGAAACCGTAAATCGTCCCATCAGTATCGCGACTAGGTCGCGGTGTCAAGAACGGCGACGCGGGCACTCCCGCACCGGCCGCTCAAGAGCCCAAGGGTCAGGGGGCTTTTTCATCCTCATCCCAGCTCGTAGGCACCGCCCAGCCGGCAGCGCGCGCCAGCGCAAAGCGCTGTGCTGGGGACTGCCCATCGGGATCGGCGACCAAGCCATGGCGCACCAGCCAGCCGACGACCAGCTGCCCTTCCGCATCGCCGCCCCGCAGCACCCCTTGCCACCACGACAGCAGCCCGAGCCCCGCCGCGCTCTGCTCCGGCCCACACAGCGAGGCAACCAGGCGATCGGCCGCCGACCAGTCGCTCTCGCACTCCACGCCAGCGGCATAGCAGAGGGCCCGATTCATCGTGACATAGGCCGATACTTGTGTGGATGCAGAGTCCAAGAGCTCGAAGATCCCGGGAAGCTGGCTGCGCAGCTCGGCCGGGACTTCATTGCGACGAATCATATACGCCAGGTCATTGGCGTGAACCCTTACACCACTTTTATATATCTCATAAAAAATCTTGGCGGCGGTCGCGAAGTCACGACTTAAATACGCCTCATATGCGGCATTCGCAGGGGGAGAGATCCGCTCTTGAACGGCTTTTTCGATCGCCGCCAAGGCCGGGGCTGGATTGTGCGGATCCTCGGAGAAGATCTCGTCAGACAAAGCCGCGCAGAGCTCATCGGCGTTAGCGGCCAGCGCGGCCCTCAGGAGCAGCTCAAACTTGGAGGGGCGCTCGTTGCCGAGGATCTCAGCGCCTTTCTCGATCCCGACCAGAAACGCTTCTTTGTTAATCAATGAGAGATCGACATTATCGCCATTCATTGCACGTCCTAGGATTTCCGAAGAATTGGCGATTACGGTCTGAATGAGCTCTTCCAGCCTATGTCCCAGCTTTTTCCAGGTTTCTTTGTATGTGGCAAACTCACTAGCAGATTCGACTCTTAAGTGTTCCTCAAGTCGCACGATCTCGGTTTTATGTCGATTTGAAAAATAGGAAAGGAGGTTCAGCATCACCAGGAGGACGACACGCGCGTCCTTGACCTGGCGCTGGACAGCGTCGCGCAGCAGGTCGAGCGCTCGCGACCAGCCGCGCGGGCCGAGGGCGCCGACCCACAGGGCCAGCATCAGCGGCAACAGCTGCGGCAGCGTCCCCTGCTCGGCAGCCTCGCGCAGGTAGCGCTCGCCGCGGACCCGGTCACGCTCCAGGCCGATGCCGAGGGTCAGAAACAGACCGAGCGCCCCCTTGGCGTCTCGGCTGCCGGCCTCGGCCGCCTGCAGCAACCAGCGCTCGCCCTGACTGGGACTCGCCGGGCAGCCGCGGCCCAGAATCAGCGACTGGCCCAGGGACTCCATCGCCGGCAGCGAGCCTTGGGCGGCCGCGCGCTGGAGAAACTCCCCGGCCAGGGCAGACTCGTCATCCAGCTCAAACAGCGCCTCGCCAATTCGCTGCAAGCGATTGCGCTGTCGTCGCTGGCCAAGCCCATCGAGGACCTGCCCGGCCAGCCCCAAAGCGTCGTCTTCTCCCTGACTCTTGCCGTAGTTGTGCAGCAGGCTGGCGACCGCGTTTTCCCGCACATCGTCGTCGCTGGCCAGCCAGGCCGCGATGGCTGCGAGCACGCGCCGGCGGTCCTTGCGGCTCAGGTGCCGATTCCAGGTGTACTCGGCGAAGGCCTTGAGCGACAGCCGGACCGTCCCGGCATCCAGCCCCTGCAGCTGATCGGCGACCGGCGACAGCAGGCTGCGCACGTCCGACTGACCACAGGGCAGGCTCAGCCCGCGCTGTTCCAGATAGCCCTGCAGCTCCGCCAGCGACAGCGGCAGTAGCGGCTCGAACGCGGCGAGCAGCAGCAGCACCTCGCGCAGGGCATCCAGCGTCGGAGCAAGCGCGGCCCCCATCGTGGAGGCGGCGGGCGGAGCAGAGCCCGCCGGCAGGCTGCGGAAACGCAGCGCTTGCCGCTCGAACACGCTGTCAAGCTGGCCATCCACCCGGACCTGCTCGAACCTGCCGCCCTGGGCCCGCACATCCGCGGCCACAACATCAACGAGCAGAGGCCAGCCGCCGCTCTCTTTCTGCACCCGATCGTTAAACTGCCGGGCCGGCTCGCCGAGCTCGTCGGATACCCCGGTCAGCAGCGCGGTGTCCTGCCGCGACAGGTGCTCCATCGGCACCGGCTGCGCCGCGAGCTTGTCGCTGCACCAGGCCGCCAGCTCGCCGCGGCGACAGGACAAAAGGACTCCCACGCCGGCCGGCAGGGGCGCCGGCAGAAACTCCAGGCCGCTGCCCCGCAGCTCATCGACGGCGTCGAGAATCAGGACCACCTGGCCAAAGCGCTGCACCACCAGACCCAGGGCATAGCGCAGCCAGCGCTGCTGATGTTTTAGTCGATAGGCCTGGCGCTGGCGAAGCTGCTGCGCCGCCGCCGCACCGTCGGCCAGCTGACCACTGGGCAGCACCAAGGCGTCATAGGGCAGGCTGCTCTCGTCCAGGTCGGCCTCGGGCGGCAGCGGCTCGCCGAGGACGGCCTGCACCTGCGCCAGGAGGGCCTGCACGACCTCAGTGGGGGTGGCGGCCTGCTTGCAGTGGCACAGCAGGCAGCCCGGCAGCCAGGGATACAGGTGACGCAGCCGCGGCCAGTCATCGGCCAGCGGCGAGGTGGGTCGCGGCTCGGTCGCGGCCAGCGTCTCGGACAGCTTGGCGCAGAGCGCGCTCTTGCCGCTGCCCTCATCGCCGACGAGCAGAAGGTAGCCGCCGGCCTCCCGCAGCCGCGACAAGCGCTCGCGCAGGCTCTGCAGCAGCGCGCCACGGCCGACAAACTTGGCCAGATGGCTGCGTCGCTCGGCCGCGATGGCCTGCAAGAGCGTCTCGACCGCCGGCCGCCGGGACGGTGTCTGCCGCTTGGCAGCGATGGTCCGCGGCGGGCTGGGCGAGCGCTGGATCTCCAGCCGGCACGAGCGCTCATCCTCGCCCAGGACATAGCTCGTGTCGGCGACCAGCCGGCGCAGACCCGAGGCCGACGGGACCTCGCGGCGCGGCCAGAGCACAAGCAGCGCCCGCCCCGGCTCCAGGCGCAGCCGGCCGGCGATATAGCCATGACTGCGCAGCGTGCCGTCGGCGGTGCGCTCCAGGCCAAACAGCGAAGCCGCCTGCTGCTGCTGCCGCTGCGGGGCGCCGCTCTCCTGCTGGCTCAACGTCCGCGCCTCATGCATATGCCCGTACAGATGCGCGAGGAAGCGGCCAGGCGGGGCCAGCTCCGATCGGAGCTCACGCTGCGACGAGTCGTCGAGCCAGCTCTCGGGATGATGGGTCAGAAGCAGGGTGGCGTCGTGCTGCTGACACCAGCGCGGCGGATCCGCGTCACAGACCGCGTTTAGCTGCCGCCCATCCAGCGCCAGTCGGCCGTGATAGTCATCGCCCGACAGCTGCAGAAACGCGCTATTGAGCCCAACTACGCCTAATTTGATATCTTCTACTTTGATCTTTACCGAAAAATCCCCCGGCAGGATTCCCCATTTCCATACAGGCTCCAGGGCTGGCACTGGATGTTTTGAAATCCACTTCTTATACCAGTTGGAATAGTTTACGAACGCCTTATCGACCAATTTTACAAAGGGTGACTTCGACGGCCGCGTCCCCCGTGGCCGCGCCGCCGCTTGCCAGAACTGCTCGGCGATCTTCTCGCCGCCGGCCCGCCATCCCAGCCGCATCGCGATGGCCGTTGGATCCTCCTCCGCGGGGCGCTGCAGGTCGTGGTTGCCCGGCACAGCCAGCAGCAGGGGCGTCGAGCCCAGCTGGTTAAGATATTGAAATAAGTCTTCAAGAAAGGTATCGAGCTGCGCGAACTCCGCCGAGCTGCCGCGGTTTACCAAGTCGCCGGTAAAAAAGACGATATGCCACGGGCCTGACTCGCTATGTTGCAGTCGCAGATCCTCATATAGGCGCTCGCGCACAGCGGGCAGCAATACCGACTGGCCTGACTGCCCGATATGAAGGTCGCTGAGGTGCAGGAAACCAATCGATGTGCTCATGGGCATTCGGGTCGCGTCCCCGGCTAGGGGCGGCGGCGGGCGGAGCTACGGCGATGCGCGGCGGCGGGTCAGGCTGTGGCGGGCGGCTTCCTCACCGTGGTCGCCGGAGAGGTCGGTAAGCTCGGGGCGGTGGCGGAAGCGGTGGCGGAGGCGGGCCTGCAGCGCGGCGCGCTCTGGGTGGCTGTCGGTCGTGCCGGTCCCAGCCGCGGCCCGGTCCTGCTCTAGCACCAGGTCGGCGATGAAGTCGCCCAGCACCGGCGCAAACTTGAAGGCGTGACCCGAGTCACCGCTGGCGATGACCAGACCCGGGCGGCCCGTGTACGGCGCGATCCACAGATGCTGATCGGCGGTGTCGCAGTACAGGCAGATGCGGCTGCCCACCACCTTGGCGCGAGCCAGCGCTGGAAACGCCGTGGCGAGGAATTCGTACAGCGCGGCCGTCTCGTAGTCGCTGACAAAGCGGTCAGGCGACTCCGGGTGCAGAGCGCGACCGCTGCTGTGGCGGGCGATCTTGACCACGCCCTCGCGGTGCAGCGGGAAGCCATAGTAGCCGGTGTTGGCGATGTCGGCGCCGAAGCAGGGGAAGCGCGCATCCTCAAACAGCCTCAGGTCCTCAGCAGCCGGAGCGAGATGAAACACCGGCTGGCCCACCGCCTGTAGACAGATGGCGAGCTCTGGCACGACAAAGCGCGTCCAGGCCCCGAGCGCCAGCACCACGAAGTCAGCCGGGTAGATGCTGTTATCCATGGTCACCACACCGGCCACGCGGCTGCCCGACTCCAGCAGGCGCTTGAGCCGGCTGCCCGGACCGATGCGCAGCGCGACGCCCTCGGCGCTGGCCCAGCGCAGCAGGGTGCTGATGACCCGGCCCGACTCGGCATAGCCGCCCTCGGGATTGAAGTAACCGGCCGAGAACACCTCGGCGTTCCAGGCCGGGAAGCGGCGGCGAATATCCTCCGCCGACAAGAGCTCAGGCCGGTGGCCGCGGGCCTGCATCAGGTGGTAGCTCTCGTACTCGAAGCCGCCCGGACGAAGCTCGCCGCGCGACAGGTACAGCAGGCCGCTCTCGTGGAACAGCGGTGGCTCGCTGCTCTGCGCCGCCAGCTTCTGGTTGTAGTCGCGCCAGCCGCCCAGCGCCTGCTCCATCCAGGCCATGTAGTCGACATCGGATCCGTAGTCGAAGCGGATGGCCTTGCTGATGTCGGTCGAAGCGGCCAGCGGCTGTGGCACCGGCCCGGGATCGAACAGCGTGACCTGGGCCCCGCGGCGCCGCAGGGCCCGAGCCGCCGAGAGACCGAAGACGCCCGCGCCGACAACCAAGACGGTCGGGGAGGGGATTCCGACGCGCATAGGGCGGCAGGATCGCGCGCCCGGCCGCAGATAGCAAGGCTTGAAGTGTTGAAAGCGCCCGCGGTATGGGTTGCCCCGCTTTTCCGCCCGGGGCGGTCGCCAGCTCGCCGCGGACGGTCCCCTGCGACCCTGCTCGACCATACGGCCCAGCCTGGGCCTAGCCCGAAGGGAGCCTCGATGACGACTGCCCAAGCCAACTCGGACGCCAGCCACAGCCCGGTGGCCAGCATCGACAGCCAGCATGTCCGCGTCGCCTATTCCCAAAGCGAGATCGAGCATCGCTATGGCAAGCAGGTCCACATCCTGCGCGATCCCCTGGCCCTGGCCATGCTCGGCAAGCTCTGCCAAAAGGGCGTCATCCAGCCCGAGGTCAACCGCCTGCTCGTCGAGCTCTATCGCGTGCTGGCCCATGCCGTGATCGCCGCCGAGTTTCCCCGCACGCAGACGACCATCGCCACCCGCATGATCGACGTCGTGCCGCAGGGCCTGTGGCAGGGCGAGCTGACCTGTCAGAAGACGCCGGCCGTCGTCGTCGCCCTGGCGCGGGCGGGCCTGCTGCCCTCGCAGGTGATCTATGACTTCCTCAACCAGGTCCTCGATCCGGCCGGCGTGCGGCAGGATCACCTGGCGCTTGGGCGGACCCTCGACAGCCAGGGCCATGTCACCGGCGCTGGCCTCTACGCCTCGAAGATCGGCGGCGGCGTGGATCAGGCGATGCTGCTCATCCCCGATCCCATGGGCGCGACCGGCTCGACGGTCAGCCGGGTCCTCAATCACTACGCCAAAGAGGTGCAGGGCCAGCCCAAGAAGGTCCTCGCCGTCCACCTCATCGTCACGCCGGAGTATGTGCGCCACGTCACGGCCCACCACCCCGAGGTGATTGTCTATGCCCTGCGGCTCGACCGCGGGCTGTCCAGCCCCGAGGTGCTGGCGACGGTTCCAGGCACGCATCCCGAGCACGAGCGCGGCCTGACCGATCACGACTACATCGTCCCAGGCGGAGGTGGCCTGGGTGAAGTCATCAACAACTCGTTCGTTTGAGATCGGCCGGGAGGGCCCATGGCAGAGACTGCATCTTCGAAGACCCCCGTTCTGAGCACGCTCTTTTCGGCAGAGCAGATCGCGGCCCGCACCGCGGAGCTTGGGGAACAGATTGCGCGGGACTATCACGGCAAGGATGTGACGCTGCTCGGCGTCCTTAAGGGCAGCTTTGTCTTCTTTGCCGACCTGGCGCGACAGATCTTTTTGGCGCAGCAGCGGCTGGGCCTCAAGGTCGGCACCGTCAACACCGAGTTCCTCGCCGTGCAGAGCTATGGCGATGCCACGACCACCTCGGGCGTGGTGCAGATCACCGCCGATCTGACCCGCCCGGTCGAGGGCCGGCACCTGCTGATCGTCGAAGACATCGTCGATACCGGCCTGACCATGCGCTACCTCCTCGACAACCTGGCGACCCGCCGCCCGGCCTCGATTCGCCTGTGCTCGCTCCTGCACAAGCCGGCCCGCACGCAGCAGAACGTGTCGATCGAGTACCTCGGCTTCACCATCGACGATCTGTTCGTCGTCGGCTACGGCCTGGACTGGGCCCAGCGCTTCCGCGACATGCCCTACATCGCGGTGCTCAACCAGCCCGAGCCGCGCGACTAGTCGCCCCCTCTGGCCGCCCCCCTGGCCGGCCGCTAGCCCCGCCGCTAGCCCCGCTGATAGGCCGCGAGGGCAGCGGCCAGCACCTGCTTGATCGGCACGCCAGCCGCCTCCGCCGCCTCGGCGCAGGCCGAAAACTCCGGGCTGGCATTTTTCACCTCAAAGGTGACGGGGTCGCGGCCGAGCTTGATCGGCAGCTCGCCATACTCCGTCTGCACCGTCACATGCTCGCGGCGCAAAAGCGTCCGCCCCACCGCATAGTGGCGCACCCCCAGGCTCGTCGTCTCGGACAGCAGCAGGGCCACAAGCTCGCTCTTGCGGCCGGGATCGCACAGCACCGAGACCAGCGTGCCCGGCCGGCCCTTTTTCATCTGCACCGGCGTCAGCCAGACATCGCGCGCCCCGCGCGAAAGCAGCTTGTCGCACAGCGGGCCATAAAGCTGCGGGTTCATGTCATCGAGGTTGGTCTCTAGCACCAGGCAGTCGCCCGCCGCCTCGGCCTCCGCGACCGGCTCATGGCCAGCGATGATGCGCAGCAGGTTCGGGCGATCCGCAAGCTCGCGCGTGCCCGCCCCATGCCCCACCGCCAGCACCTGCAGGCTGGGCAGCGGACCGTAGGCGCTGACGTTGGCCGCCAGGATCACCGCCCCGGTCGGCGTCGTCAGCTCGCAGGCCGGCCCGCCCGCTTCGACCGGCACCCCGCGCAACAGGGCCAGCGTCGCCGGCGCCGGCACCGGCAGCCGCCCATGCGCCGTCCACACCAGGCCACTGCCCAGCGCCACCCGCCGCGACACGATGCGGCGCGGCGCCAGCCAGGCCAGCGCCGCCGCCACCCCGACGATATCGACGATGCTATCGAGCGCCCCGACCTCATGAAACGCGACCTCGGCCACCGCCACCCCATGCAGCGCCGCCTCCACCGCCGCCAGCCGATCGAACATCGAAAGCGCCCGCCCCACCACGTCCGCCCCCAGCCCCCGCTCCGCCGCCCCCTCAATCAGCGCGCGAATCTGCGCGTAGTGCACATGCGGGTGATGCGCC
>CAZVMD010000239.1:0-1194 GCA_964628555.1 uncultured Myxococcales bacterium | reverse complement strand
CGCGTAGGAAGTGCCTCCCCCCGCGTAGGAAGTGCCTCCCCCTGCGTCGGAAGCGCCTCCCCCTGCGTCGGAACGGCCTCCCCCCGCGTCGGAACGGCCTCCCCCTGCGTCGGAACGGCCTCCCCCTGCGTCGGAGCGGCCTCCCCCCGCGTCGGAGCGGCCTCCCCCCGCGTCGGAGGTCGCGCCGCGGGCGCTGGCGCGAGCGGACGGCAGCACGGGCAGCGGGATGACGTCGAGCTTCTTGGCCATCAGCGCGCCCTTTTTGACCGGCGTCAGGCGCAGCTCAAATGGGGCGACCGGCAGGCAGGCGAGCGCGTCGCGCACCACCGACTCCGGCACGCCCAGATCCAAAAGCGCCGAAAGCGTCATGTCGCCCGCGATGCCCGCGAAGCAGTCGATGTACAGCGTGGCGCCGCGCAGGGCGCTAGCATCTGGCTGGGTCATGGGGCCTCCTTGGGCTGAGAAGTGGATGCCGCCGAGGCCGAGGCCGCAGCCGGCGGACCGCGATTGATGAGCGCCGCCGCATAGCCCGCACCAAAGCCGTTGTCGATGTTGACCACGCTGACCCCCGCCGCGCAGCTAGACAGCATCGTCAGCAGCGCCGACAGCCCGTTGAAGCTGGCGCCATAGCCCACCGAGGTCGGCACCGCAATCACCGGCCGCCCGCACAGCCCGCCCACCACGCTGGCCAGCGCCCCTTCCATGCCCGCCACCACGATGACCACATGCGCCGCCGCAAGCGCCGGTGCCGCTGCCAGCGTGCGATGCAGGCCCGCCACGCCGATGTCATAGATCCGCTCCACCGTCGAGCCCAGGTACTCCGCCGTCAGCGCCGCCTCTTCCGCCACCGGCAGATCCGCCGTGCCCGCGCAGGCCACCACGATCCGCCCCAGCCCCCGCCGCTCGATCGGCCGCTGCTGCAGAAACAGCAGCCGCGACTGCGCGTGATAGCTCGCCTGCGGCAGCGCCGCCTGCACCGCCTGCGCCTGCTCTACCGAGGCCCGCGTGCACAGCACGTTCTGCCCATTGCGCGCTAGCTCGGCCACGATGGCCACCAAGTGATCGATCTGCTTGCCGCTAGAAAAGACGATCTCCGGCACCCCCGTCCGCAGCGCCCGGTGATGGTCCAGCCGCGCAAACCCCAGATCCGCATACGGCAGCCGCGCAAGCTCCGCCACCGCCCCATCGATCGAC
>CAZVMD010000238.1:0-11673 GCA_964628555.1 uncultured Myxococcales bacterium | reverse complement strand
ATGTGATGCAGTGCCCACCGGACTTTCAGTGGCCCACGGCGGTCTCCGACTGGGCACGCGCCGAAGAGTCGCTGCGCCAAGCCGGAAAGCGCTAAGCCGGTGGCCTGGCGGGCTGTAGCAGCGAGAAGCCTATGCCGCGCGCGATCTCTATGCCCAAAGCAGCGCCATCTTCTGGCCCAGCCTCAGCCTGGCGGTGCTCAGCAGTGTCGGCACCGCCCTGGCGTGGCCGCGACGCGCAGTCCGCCGCCTTGCGCCTGCGCTCCCCAGCCGCCTGTGACGGGGGGCCCGAGGGCGGCGGTTACTCTCTGGCTGAAGTCCACAGTGGCTGGATATCGCCATTTCCGCGAACCAGCCAGGCTTCGCGGACACTTACCGCCTTGGGCACAAAGGCTAGCGGGGCCGTAAATCCGACAATCTCATAACCGTCCGCAACCTGGCGATAAGCTCCGTCGATCTTGTTATTGCAGGCAGCGCCGACGAACCCTTCCGCCATCAGTTTCATCACCGCATCTTCGGGGGAGTCAATCGGCAATAAAAGTAATTTTAGTTCTTCGACAGTAGCGACCGCTGCAACCTCGTCGGCTCGCGTAATTGCAAAATATTCGTAGGCGCACTCGCCGCGGCAATACGTGGTTCCCAGCCCATGGCCAACGGCCAACTGAGAGAGTGAACTCAGGCAGGCAGCCGGGGCAGCGGCATGCGCACACTTTGTGCCTACGCCAGCCAGTGGATCGGCTCTCAGCTGGACTCCGCTTTGCGCATAGCCTGCCCGCCATTCAATGTAATCTACGGGTTTGTTTGCTTTCATTCCTTTCATATACCACTGTTCTAATTTATAATCCCCAGTCTCCAACCCACAGGGAATCTCATTATATTGATTATAATTACTCCAGGGCTCGGGCGAGCACGCCAACAGCGAACCGATTATAAAGTAAGCGAAAGCGATGTATCTTATTTTATTTGTAATAGTCATGGCCTATTTGACCATAGACTCCGGCCGGCGGCCAGAGCCGACGCGCCCCCGCAGTCAGCATCCCCTGTCTACGCTCGGGCGCGTCCCCGAGCTACGGCGCGCGATCGGGCCAGCAGGGCTTGCCGCCGCAGACGTCGATGATCTGGCCGGTGCGGAAGAAGTGAACAAGCTGGTCGTTGTGGATGTCGCGACGGCGCGGTAGCTCGTGCGGATCGTCGTCGTTGTCGGCGGGCGGGTGGTTGCCGGGGCTGGGCCAGGGGTTGCCGAAGTGCCACAGCACGATGCCCGAGCCGCTGTGCGGATAGGGCTGCTCGGTGATAAGCGGCACCTTTCGCTCGTCGTCGTAGTGGGCCATGGTGGCGACGCCGACGCCGCTGCGCGACAGGATCTCGTTGCTCAGCACGGCCACCTGATAGTCGCCACGGGCCGGGCCCAGCAGCACCTGACTGGGGCGCTTGCCGGGATGCGGCTCGACGCTGAGGTGGCGATAGTGAGTGACCGGGTCGGTGGCGTCCCACAAAAGCTGAATCGCCGACAGCACCACCGCCTGATCGCGGGTGCTGGGATAGGCGCCGCCCAGGACCAGCGAGAAGCCCGAGAAGTCGGTCGAGCGCTGCAGCAGCAGCGAGTAGTTGTTGCCCGGCACGCCGAGGTGACCGCGCTCGACATCGGGGCTCAGCGCGACGAACGAGGCACCGAAGATGCCGCCCTGCGAGATGCCGGAATAGTAGAGCTCGTTCTTGTTGATCTTGAGCTTGTACTTGGCAAGCTCAGGCAGATCTTCCATTCGCTCGCGCATGCCGCGGGCCAGCAGCACCCACTCGACGAGCCCCTGGTGCAGCCGCTCGGCCAGGTGTGGGAAGCGACTGACCTCGGCCAGGATCTGAATCACGCTGGCCTGATCTTCGCCGGCCATGCCGGTTAGGTCGGCGGCGAAGAAGATCAGGTTCTTGCGGTTGGCGATGCGGCTGTTGAAGCCACCGCGCACCTGCGTCCCCTCGCCGAGCAGGCCGTGGCCGTACAGGACCAGGCCATGCGGGGTGCTCTTGCCGTCGGTGGCTGAGTACGGAATGCGCAGATAGAACTTGGGCTGGCGACTGCCCATGGCCTGTGGCTTGCCGCCGCGATCGCGACGAATGCGGCTGCCGCTAAAGCCGGGAAGCGACCAGTCGGCCAAGAAGTCGGGCACGCTGAAGTGACCGCGCACCTCGACGGCGATATCGGCATCGACCGGCTTGCCGCTGCCATCCGGCGCTGGCACGTACTCGGTGATGCCTTCGACGGTCAGCGGCGCTCCTTGCGGGCCGGCCAGCGCCAGCGCCTGATCGCGCATCGACAAGAGATCGCCGTGCATCGCGGCGCTGCTGGCCGTCACAAAGTCCCAGGCCACAACGAGCGAGCGCTTGTCGATGCCCTGGCTGGCCAGCGTCTCGAACACCCGATCGAAGCGCGCCTGGCGCGCCGCCAGCACCGGCACATCGTCGGTGTCGCCATCGCGCAGGCGGACAAAGGGCCGAGCCGGGGCCAGCGGGTTGCCGCTCTTGTCGCGCAGGCCGCGGAAGGCCACGACATAGCGCGTCGCTTCTTTGAGGATCTCGGCCGGGCGCACAAACAGCGTCTGCAGCGTTGGATCGCCCTCATAGCCGTCAAGCTCGACGAAGTACGGCACCCGCCGCAGCGTGCCGCGCTGATCTTCCAACAGCACGATCGCGGCATCGGCGGCCAGCGAGCGCTCGATGTGCTCTTCGGTCGCGAGGTCGCGCAGATCGAGGTTGGGAAACAGCGCCAGGATCTGCGTGCTGGGGCCATAGCCGTCGAGGTGCGCGAAGCCCTCAGGCCGGACGCTGCGGCCCTGGTTGTTGCTGGGCAGCGAGCCGGGGCCAAAGCGCAGGGCATAGCCGGTGCGCGGCGAGCCGTCGGGCACCAGGTACAGGTTGGAAGGCCAGGGCATGGCGCAGGGCAGGTTCGGTCCCTGGCCCAAGATGGGATCGCAGTCGGCGTTATAGACGGTCGGATCCGGCTGGCCGGCCGACGATCCGACGTCGGCGCAGGCAGACAGGCTCAGCGCGGCAAGCAGCAAAAGTTTCGCGGGCTTCACGATCGGCTCCTCATTAGGCCGTGGTCGCGTCGGCAGCGGCGACACCAAGGCGGGTGCGCGAGCATACTGCGAAGCGCAGTCGAGGCGCGTACAATTGCATGCTCATGGGGAGCCGCTGCCGCCTTCTATCTGCGCTGACGCTGGCCACGGTGTCTGCCGCCTGGCCGCTTCCCGCCCTCGCCGAGGGCCCCGAAGCGGAAAGCCCCAGCCCGCCGATGGTCACGCCAGCGCCGTCGCTGCCAAGCAGCCCGCCGGTCGCTACGCCCTGGCCGCCGGTGGCCGTTGTGGCGCCCGATCCCGAGGCGCAGGCGCAGCTACATAGCAACGGCAAGCTCGCCGCGCTGCTCTGTCAGGGGCAGCCGCTGCGCCTCGCGCGCTGTCGCTTCGGCCAGCAGAGCGGCCTTGTTCTGACCTATCACGCCTCGGGCAGCGTGGCCGAGGTGCTGCAGTTTCGCGAGGGCTGGCTGGATGGCCTGGTCGAGGTCTATGACCCGCTGGGGCACCTCACCGAGCGCACGCTGTATCGCCAGGGCCAGGCGCAGCCGCTGCCGAGCGGTCCGACGCCGGTGCAGACCCCGGGCGAGGCGACACTGCCCCTGCCGCCGACTGTCGAAGCGGGCGGTAGCAACGCAGTACCCACGCCAGCCCCGGGCCCAGCGCCGCTTGCCGTCGCCGTGGAGCCTGGCTCATCGACACCTCCCGCCGCCGTCGCAGCAGCGCCGCCCAGCCCAGTCTTCGGCCTGGGTCTGCGGGCTCTAGTCGGCATGCTCAGCGGCGATCTGGGGGGCACCGCCTACAGCGGGGCGCAGGTTGTCTTTTCGCCGTCGAACAACGGCATCCTGCCCGAGCTTGCGGTGGGTGTGGCCACGGCCATCGATCCCAGCGGCCTGCAGCGCCGCCTCGATGTGCCGATGAGTGTGGGCTATCGCTGGAACCTGTCGCGCTCGTCGGCCCCGCTGTACCTGGCGGCCAGCTTCGACATCGTCTATGCCCGCCGCGACCTGGTCGGCAGCGTCCCGGGTCCAAGCGCCGAAGAGGCCTGGCTGCTCGGCGGCAGCGGCGGCTTGGGCATCAACCTGCCCATGTATCGAGGGGAGCGTAGCTCGGGTCGCCTGCTGCTGGACATGCGCCTGGGGGGGACTGGCCGGGTCGATG
The DNA here is from genome assembly GCA_964628555.1 of uncultured Myxococcales bacterium. Taxonomy (GTDB): domain Bacteria; phylum Myxococcota_A; class Polyangia; order Palsa-1104; family JAEUJZ01; genus JAEUJZ01. The sequence goes on along the minus strand of CAZVMD010000238.1, from coordinate 7,447 downwards.
GCAACCCGGCGCTGCGCATCCCGCGCGAGGGCGCCGAGCCCGCCCTAGCCATCCCCTGCCAGTTCCGCCTGCTGTTCACGCTGACGACGCTGTTCAACTTCGGAGGCTAAGAGAGCGAGATGGGGAGCCCGATGCTGCCAAGCCTGCTTCAACCTGCCCGCGTGACCGGCTATTCTGCGAAGCTGGCGACGCTGCTCCTGGCCAGTCAGCTGGCTGGCTGTGGCGGCGGCATCAGCGATGAGCCGCTGCGCAAGCGCTCGGGGACCCTGGTGATTGAGCGCTGCACGCTCGACGCCGGCCAGCGCGAGGCGCTGCAGCAGGATGCGCTGCGCAGCGTGGTCTCGACCGCGATCCTGCTCTGTCCGGCGATTCGTGAGGGTGTGGTCACGCCGCGCGACGCCGATGCCCAGCAGGCGCTGCGCAGCACGGTGTCGTTCCTGCGCTCGCGCCTGCAGCGCGTGGAGCTGGGCATCACGGCGCGCGATGAGCTAGGCCAGGATCTTGCCCCCGCGCGGCTGGCTGCTCTGCTACGCGATCCCGTGCAGCGCGACCTGACCGCGTCGGGAGCCGCGGCATTCGCCAGCCAAGCCGATGGCCTGGTGGTCGCGCTGCCGCCGCTGCCGGCCGAGAGCGAGCCCGATGTCACGGCCTGGGTCAAAGCGCTGGCCGCGCAGACCCCCGGACGCAAGCCGTCGATCTTTGCGCCACCGTCGAGCACCGAGCCCAGCGATCTGCCCATGGGTAGCGCCGTCAACCTCAGCGCCCTCTCTGGCAGCCTGCGCACCGTCTATTCGCTGACCCTCGACTACAGCTGCTGCGAGGGTAGCCCTGGCCCCACCACGGACGCGCCCTGGGCCGCGAGCGTGGTCAACCTGGCCGCTCGCCAGAGTGGCCTGCCTGCGACCCACTTCGCGCTGCCGCTCTACGGCGTGCAGTTTCTCGGCAACACGAGCCAGCCGCTGTCGTATCTGGCCGCCGCCGGCTTGGCCGCCGCGCAGCACTTGCAGGTCCTGCGGGCTGCCGACGCTAGCCTGCATTACTCATTTACCGACGGGAAGAACCAGCGCAACGAGGTCTGGTTCGATGACGCCCACACCACCGCGCGGCGCCTGCACGAGCTCGAAGCCCTGGTGGCCGCCGACGCTGGCGTGCTGTACTACGGGCTGGGCGACGAGGATCCGACGCTGTGGAGCACGCTGCAGGGGCTGATGAAATGATCCCGCTTGCACAGCTGGGACCCGAGCGCATCTGCGTCGAGCCGCTGGCTCTGCGCGATCCGCTGTCCCATCCGCTGTTCGAGCGCGAGCTAGCGCAGCGCTACTTCCTGTTTGATGCCTGGGTTGAGGGCAGCCGGCGCGTCAACCTGCATCCGCTGTTGCTTAGCCGTGAGCTCCACCGCCAGGCGATCAGCGCCGCAAGCGCGGCAGCCCAGCTCATCGATCACGTCGCGGATCTGGCGCTGCGGGATGCCGATGAGGCCCGCTGCTACGGCTTCTGTGCCGACGTGGTGCGGCTGGCCCAAGCCGCGCAGCAGGCCGGTGACCGCGGTCGCCTGGTGCGCGTCGATCTGCTGCTGTCCGAGAGCGGCTGGCAGGCCTGCGAGATCAACGCCGACTGCCCGGGCGGTCATAACGAAGCCCTGGCCCTGCCGCACCTGGCCCAGGCGGCTGGCTTCTGTCACGGTCACAATCCCACGACTGTCGTCGAAGATCTGGCGCAGGAGCTGATCGCGATGAGCGCCGACCGCGGAGCCATCGCTCTCATCTACGCGACGGCCTACGCCGAAGATCTACAGGTCTGCGCCCTCCTGCAGCGTGAGCTCAAGCGCCGCGGCGCGCTCGCCATCCTGGCCTCGCCTACCGCACTGCGCCGTCGCGGACGCCGGCTGTACGTCGGCAAGCAAGAAGTCACCGTGCTGTATCGCTACTTTCCGACGGAGTTTATGGAAGGCCAGCACAACCTGGCCGAGATTGCGCAGGTGGTGGCCGAAGGTGGTGTGCGCTGCCTGTCGAGCTTTGCCGCGATCTACAGCCAGTCCAAGCAGGCCTTCGCCCGCGCCCATGCCCTGCACGATCAGCTAGGCCCGGCCGAAAAGCAGGCCCTGCGCTACCTGCCGCGCACCTACTCGCTTTTCGAGCTGGGCAAGGCGGAGCTGTTGGCGACACCTGGGCGCTGGGTGCTCAAGCGCGCCCTGGGCCGCGTCGGCGAAGAGGTCTTTGTCGGCTCGCTGCTGACGCCGACCGACTGGGAGCGAGCGGTCGATCTGGCGCTGGCTGACAGCGAGCAGGGTGAGGTCTGGGTGGTGCAAGAGTTTGTGCCGCAGCGCCGCATCGATAGCCCGGATGGACCGCTGCTCGTCACCCTGGGTGTGTATCTGCTAAACGGTGCCTTCGTCGGCTACTTCGCGCGCCTGACGCCCGAGAGTCATGCCTCGCACAGCGCCCTGTGCCTGCCGGTGTTCGTGCAGGTGGAAGACATCCCCCCGCCTGGCCGCCCGAGCGGCGCCCTGAGCTAGAGGCTTGCCATGCGACCCAAGGTCTTTGCCCCGCTTGCACTGCTCGCTGGTTCCTGCGCCACGGCCCGCCCGCCGTCGGCCGAGTTCTTCGTCCGCGCTGAAGAGATTCCGCCACCGCATCAGCTGCTGCTGCCCTCGACGGCGCGCGCCTTTGCGGCGTGGCAGCTACCGGCCGAGGATCCCTGGGCTCGCTACAGCAAGTGGACGCTGCTGGCGGCGCTGGGCGAAGACGCGGCCCCTGGTCAGCTGCCCGATGTGCGCAGCCTGCAGATCGTGCGCCGCGCCGAGCAAGCCGGAGCGCTGGTCGCCGCCGCGGGCCTGGCCCCCGACACGCTGTGGATCGTCGATCTGCGCGGTGCGGCCTCGGCGGCTTTTGGCAACGCGGTTAGCCATTACGCCAACCACCCGGTGTCGCTAGTCCTGACCTTTAACAACTGGCCGGCCGAGCGCGAGCTTGTCCCCGCCGAAGAGACGCTGTCGGCGCTGGTCACGCTGCGGCCGCGCCTGCCCGAAGCCGGCAGCTCGGGCAGCCGACCGATGTTCCTGCTCGACGCCTGGCGCCTGGCCTTTCGCGATGCCGAGCCCGACCCGGAAGCGCTCGACAACCGCTACTACTTAAACGGCTCGGATCTGCCCGATGCCGAGACGCTGGCCCGCCACGGGATTCGCCAGGTCGTCTATCTGACCGAGACCCTGGGCAGCGACTCAGAGCCAATCACCGAGGAGGACGACCTCAACGAGCCCTTCCTGCGCTACAGCCAGGCCGGCATCCAGACCGCGCTATTGGGCCTCGACGACCTGCTGGGCGAGCGCGTCGCGACGCAGCCCGTCGTCCGCACCTACATCGGCGGCACGTCCTATCGCTACTTTCACTACTGTCGCATGTACACGCCGCGCCATCGCCACACCGTCATCACCAGTCACCACTTCTATCAGCGAGCACACGGCGGCTTCGGGGGTCCGCGGGCCCGGCCGCGCTTCCACGGCATCTTCCACCACTCGGCCCCGCCCCCGCGCGGCAGCCACGGCAGCCATCGTGGCGGCTACCACAGCGGTGGCCGCGGCGGCTTCGGCGGCTAGGGGCCAGTCCACGTAACGCGCAACGAATATTGCAACACAAAACCAATCATCGCCTTAAAAACAGGCAAACAAATAAAGCGATAAATTATCGCATTCCTCATTTATTATCGAATCAGCAATATACCCATACGACACATGTTTAGGTTCGGAGCCGCAGGCTCGACGTAGGACACGCTAGCCGGCGTCGGTTGCCACGCACAGCCCGCCGCGGCGCGACGCAGACCGACGAGACCTGATATGATGACAGCGCCCAGGCTGTGTCGATGGCTCACGAACCTCAGGTAGCGCTCCCCACTCCGCCGACCTTGCAGTCACGCCGACCGAGTGCCAGGACCTGGCCCGTCGGATTGCTCATGCTCCTGCTGCAGCTTTCTTGGCTGCTGCCCACGGCCCTGGCGCGCAGCCCGCGGCGGCCGGTCGAAGACAGCGAAGTGGTCGCCAAGCAGGCCCTGGCGCGGGGTCAGGCAGCCCTGGCGGCCGGTGATCTGGCGACGGCGCAGACGGCTCTCAGCGCGGCGTATCAAGCTCAGCCCAGCGCGCTGGCGCTGTACCAGCTGGGTCGGCTGGCGCAGGCCGAGGGGCGCTCCCTCGACGCCTATGACCTAATGCGTCGCTTCCTCGCTGATCCGGAGCTCGATGTCGGCACTCCTGCCGCTGGCGCCCCGACGGCCGCCACGCCGCCCCCGAGCTCGCCGGCTGCCGAGTCCGAGCTGACGCTGGCCATCCGCGAAGCCGAGCGCGTCCTCGGCACCCCGGCCCCGCCGTCGGGAAGCCTGACCATCCGCGGCGAGCGCGGCACGCTGGTCTTCGTCGATGGCCGGATCGTCGGCAGTCTGCCCCTGCCCGTGCCGCTTCTGGTCTCGCCCGCCGAGCACAAGATCGCGCTGTCGCGTGGCGCCCAGCGCATCGAAGATCAGGTGCAGATCCTGGCCGGTCGCGCCGGTGAGCTGCGCAGCGACGTCACCAGCGGCGCGCTGGTGCTGAGCCTGCTGCCCGGCGTGCTGCTGATCGAAGACTGGCGCGACCTGGCCGATGGGCTGCGCCAGCGCCTGCTGCAGGCGGTCGAAAAGGGCCTGCTGAGCCATCGCTTGTCGCCCCTCTCGCGCGAGTTCGCGCTGCAGCTCGCCGGCTCGCAGCAGCTGGCCGGCTGTCTGACCCAAGCCAGCTGTCAGATCGATCTGGCGCGCAAGGTCGAAGCCGAAGCCGTGCTGGCCCTGCGCGTCCGCCAGAGCGCCACCGGAGCGCAGCTGCGCGTCGGCCTGCTCGATTTGGAAGTAGGCGAGGAAGCTAGCGCCGATGAGCACACCTGCAGCAGCTGCACTCCTGAGCAGCTAGCCAGCGCCCTGGTCGCCCTGGTCAGCCGCGTCTACGAAAACGGTCACGGCCGAGCCCGAGCCACGCTGCAGGTCAAGAGCGATCCCGATGGCGCCGAGCTCCTGCTCGATGGCAAGAGCGTGGGCAACACGCCGTACAGCCACGTCGTCTTCAGCGGCCGGCACCAGCTGACGCTGCGCCATCCGACCTACCTGCCCGAGGTGCGCGACATCACCTTGACCGATGGCGAGAAGCGGCAGGTCGAGGTGCAGCTGTCGCAGAATGAGCCCGCGCCGGCGCCGCTACCGCCTCGCCTGGTCAAGCGCCGCATGCCGCGGCCGATCTGGCGCATCGTGGCTGGCTCGGTGCTGCTGGCCGGCGGCGCGCTGAGCCTGGGCTTTGGCATCGGTGCCGCAGCGGTCAATGGCAGCTGTATCAAGAGCGCGCTTGCTCCCGGCGGGGAGTGCCGCGACCTTTACTCGACGGCAGGACTGGCGGGTGGGCTGATTACCGCCGGCCTGGCGCTGGGGGCGGGCGGCGCCGTGCTGATCGCCCTGCCCGGTGAGCAACGCATGGTACCTGCCACGCCCTAGCTGACGCCGCACACCGCCTTTCGACACACGCGCTTGCCAAACGGGGGGAACCGATGAGCCTGCGTTCCTGGTTGCTGTTGGGACTGCTTCTTGGCACAAGCTGCGACGCGCTGTTTGGCGGCCTGTCGCGCACCAATCCGAAAAACTGCGTCGCCACGCCGGGCATCTGTGGGGCGACCGAGACCTGCGATCCGATCAGCGAGCGCTGCGTCGGCATCTCGCCCACCGCCGACCTCTTTGCTCCTCTGAGCCTGCCGCTGGACTTCCGCGCCCAGCACGTGCTCTTCGGGAACCAGGATCGCGACAGCCAGATCGACGTCGTGCTGGTCAGCGAGACCGATGCCTTGGTTTTGTATAACCCCGGCAGCAGCCTGACGAACCAGCGCTCGTTTCGCGTAAGGTCCACTCCCGGGCCCCTGTACGCTCAGCTCAGCGACGTCGACACCAATGGGCTCGACGACCTGCTGATCATCGACGCTCCGACCACGGGCGATGGCACGATCTCGATCTGCCTCGCCACTGGCCCCGACTCACCCCTGCCCTTCGCCTGTCTTGAGCCGCGGAACTTGCGCTTTGCGCCCAAGGCGGTCCTGGTCACTGATCTCATCGGTGACAGCAAGCAAGATCTAGCCGCGGTCGACAAAGATGGCGCCGTCTTGGTCTGCAGTGTGGACGCGGCAGATGCCCAGTCCCCCACCGGCATCTGCGAAACCATCCTGCCTGCCGGCAGCAGCGAGCCCCCGCTGTATGCACAGCTGGCCTTGGTCGATGACCTCGGCGTCGATGGTCGCCGCGACGTCGGCGTGCTCATTCAGCCCATGGCTGGCATGGCCAAGCTGCGGATCCTGCGCAGCAATAGTGCCGGCTCACCCAGCATCTCGGACGCCACGCTGGTCCCGCTCGGCAACCCGGTACTGGTGGCCGGCAGCTTCAATCAGAGCGGCAAGCTTGGCCTAGCTACCATCGGCAGCGCCAGCAACGACACGATTGTGACCGCCCTGCCCTTCTTCGATCTGTCTGGGACCGCGCCGGTCGCCAGCCCGGTCCTGGCAGTCCGGCCGGGTGCCCTGTTCGGTACGCCCACCACCGCCCGCGCCTGCGCCGCCGGACAGTTCGACGGAGTCGGTGGCGCGCAGCCCGATGACATCGCCTGTCAGCTGAGCGATGGCCAGCTCGCACTGTTCGCTGGCTCGACTGGCGGCCTCCAGACCGTCCTCCCGCCCGCTCCGCTGGCTCCGATCCCCGGCTCGCACGTGGTGGCGGCGCCGTTCTCGTTCGCCACCGCAGGCCGCCATGACCTGCTGGTGTACAGCGATGCGCAGCTGACCGGCTCAGCGCTGGTGTCGCTGGTGCGCAGCGCCGGCAAGTCGCCGCGCGGAATGTTCACTCGCACCACGCTGAGTAACACCAACACCGACACGCCGCCTGACTACCTGCTGCTCACTGGCGACTTCGAGGTCGCCGGCAGCCATCAGCTTGCTCTGTTGCCGCGCGGTGGCAGCAGCATCACGCGCTATGCGCGCGATCCCGATGGCCTGATTGCGCAGCCCTCAGCTGCCGCCCAGCGCTCCCTGCCTGGCCCCGTCGAGACCGCCGGTGTCCTGCCCTGCGGCGACGGCGTCGACTTGGTCGCCATCGCCTACCGCAACGACCCCCGCCTCTTCCTCTACCGCTTCAAGCCGGGAGCCGTCACCGAGAACGCACTCAGCAGCCCCTCCGCCATGCTGCAAGTGCAAGCCGCCGACGTAAACGGCGACGGCCTCGCCGATCTTATCGCCCTGCGCTCCGACGGCACCGTCCAAGCCGCCCTCGCCCAGAGCAACACCTGCACCCTCGCCCCCCTAACCGACCTCATCCCCAACGCCGCCCCGCAACCGGTCCAGCTGGCGGTGGGGGACGTAAACAGCGATGGTTGGGCTGATGTGGTGGTGCGGGGGGAGCGGGG
>CAZVMD010000237.1:0-11711 GCA_964628555.1 uncultured Myxococcales bacterium | reverse complement strand
CGCAAAGTGCGACTGCGCATCCAGCGTGACGGACAGGTGGGGGGGGATTTCGCCGTCGGCGAGGTAGGAGAGGACGGCGGTGGCGAGGACGGGGAGGAGGTGCTCGCGGACGATGTGGTCGACGTTGCGGGCGCCGGTGTCGGCTTCCTGGCAGCGGGCGGCGATGGCGTCGGGGACGGCGGGGGCGAAGCTGAGCTTGACGTTGTGGCTCTCGCGCAGGCGGGCGGCGACGTGGCCGAGCTTGAGGTCGACGATCTGGCGCAGCACGTCGCGACCGATGGGGAAGTAGGGGACGATGGTCATGCGCGCGAGCAGGGCCGGCTTGAAGTGACGGGTCAGCACAGGGCGCAGGGCCTGGTTTAGCTCGTCGACCGGCGGGCGGTGCTCGCCGCGCTGGGCCAGCCCCATGGTGATGTCGGTGCCGAGGTTTGAGGTCATGAAGATGACGGTGTTGCGGAAGTCGACGACGCGGCCTTCGCCGTCGGCGAGCATGCCCTTGTCGAAGACTTGGTAGAACAGGTTCAGGACTTCGGGGTCGGCCTTTTCGACCTCGTCGAGCAGGACGACGGAGTACGGGCGCTGACGCACGGCCTCGGTCAGCACGCCGCCCTCGCCATAGCCGACGTAGCCGGGGGGCGAGCCGATCAGGCGCGAGACGGTGTGCTTCTCTTGGAACTCGCTCATGTTGATGGTGCACATGAAGCGCTCGCCGCCGAACAGCAGATCGGCGACGGAAAGAGCCGTCTCAGTCTTGCCGGTACCACTGGGGCCAACCAGCAAAAACACGCCCAGCGGCTGCCGCGGATCCTGCAAGCCAGCGCGAGCGTTGCGCAGGCGACGGGCAATCGCCGAGATGGCGGCGTCTTGACCGCGGATGCGACCCATCAGTCGATCTTCGATGGCGTTCACGGCGGCGACATCGTCGCGCACCATCTTGCCCACCGGGATGCCGGTCCAGTCGGCGACGACGGCGGCGACGGTCTCGGGATCGACCTCGACCGAGACCAGCGGCAGCTTGCCTTGCACCGACCGCAGCCTGGCCAGCGCCGCGCGCAGGGCTTCGCTGTCGACCGGCGGGCTCGCGCTTGAGTTCGCCGCATCGCCTGGCGTCACCGCCGGCACGACGTGATCGGCGGTAGGGGCGGCTGGGGTCTGCCGACGCGCCTCCGCCTGCTGCTGGCGCAGAGCCAAGACCGCCTCGGCGGCTTCCTGCTCTTTGCGGAAGCGGGCCTCTAGCTCGCTGCGCTGCTGCTGCGCTTCGGCCAGAGCGGCATCCAGCGCGGCCAGCCCGGCGTGCCCGGCGCTCGACTCACCGGCCAGGCGCAGATCCTCCAGCAGCGCGCTGCGCTCGCGACCGATGGCTTCGGCCTTGCGGACAAGCTGCTCTAGCTCGGCCGGTTCGGTCGACAGCGCCAGCTTGACGCGGGCCGCGCAGGTGTCGAGCAGATCGACGGCCTTGTCGGGCAGCAGGCGCCCGGCGATGTAGCGCCGCGATAGCTCAACCGCGGCCACCACCGCGTCATCGCGCAGGTGAACGCCGTGGCTCGCTTCCAGGCGAGCGCTCAGCCCGCGCATCATATCGATGGCCGCTTCGCGCGAAGGCTCGTCAACTTTGACGAGCTGGAAGCGGCGGCTCAGGGCCGGATCTTTTTCAAAGTACTTCTTGTACTCGCTCCACGTCGTCGCAGCGATGGTGCGCAGCTCGCCACGGGCCAGCGCCGGCTTGAGCAGGTTCGCCGCATCGCTGCCGCCCGAGGTATTTCCGGCCCCGATCAGCGTGTGCGCTTCGTCGATAAACAGGATGATCGGCTTGGGCGAGGCCTTGACCTCGCTGATGACCGCCGTCAGGCGCGCTTCGAACTCACCCTTCACGCCAGCACCGGCTTGCAGCAGGCCCATGTCCAGCGTGCGAACCGCGACCTCTAGGAGCGGCGGCGGAACATCCTTGTGCGCGATGCGCAGCGCCAAGCCTTCGACCAGTGCCGTCTTGCCGACACCCGACTCACCGACGATGATCGGGTTGTTCTTCTGGCGCCGTCCCAGGATGTCGAGCATCTGGCGGATCTCGCGATCGCGGCCGAGCACGGGATCGATCTGACCGGCGCGGGCGCGAGCGGTCAGGTCGTAGGTGTAGCGGCCGAGCGCGCTGTCATCGCTGATGCTGGGGGCGGCTTTTCCGGCGGCAGCTTCGCTCGCCGCAGCGCCTGGCTTGGCCCCTACCGCGGTCGTTGCCGCCGACTCCGCCGCCAGGGCCGCGGCCAGCGCCGCCTCGGCCGAGCCAGTCGTGAGCTCATCGAGGCGACGACGCACGGCCTCGCGATCGAGGCTCTCTAGCGCTTCCGAATACGCTGCGGCCTCGTACCGCTCGGGCTGCAGCAGCAGCACGGACAACAGGTGCCCCGAGCGCACGCGACTGGCCTGTCCTTCGACCGAGCCGAGCAGCCAGGCATCCTGCAGCCAGGCGACGAGCAGCGGCGAGAACACCGGCCGGCCACTGTTGCCCCGCTTGCGCCCATCGAGGCCGCGCTGCAGCGCGCGGATCAGCGGTGTCGTCGAGGTATTGAGCGAACGATAGATCGAAACAACATCGCCGCTCGGCTCTTCCAAGAGCCGCAGCAACAGGTGCTCGACCGCGATCTCGTAGTGCGTAAGGCGAATGGCTTGGCTGGCCGCCGCTTCCAGGGCACGGGTGCAGACCGGGTTCAGACGCTTGAGGAGGGCGCGATACTCGACGAGAAACATGCTCGCTCCGTTTTCTGTGGGTAGATGGCCAAGGAGGTGTGAAGAACAAAGAGCACCGGATCCTGCGTCGGCGAACCCAAGCTCAGCGGACGGCCGAGGCCGCCCCCGCCTGCCCCCAGGCGCTGGCGTGGGATCTGATTTGCAGGCACCGCGATGGACAAAATCAGGTCAAGCGGCTGACGCAGATAGAAGCGCGACAGCGCGATCAGGCGCTGCTGCAGCGCGCCGCCGTACCACAGGGCGGCCAGCTGCGCGTACGGCACCGGACCGATGTGCAGGCGCAGCGCGCCCAGGCGATCGACTCGCTTGGCACCGACGATCAGATCGCGCCCCAAGCTGCCGCCCCGCTGTGGGTCTGCCGACAGGCGACACCAGCTCTCTTTGGGCAGGGTGCGCACCCGCTCTGGTAGCGCCTCGATGGTAAGCGGCAGGTCCAGCTCGTCTTGCAGCAGAACCTGCAGCCCTGGAAGCGGTCGCGTGCGGTTCAAGAGCAGGCCGAGGTAGCGCAAGAGCCGCACCGGCGCGACGCCGACTTGTTCCTCCGGCGTATCGGGGCGCAGGCCGATGGCGTCGAGCAGCGCCCGCGAGAGTGGATCGCGTCCCGCCGGATCGAAGCCCTGCTCATAGCGCTGTCGCTTCCAGCCGCGGTACCACAGCGAATAGACGCGGTGATGCAAGAGCAGATCTAGGAACTCGCGCTGCTGCGGCTGCTCTTCGTCTTCGAGCAGGATCTGATGCGCATACGAGCGCGGCAGCGGCGAGCCAGCCCCATAGAGACCGGGCAGGTTGGTGGTAACGATCGATCGCGTCTCGTACTTGCCGACGTGCTCAAGCTGCACAACCTCACCCGGCGGAAAGCCCAGCGAGGTGTTGGGGCGCAGGCGGATCGCTTCTTTATGTGCCGGGCCCCGCTCTCCCAGGCGGGGGCTCTCGGCGTGCAGCGCTTCCAGCCGACGCAGCAGCGGAAACAGCGCGTAGTGCGTCGCGGGCAAGGGCAGAGCGCCCGGCTCTCGCTCGGCAGCCGTCATCCGATCAGCCCCTGGGTGCCGATGCGCGCCGGCCAGGTCAGGTCAATGCCCTGATCGATGCCGTGGAGCTGGATGCGGGTATAGCTGTTGACCGCCGCGCTCTCGGCCAGGAAGCGATCGAGCGCGCAGCCAAACAGCGACAGCTCGCCCATGTGCGAAAAGCGTGTCTCGTGCAGCGACAGGCGCACCTCGGTCCCGCGCAGCAGAGCTGGCGGCCGGCCGACCATGCGCTCACTCGGCGCGGCGACCACCTCGGCGACCGACTCCAGCAGCGTCTCTAGCTTCTGTCGCACCGCCAGGTTGTAGCGGGCCGGAAAGTGAAAGAGCTGCAGCAAGATGCGCAGCGCATCGCGATCGCGGAAGTGATTCTGGCTGACCAGGACATGGGCGAAAAAACGCCACAGGCCATCGCCACCGACGGGAGCCGGTGCCGGAGCCGACAGTGCGCCCAGATCGCGCACGCTCAGCGTCGATGGGATATCGGTAGTGGGGCGGCTGATCTCACCGGGCCGCAGGCGCAGCGGCAGGTCGCGATTGGTGCACAACAGATCGACCGACACCACCGCATCCATCGCTGCGCCTTGGCCACTCGGCTCGACAAAGGACAGCAGCACCTGGCCGGCGGGATAAGCCGGCAGGTCCTCGCGACCGACCACGCGCTCAGCGACGGGCGCGCGGTACTGCACCTGATACATGACCGGCGTCTCACCCGCTTCCGCCGGAGCCCGAAAGAACGAGAAGAACGGGTGGTATTCCGTCGGCCGCGGGTTGCGCTTGACGTGGCCGATGACCCGCTCGACCGAAAAGATATCGTAGTGGCTGGGGGCCGTGCCTTCCGGGCGCAGCGGGTACTCGCCGCGCGTGCCATCGACGCTGATCGGCGTCGCGGTATGCGGGAACAGGTTCACCACCGGCACGCAGTTGAGGCGAATGTGCTCGGCCGACAGCACCAGCTCTTCGCCGGGCAGCGGCGCGAGATCAAAGACCAGCTCGCAGCGCTCGGCCGTCGGGAACTGCGCCAGGACCTCCAGCCCGTGCAGATCCATAAACAGGTACTTGGCGGGAAACAGGAAGTACTCGACAAGGTGGCGATAGCCGGAGAAGGCATAGCGAGGATACGGCAGCAGCGACTCAGACAGCTCCCAGCCGAGCGGGCGCAGCGCATCGCGGCCCAGCGAGGTCTCGCCGAGCGCCTGGCCAGAGCCATCGAACACGCGCAGCCGCACGCCGCGCAGGTAGTGCGTGAGCCAAGCGAACAGCCCGAAGGCCTCGCGTCCCATGCCTTGCACATTGGCGCCGTGGAAGTACAGCCGCAGCGGCTGCTTGCCCAAGCCAGCAAGCTGCACATTAGGCAGCGGCCGCAGGCCCAGGTGCAGCCGCGACTGCGACACTCCAGACGCCGTCTGCCGCACATCATCCAGCACCAGCGGCAAGACCGGCGTGTCGTAGATCGTCCGGAATGCGCAGGCCGTTCCGTCGACGGGAGCCGAGCGCACCTCCGCGCCTGCCTTCAGCACATACGGCGCTCGCAGCATGTTGGGCCGCGGCGTGATCTCCAGGATCGCGGCGCAGGGCGAAGGCCGCATCGCCGACGGAAAGATGTGCGACAAGAGCGGGTAGAGGAGCTCAGGAAACTGCGCGTCGAGGCTCTGCCGAATGCGTCCGGTCAAAAACGCCACGCCCTGCAGCAGTCGCTCGACATCGGGATCCCGCCCGCCGAGCTTTAGCTCACGGGCGATGTCGGGATAGGCGGCGGCGAACTCCGCACCGAGCTCGCGCAGGAAGGCGAGCTCATCTTCGTAGTAGCGCTTGAAGTCGCTAACGCGTCGAGTCTCACTGCGGGAATCCATTACGGCGCGCTACGTTAGCCTTACCCGCCCGGAAGAAACAACAACCGTCTCGAACCACATCTCTTCGGCGCTCTTTCCCGTCGCCACCGCGGCGCGGATCTTGAAGCAGGCGGTCATCGGATCGGGAGGGTTCAGCACATGCTCCACCTCGACCTGCGACACCCGCGGCTCGTAGGCCCGGATGGTGCGCTCCAGCGCCTGCTCGATCTCGCGCGCTCTCTCCGGAATGCCGTGGATGATCTGCGTCATATCTGGCAGCCCATACGTCTCGCAGCACAGCGACATCCCCGAGCGCGCATTCAAGATCCGCTCCAGGTTCTTGCAGATCGAGTGCCGCAGATCATCCATATCGTGCTCACTCTCGTGAGACCGACTGCCGGAACCGGCGCGCAGACGTTGGAAGAGGGAGTGGGTCGAGGGCATGGCAGCTTCTCACAATGGGGATCGCTCTACGAACACCGGGGCTACTTGCCTGCGCCACCGGGCGATGGGAGAGAAGCGGCATTCGGGCGCAGCTGTAGTTTGAGCTTGCGCTCGCGGTGGACGATTCCTCCTTCGTGGGCGGTAAGCAGCGAGTCAGCGATCTGCCAAGCCAGCCGCACCACCTCGGAGGGGGGCAGCGCCGTCCCCAGCCGTCGCAGGCGCTCCCCCAGCGTCTCGCCCTTTAGGAACTCCATCACGATGTACGAAGTGCCGTCGGCCAGCCGGCCATAGTCGGACACCTGCACCAGCCCCGGATGGTCGACCAGATTGACCGCCCGCGCTTCGTTGAAGAAGCGCTCCGTCAGCTCGGCGTCCGCCGCGTACTGTGGATGCAGAACCTTGATCGCCACCTTGCGACCAATTAGCTCATGCACCCCCTCATAAACCGCGCCCATCCCCCCCTGCCCCAGCCGCCGCACGATGCGATACGGCCCGATACGCGTCGCCTCCTGCCCTTCGCTCGCTTCGCGGATGTCCATGCTGGCATACCCTCACCGACTGCGAGGCGGCACCGTAACACGCCGTCGGGAGGATGCAAGAGCTAGCGAAGGAGACTAAGCCTAAATGGGCTAGGCATCTGCCAAAGGCCGAGGTACACATGCGCACGTTTGGAGTCGTGGCCTCCCAATGTGGCAGATCGACAATCGAACTCCATTTGCAGCAGAGCGGGCGTGGGTGCGCGATCGGAGCGGCGCAGAGATCTGGTTGGTTGCGGTCAAAGCAACGTTCGATATTCGCCCGGATGGCAGCACGGATATCTCGGCGGATCAGCCCAAGGTTCTATGGTCTCCCGAACACTACGGCGAGCCCGGACAGAGCAGTGTCAAATACGACGCCGATCTGGTCCTGACCAAGACAACCACAGACGTGATTGTGGTTGGCCATGCCTATGCACCGCCGGGACGCATGGTTACCGAGATAGATGCGGGATTTTCGATTGGGCCGATTCACAAACTGGTTCGCGTCTTTGGCGATCGTAGCTGGGGCTGGGCGGGAATGTCCTCGCCGCAGCCATTTGCCAAGATGCCCCTGGTATATGAACGGGCCTACGGTGGACACGATGCCCGAACCGCAGCGACGACACCCAGCTGGGACCGTCGAAACCCTGTTGGAATCGGCTTTGCCACATCGCGTCAGAGTGCGAACGCCGTCCGGCTGCCAAATATTGAAGATCCGCAGAAGCTGATTCGCTCCTGGGACGATCGACCCAGCCCGGCCGGACTAGGAGCGATCGCCAACCACTGGCTGCCGAGGGCGGACTTGGCCGGTACCTACGATGAACACTGGCAGAAAACGCGACAACCCTTGCTGGCAGCAGACCTGGACGATCGCTACTTCCAGTGTGCGCCGACCGATCAACAGACCCCGACGTTTCTGCGCGGAGGAGAGCCGGTAGAGCTCCGCCAGCTGACGCCAAATGGGCTGTGCCGCTTCCTGTTGCCCAAAATTCACCTGGGCTTCCGGACATTCTTCTCCGATGGCACACGAACGCTGCACCCGCCTCGGAAGCTACACACTGTCATTCTGGAACCGGACTATCCGCGCGTCTCGCTAGTCTTTCATTCAGCCCTGCCCTGTCATTTCAAGGTCCACAAGCTGCTTCGCACACTGGTGACGCAAAAACGGGTACTGCGGGCAGATCGGCCGCTTGCCGATGAAGAGGCAGACGACGACACTCTCGACGAGGCTTCCGATGGCTGAGTATCGTGAGTCGATTGCGATCACCGCAATGGGAGCTAACACTCCCGTCGGTCGAAGCGCAGAGGCATGTGCCGCTGCGGTACGGGCAGGCATCAGCCGCTGCGGTGAGCATCCCTTTATTGTTGATATGGTCGGTGAGCCCATGCGGGTCGCTCGAGCCCCATGGATCGATCTGGCAACTGTCGGGGCCGCACGTCTAGAAGCGCTGCTGGTGCCCGCTCTTGACCAAGTGCTTGCATCGCTGACGCGCATCCGGTCGACGATTCGAGTGTCTCTGCTGCTTGGCTTGCCAAGCCCACGGCCAGGTCTACCCGCTGATCTCGTCACGCACGTAGAGCGTGGGGTGAAGAACCGATATCTGGGTCGCTTTGCGTCGATCACCTCGTTTGCAGCCGGGCACGCGGCAGGTCTGTTGGCGACTCAGGAGGCCTGCCAGCAGCTAGCCTCAAACACCCAGGCCGCGGCGATAGACGCCTGCGTGGTGGCTGGGGTCGACAGCTACCTCGATCCACACACCCTGGAGTGGCTGGAAACCAGCGAGCAATTGCACGGAGCAGGACCCCTCATGAACGCCTGGGGCTTCATCCCAGGTGAAGCGGCTGGGGCGCTGGTGTTGCTGGCGGCAGACCGCGCCCGCGCTTGGGACATCAAGCCGCTGGCGACCGTTCTGGGCTTGGGCAGTGCCCTGGAGCAGAATCCAATCAAGACTCAGACCGTGTGCCTGGGAGAGGGGCTCACCCAAGCCCTGCGTCAAGCACTTGAGGGCTTGCCAACCGGGGCGCAAGTGGCCGATATCTACTGCGATATGAATGGCGAGCCCTATCGCGCTGATGAGTTCGGCTTTGCGACACTGCGAACCCGCGAGGGCTTTATCTCGCCCTCTGATTTCCTGGCGCCCGCCGACTGCTGGGGAGATGTTGGCGCAGCCGGCGGTCCCCTGCACATGATTCTGGCGAGTGTCGCAGGACTCAAGGGGTATGCCCGTGGCAGCTGCTCCTTGGTCTGGGCCAGCTCAGAGCTGGGCGAGCGGGCCGCTGTTCTACTCGGGACGCCGAGAGCAAAGGGATAGCGCATGCCGGTTACCATCAAGGTCAACGGAGCCGCCAACTCGCTGGTGCACAAGGGCAGCAATGCTGTGTCGATTGCCACCATCCCCGACGTGTGCAAGACGCCATCCCCCGGCGGCCCGATCCCCATCCCCTATCCCAACGTCTCGCAGTCGGCAACCTTGGCCAAGGGGACGACTACCGTCAAGGCCGATGGCGGCATGATGATCGCCATCAAGGGCTCTGAGTTCTCCCTCTCTAACGGCGACAACGCCGGTGTCGCCGGTGGCGTAAAATCATCTACCTTTATGAAGGAATCGACCTGGATCCTCTATTCCTTCGACGTAAAGATGGATGGCAAGAACGCCTGCCGCCTAACCGACAAAAAATTCCAGAACCACGAGAATACTGCTGACTTAGCGGGGGCCTTGCAGCCACCTGTCGTCGCGCAGGCACAGCTAAATGCAGAAGAAAAAGCTGTAGGCGACTGTCTGTGTGAAGCTTTCTGCAAAAAGTTGTCAACTGGGTTCAAACAGGGACCCCGTGGCGGCTGGAGTAAACGACCGGGTCCGCGACAAAATTGGTCCAATCAATTAGAAAACGAGCTGAAACAGGCTCCTCCCGCTTGCCTTCAAGGTCATAATGTCAAAATTGGCGAGCGCCATGGCAATAATCCCACTACGATCCCGGATTGTACAATGCGAAATGGCGCCGGGACGATCATTCGATGTTTTGATTTCAAATTCCCTGGCGATCGCTGGCGTCGCAATCAGCGCCGTGCCCAGCTGAAGCTCGCCAACTATCGGGCGCCAGTCAAAATTAACGCGAAAAACTGTGGCTGTTAATGAACACCAGAAGCCGGGTTAGACGATGACAAACCTAGAAGAAATCAATCAACTAATCGGTCATCCAGAAGGACCTGCCTTTCTTGTACTTTGCGCAGAGCTGACTATATATTGGCGGGGCTCCTGTTTTGAGCGCAGCACTGGCCTAATCTCGCTCTATAAAAAGGTGGTAGCCGACTTTGGGCACCGCTTCAAATTTTATGAAACAGGAACGATGACCGGCGCTAAGCCAATTCGGGCTGATTCCTTGGATTTGCTTCCATTTTGGCTACAAAACAGTAAGCCACGAAAAGACATTTACCAGCTGATCTTGAAAGCTGGAACCAAGCGAAATGAGCCCTCGTCGAGTTCTATGCATTTTATTGCAGATGAAGAAGAAGATGAGCCTATTGGGGCGATGAAGATCTGTTTTCCGATAGAATCATTAATTGACAACCAAGATGGTTTTCTGCAAAAAGTCATCCACTATATCGGTGACTTGAAGTTTGAAAGCGGCCACGCTGGTTTCGGGATCAACTGGGATCCATGCGAGGACATGGATATCGAAGCCTCAGAAGCCATGTCGCGGATAGCTGCCAAATTCCAAGGAATTGACCTATCAGATCTAGACATCACATTGGGCGCTGTGAGCCATACCCAGCCAGCTGGCATCAAGTGCGCTAGCTGGTTGACCATTGTGGGCGATACTCTGGTCGGTTTGCTGGGTGGAACCGAGCCACTGGCGGCCCAAATCTCCCCGCCCTGCCGTCTATATCCCATGAAACATGGAGTCCTGCTGCGGGCGGGCGAAAAGCCACTCCTCGGCAATCGCAATCGCAACGAAGACATGTCCGCCTATAAGCAGATTGGTCGATTGTTGGCTCGGTTTCGCTATGTCAACCATCAGCCAATTTTTGGTGGCACACCTGCCGTCCCCGCAGAAGAAGCGACGCAGCGCTGGCTGGCGCGATTTGATGAGTAGAGAGCGCGAGCAGCCATCAGCAAGGGGGTCCCGCATGCCAGCGACACGATATCCGTTTGAGCTGATTTCCGAGATTCCCGATCTGCCCATCAAGGATCTCGTGGTGCGCTGTGACTTTGACGGCGGGCTGTCACCCGCAGCGGCTGAGCACTTTGAAGCGATCGTGCAGCGCTGGATTGAGCAGGTGCGGGCGGGGGTCTTTGGGGATGAGCCGCATCCCGATCCCGAGGCGCCCCGCAACCTGTGGCATGCCGCGGTGCATCAGGCTGGCCCCATCACCATGGAGTGCGAGCTATATCGTCTGAGCTGTAGGACCGAGGCCATCCCAGCGCTGCTTACCGAACTGAGTCAGATCTCTACGCTGACACGCGTTGAGCTGGAATAAGGGAGGACGCGCGAACGCGGGAGTCGAAGTCTGTCTATTTTGGACTTGCTTTCAGAGCGGCGCAGGCACGCTGCCAGGTGAGGCCAACAGGACACGACAGGCCTACCGCTGTGATGATGAAAAGCCAGCGGGTCGCTGGCCCGCACCCCGGCTAGACCCGCGACCCAGTGCCGATCGCCGCATACCCGAAGCTCTTTGACCCGCCCCTGCACCTCCAGAGTTACCGGCAGCGTGCGTACTGGCTCACCCCCCGGAGCGACTGCCTTTCCGACGACGATCACATCGGCATAGGGCTTGGACAACGCGAAGTCACACTCATAGCGGACGCTGCTGCTGCCGGGCTCGCCGTAGTGCTGGTCGGCAGTGGTTAGGGGCTGCTGCATCTCCGCGAGGGACAGCTCACCATCGGGGCTGGTCTGAAACGTGCCTTTGATCACTACGACGCAGTGATCGCGAGCCTCACAGTCCGCAGCCACAGTCAGCGCTGCGGGCAGGCCAGTGGTGTTGGTGGTGAGCTGCATTGGGCCAGAAGCCAGGGAAGGTGAAGCCGAGCCGAGGAACAAGAGAGAGGCAATCGGAACGAGAAGCAGGACCCCGCGGCGCCCTCGCACCCAGCTACGGCATCGGCCGGAAGGCGTGCAGGTACATCGTCAGGTTGTCCATCCCGTCA
>CAZVMD010000236.1:0-11758 GCA_964628555.1 uncultured Myxococcales bacterium | reverse complement strand
TCCGTCCGCCTGCAGCAAGGCCGTCCTCAGCTCGACGCCGACTGGAACGAACAGATCGATATCCAGCTTGTGCGCGAGCGCACGGCGCTAATGGACATCCTTGGGCCTGCTGCTGCCGTGCCGCAAGACCCGAATGCGCCGCTTACTAGCGCAGCGGGGCTTCGGGTTCGTGTGCAGACCACAGGAAACACCATTACCGGCATTCAAATCGACGGTGGCCGGGTCTACTTAGATGGTCGGCTGGTCGATGTCCAGGGTAGCTTCGACTTTGTCAATCAGCCCTTCTGCCCAAACCTCAAGCTGCCTACGCTTGAACTTCCCACCGACGACACCACTGCAAGTCTGTGGATTGTGTACCTGGAAGTCTTCGAGCGCGACGTCAGCACCCTCGATGACCCAGTGCTGCAGGAGAAGGCACTCGGCGGACCCGACACAGCGACCCGTACCCAGCTGGTTTGGCAGGTCCGGTTGCTCGAAATCAACCCGAGCCATCCCGCCTATGGCTCCCTGCAAGCAAGGCTGACCCAGGGGTTTCCGGCAACTTTTCCGCCCAGCCCTCCCGGCCTGGCTCTGACCATTCCCGAGCTGGCTCCCTTGGCGCCGGGCAGGTTTTCCCCTGAGTCTCTCAGCGCAACCTCGACGTTCAGCGTGCCAGGACTCTTGCGTGCTCGCTTTGCCGATCAAGGGGCCACGCTAGAAAACCGCCTGTATCGCGTCGAAATCACCGACGCCGCCGCTGGTCGTGTCCGCCTGCGCTGGAGCCGCGACAACGGCGCGGTCGTCGCCCGGATCCAAGGCATCGAAGCCAGGCCTGACGGCGGGCAGATCTTGGTCTTGTCCCGCCCGCTAGTCGGCGATGCCAGCGTCTTTGCACCGGGACAGTGGCTAGAGATCAGCACCAGCGGTAGCCAGCTACGCGGGGATGCCCCGCTTTATCGGCGTATCCAGTCGCAGGGGCAGCAGGAAGCCGGCAGCGTGCGTGTGCCCATCGAAGGCACGATTGACCTAAGGTCCTTTGCAAGCAACGACGGCGTTCTTACCGCTCGCCTGTGGAACAGCAACGCCAACGATGCCACCTATCCCCTAGAAGTGCCGCTACGGGGACCTGCCGGAAGCAAGCAGATCTCGGAGTTTTTCCGTCTTGAAGACGGGCTCGAGGTACAGCTTGAGCTGCCCGATGAGCCGCAGATCTCTTTCCGGTTTGCCCGTGGTCAGTACTGGCAGATCCCCATGCGAGCCAGCATCGGTGGCATCGACTGGCCGCAGGACTTGGCTCGGGAGCCCCAGCTCGCTCGTCATTCCTATCTCGCCCTGGGCGTCCTCTTGGCCGACAGGTTCCTCCCCCGCAGCTTGTTTCTCCCAGGCACTGACCCACCCGTGCTTCAGCATCCGCTCAACCGGACTGAGCGGGAATCAGCCCCGCTGGTGTGGACGTTTGTCGGCCTGGCGCCCGCGCTCTCCCCGACCGGCACGACGGCGCGATTGGAGTCAAGAATCGCCGAGCTTCGGCAAGCCCTTATCGATGCGACCCCCCGCTCCGGAGACATCGACCATGTCTTTACGCCGTCAAACCGGCGTCCGGATATTGAGGAACGATTCCAGATCCGTATCGCCCTTAATTTCCGAAGGCTCGCCAGCATATCGTACTTTGTCCAACTATTGGGGTTAAATGTCGCAATTGCCACAGTCCAAACCGGGGCCTCCGCAGTGCGTCTACTTATTGACACACCCGTTCGTTCATTTATTAACGGAGTGACCATCGATGTCACCCTACCGCCGGGCTTTGTATCAATCCGGCTGCGGGCGACTCTTCTCGCCATCCCATGTCAAAATAATCTTACATCAGCAGATTTTCAATTCAGCGAACCAAGGATTGTCTGATAAATGGACATATTCACACACTACAGCGTGCGCTAAATCACCATGGCGAAAGGCAATCCCGTCCGCGAAACTGCCAACGGCAGCCCGCCGCAGCCCGCCCCCCGCGCGCCGCGCACGCGGACGGTACGGCCGCCGGCTTCGCAGGTTCGCCTGCGGGCCGAGCAGCTTGCCGGGACCGCGCCACCGCCGGCCGAGAACGCCGCCGACGCCCCGGCGCCAGCGACGGAGCTTACCGCCAGCCCAGCGACAAGCCAAAGCCCGGTCAACGATGAGGCGGATCAGCAGACGGTGCGCTACGTCGCCGACCGCATCGTCGGTGCCATCGCCACCGGCCGCTACGAGTCGGCGCTGGCCGAGATCGAGGCCCTGACGCTGCGGCAGCGCGGCCTGCTGTTAGAGGATTATGCCCGCAGGAACAATAGCAATTACTATGACCCGAAGTCCAATGAACCGCGGCAGAACCTTTGGGATTATGTCAAGCAGATTGTCCGCTCTGGTCTGACGAGTCCTGGCTTTGCGCGCGTCATTGCCGTCCTGCGTGGGCTGCCTTCTCGACACCATGTTAGTGATCTAGCCGAAGGGCTTATTAGCAAGAAAAGCGATGAGACAAACCTGACGGAGCAGATCAATAAAATACCCCAAGAATCGCGGAAAGCAATTATTGGTTTATATAGCGCTTTTTACGATAATTTCGGCATTGGCAATGACACACAAGAACGCGCCCTATATGAGCATATTTATGCATCTTTAAAGAAGGACATCCCGACCCGCCGCGTCTATGCCCTGCTCGATCACCCGGTGACCGCAGCCGAACAGCTGTGGTACGCCGCCGGCAGCTCCGCCAGCGCCGATGAGCACGCGGCCCTGACCATCCTTCTCGGAGAGCTGAGCAAGGGGGCGGATGCCCTGGGTCAGCTGCGCGCCGACTGGAAGGCCTATGTCCAGGACTACATCGACTGGCTGCCAGGGGTGCCGTCGCGGGTGGGTGACCTAGAGACGACGCTGAAGGCCAACCTGTCTAGCTCGGCCGGCGAGATCTTGGATCTGCTGATTGAGCTGCGCCGCGGGGCCATCCATCTTGAGAACGACGCGCGGGCCGAGCAAGATCCCGCCGAGAAGCTGCGCCTGGGCTACAAATCGGCCCAGCGCGATCTCTTCTTTCTCGACAAGGTCGCCCAGGTGCTAGAGCCGGGCCTGTTCTCGTTCCTGTTTGCCTCGGACAAATCCGAGCGCAAGGCGCTGGCCACCCAGGGGCGGATCCTGCAAGCGCGAGCGGAGCAGGCGCGCCAGGCCCTCGTGGCCCAGAGTCAAAACCAGTCCCAGGCCCAGGCCGCGATCGACAAGACCGACGTCTCGATCGACGACCTGCGCCGCCTCTCCAGCGCTCCCGTCACGCACACCGTGGCGATTGCCGACCTCGCCGCCGACTCGCGCGAGGCGCCTGAGTACGAGCTCTTGGCGCAGCAGAGCGAGAGCCTGGCCGACGAGGTCTACTTCTTGGCGACGCAGAAGCCGCCTGGCTACTCGGCCGAGCTAGTCAAAAAGGTCACGACGATCTGGCTGGACCAGGGCAAGCTGCTCGCCTTTGTGCAGCAGGCGCGCACGCCGGTGCAGAGCCGGGTCACCGGCCAGATCCTGCGCCCCGCCTATGACCCCAGCTCGGATCTGCTGCTGGACGAGCCGTACCTGCTGCGCTTCCTGGTCAGCGTCGCGGCGAAGTTCGATCCGATCGAGCGCGGTGCCAAGCGCTTGCAGCTTGAGCTCTTGCCGGGAGGCGATGCCGCGCTCAGCGCTGTCTATGCCCTGCTCAGAGACGTGCCGGCCGACACGCGGCTGGCCATCGTCAGCCGCTTCCTGTTCCAGCAGACTGGGCTGCCGCCATCTAAGCCCAGCAGCGTCGGCGAGGACTTCCGCTTCTACTACCTGGAGCGCAACTTTACCCGCTCGGAGGTCGGCACGCGGCTGGTCAATCTGCTGTCCGGCCCGGCGACCGATCTTGAGACGGCTGGCCAGCAGGCCGACGAGCGCGAGCGCGACACCGAGCGGCCAGCGCTGCGCTTCCTCGGCACTGCGGTCTCGCGCGTGTTCTTCAACGGCGAAGGCAACGAGCTCTCGCTGGCGGCGGCGCAGGGGCGCTTCGCCAACTTCAATCGTCTCAAGCAAGAAAACCCGCAGGCCTTCGCCGATCTGCTCAGCTTCTACGGTGTTCACAGCGAGGCTGAGCTGACGATGCTGCTCAGCTCGGACTTCGATCAGCGCCTGCTGACCCGCGAAGGTGGGCGCGAGGCAGCGGCCGGCGTCATCGAGCAGTTCCTGACGCTGGTGACCCGCTCAGCGCTGGTCGTGGCGCTGGGTCCGACGGGACTGCCCGGCCTTCTGGCTTCGCTCGGCGGCTTTGTCACCGGCTTCCTGGCTCACTCGGCGATCTCGGGGCCGGGCTATGACCTGTTTTCCCGCGTCAACCTCGCCACCCTGCTCGAAGAGGTGGCGGCGACGGTGTTCGAGGTCGCCAAGATCGAAGATCTGATCGGTCAGACGGTGAAGCTGGCCTACTCCAGCGTGCCGCCGCAGCGCGCCGCCAGTCAGATCGCCATCCTGTCCGGCATCCTCAAGAGCCAGGGCACCAAGGTGCTGGAAAAAGGCATCGGCAACGCCGTCGCCGGCGTCGATCTGCCGACCTTCCAGGAGTTTGTCGGCAAGTACTTCCTGGCCAACTTCATCGTCGCCACCGGCAAGACCAAGTTCTCGCCCAATACCCTGGCCGGGGTCAACATCGAGACCGAGTTCCTGCGCCGCCTGCCTCTGGCCATCGGCTCGGTGGCCGTGCATGGGCCGCCGCCCGGCGCCGCCTTTGCCCGCGCCGTGGTCTCGGATCTCATCAAGCTCTTGGCCACCACGCCGCTCGATCAGCTCAACACCGACCGGCTGCTCCGCCTGCTGCAAGAGCGGGCCGCGTGGTCGGCGGTCTTCGCCGTCTCCGTCGGCACGGCGCAGTCGCTGGTCGCCGCCGCGACGGCCCAAGAGACGCTGCAGCTAGCCGCCAACAATCCCTCGACCACCAACCAGCTCCTGCGCAATCAAGTAGTGGTCAAGGAGCGCGGCGCCAGCGCTCCTTTCGGACCGGCCTATGACCGCTATCTCGCCGACACCGAGGCGGCGGGCGGTACCCCAGTAAGCGGTCTTGCGTTCCTACGCGACCGTACACTCTTTGAAAATTACAATACCGATGCAGCGGGCGACAGAAGTGCTCTTCTTAAGGCCCTCGACAATCTAGATCTACTAAAATTCGAATAACTCATGTTGCTTTATTCAGGAATTTAAATGCCAATCAATCAGCGGGGTTGATGATGAGCAGTAAGAAGCGACGAGTCAGCCAGCCGGACGACAAAGCGCCGCTTGCGGCCGGGGCCGCCCCAGCTGCCCCCGGGCGCCGCAAGGGCTCGCGCACTCGGCCCGAGCCGAGCAGCCTGCCGCGCGCCCTGTCGATCGCCGAGCTACCCGTGCAGGCCCCCGCGGCGCCAGAGGGGACCCTCGCCGCGCCCCCAGAGTCGCATCTGCAGGCTCTGGCCAGCGTCATCGCCATCAAGCACAGCCTGCGCGAGCTTAAGAACCTGACGCGGCTGGTCGGCGAGCAGGTGCAGCTCTGGCAGCCGACTCTCGATCAAGATTACGCCGGCCTCGGCGGCAGCACCCTGGGCGACCTGGCGGGCTTTCGCGGCGAGCTGGATCAGCTGCAGTACGACCCCATCGACGAGCCACAGGAATACAAGGCCCGGCAGACTAACTATACGGATGCGTTCCTGGCCGATGTCGGCAGCTATCTGTGGGCCCGCTATTTGGCAATCTTGCCCCCGCTCGAAGCGGCGGTGAGCGCTGGCCGGCAGTCGTTCCTCGGCCGGCTTAATTTTAAAGACGAAGCGACGCTGCGGTTTGGCGACAATCGTGATCAGATCAAAGCACTGATCGGTCGTATTAATGACCTTACGCCGGCGGCCCGCGATGAGCTGCGCCGGTTTCGCAGCAAGAACTAGGGAGCGAAGCAGATGAGCCAGCGCGTGGATCTAGCAGTGACCTCAACCCTGAACCTGGGCGACCTGGTGGCCGTGCTGCGGCTGGACAGCGGCGAGACGCACAAGGTGGTGCTGCGCGGCGGGCGCTTCGTCGGTGAGCTGCCGTCGCGGCCCTGCCACCTGCGGCTGTGCGGCGAGGCGGCCCCGCCCGGCCAGGCCGCCCTGGTCGACGCCAGCGAGCACGACGAAGGCCAGGACGAGGAAGCCGGGCCCTCGGTCGCCTTCGAGGAGCTGTTTGAGGGCGGCATCGCTCTGCAACCCAGCGACGAGCCCATCCGCCTGCGCCTGGTCTGGGGCCTGCACTGCCACCAGGGCGCGACCATCGCCCCGGCCACCACGCAGGCCCTGCACCCGACGGCGGCGACGCGCTTTGTCGCCTGGGAGCACATGCTCTGCGCGGCGCAGGTCGGCCTCGATGGCGACGGTGAAAAGCTGCGCCTGCCCGACGGCTCGCTGGCCCTGGAGCCCGAGAGCGAGCTACCGCTTGGGGAGGGCCACCTGCGCCTGAGCTTCGGCGCCATCATTGCGCTGGCCGGCGACTACTACGCCTTCTATGACCGCCAGGCGCGGGGCGACTGCGCTGCGGCCTGGCCCCCGGCGAAGGGCCTGACCAAGCTGGCCGGGGACTACACCCTGCCGACGCTGATCGAGGAAGACCCGCGGGTGACGGCCGACATCCTCAAGGCCGCCGCCCGCGATCGCGACTCCGAGCGCGACAAATCGACAGAGGCCAGCTTATTAGCAAAAGATGGCATCTTTGGCCGATATCCAGTCCGCCGCTATCTTGCTTTGGCCAGCCAGAATTTTTGCCACTTTGCCACGCCGGCCGGCACGCCAGAGGCCGAAGATGTCGGTGCGCTGCGCTGGTATCGCTATTATCATGACCGCGCCCTCGGTCTGGCGCGTCAGGCCGCCGCCAGCCAGGACCGCGTTGCCCTGCAAGAGGCGCTTGGGCTCGATGCCTTTGGCTGTCACTTCCTGACCGACCTGTTCGCCACCGGGCATATGCGCGTGCCGCGGCAGGTGCTGGGCGAGCGGCTGGGGATCTGGCGCGGCTCGCTGGGCCTATCGCACGAGATGCACTGCGAAGACAACAAGCGCGGCCTGTGGTGCACCACGCTGGCGGCGACGCTGGCAGCGACGGAAAATCCAACCGGCGAGCCCGCGCCGCGGCCGGTCTGGCTGGCCTTCGGCGATGCCCTGCTGTTCTCTCCGCTGTCGCAGCGGCAGCACGTCGGCATGGTGCAAGAAGCGGTGCGCCGCTCGGTACATGAGCTTGTGGCCGCATTCGCCGGCGAGAGCCTACCGGCCGAGGCGCGGGCCGAGGCCCTGGTGCCAGTGCCGCTGCCGCCGGGCACGGGGCCAAGCGGGCTGGACTACCTGCCACTGTCGCCCCTGATTACGACATTAGACACCTATGCCGATTCAGATAAGAACCACTATCCCCTGCTTGTTCACTTACGCGATCCCGATCTAATCCTGCAGCGCGTCGGCGAGCCTTATCGCAATCACTATCTTGATTTAGACCAGTCCCTGCCACAGCCGGTCGCCCTCGACTTCAGCGGCCCGGTGCCCCGCCTCGCAGCGACTTGAAAAATAAGCGCGGGGCCCAGCCCATCGGGAAGCTCTCCGCAGGCCTTCCTTCGGCGAAGAAGCTGCGCGGATCCGCTGCGCAGGCCGGCGCCGCCGCTGGTCACCCGGCTCATCGCCCACCTCTTTACCCTCCCGAAGAAGCGTGCGTGTTACTTTTACGCGATGGCAACTCAGCTTGGCGACGTGCAGATCAGCAGCATCGAAGGGACCCTGATCCGGGGCCACTTCCGCAGCGTCTACGACAAGAACGTCGGCTCGGGCAGCACGCGCTGGGGCGCCGCCTTCCTATACGATGCCCTCTCCAGCCTGTGTGACATCGAGCGGAGCGAGGGCGACCTGCTTCCCTTCATCAAGTCGGTAGCGTTCACCAGCCCCGGAGCCGCGGCGACGGACTTTGTCGTCGAAGTCACCGACCCGGCAGTCCTAAAGGGACTGACGACCGGCTTCTGGGAGTCCTATTTCCTGGGCTGACCGTTCCGGGCGCTCGCCGAGCAAAGCTCTGGGCGCGATGCGACGTGACGCCGCCTGCCGCGCAGGGGAAAGGCGCAGGGCGTAGGCCGCAGGTAGTGAGGTGGGCAGCGGGTGGCTAGGCTTGGCGGGCGGCGGGCGGCGGCGTGGGTATGCGGTCAAGCTCCATGACCTTGCTCCAGGCGGCGACGAAGTCGTGGACGAGCTTGCCGCCGGCGTCGGCGCTGGCGTAGACCTCGGCAAGCGCGCGCAGCTGCGAGCTGGCGCCGAAGATCAGATCGACGCGGGTGGCGGTCCACTTGACGGCGCCGGTCTTGCGATCGTGGCCGAAAAAGACCTCAGCGCTCGGCGATGTCGCCTTCCACTCGGTGCTCATGTCGAGCAGGTGGACGAAGAAGTCGTTGCTGAGCACCTCGCGGCGCTGGGTCAGCACGCCATGCGGCGACTGGCCATAGTTGGCGCCCAGCACGCGCAGGCCGCCGACCAGCACGGTCAGCTCAGGCGCGGTCAGGGTCAGCAGCTGCGCCTTGTCGATCAACAGCGCCTCGGCCGGGGCGCCCAGCGCGGCCTTTTGATAGTTGCGAAAGCCATCGGCGACCGGCTCCAGCACGGCGAACGAGGCGGCATCGGTCTGCTCGGCGCTGGCGTCCATGCGGCCGGGCGTAAACGGCACGGTCACGGCATGGCCGGCTCGCGCAGCAGCCTGCTCAATCGCGGCGGCGCCCCCAAGCACAATCAGATCGGCCAGCGAGATCCGCTTGGCCCCCGACTGCGCCGCGTTGAACTCCTGCGCCAGCGCCTCTAGCGTCTGCAGCACACGCGCAAGCTGCGCCGGCTGATTGACCTCCCAGTCGCGCTGCGGCGCCAGGCGAATGCGCGCCCCGTTGGCCCCGCCGCGCCGGTCCGAGCCGCGGAAGGTCGAGGCCGCAGCCCAGGCCGTGCTCACCAGCTCAGCGATCGACAGGCCCGACGCCAGCAAGCGTCCCTTTAGCTGCGCGATATCGGCGGCATCGACGAGCGGATGAGTGACAGCCGGGATCGGGTCCTGCCACAAGAGCTCCTCGCTCGGCACCTCCGGCCCCAGATAGCGGGCGCGCGGTCCCATATCGCGATGCGTCAGCTTGAACCAGGCGCGGGCAAAGGCCTCGGCAAACTGGTCGGGATGCTGCCAAAAGCGACGCGAGATGGCCTCGTAGGCCGGATCGAAGCGCAGCGCGAGGTCAGTGGTCAGCATGGTCGGCAGCCGCCGCCGCGACGGGTCGTGGGCGTCGGGAATCGTCGCCTCAGCGCCCTTGGCCACCCACTGCTGAGCGCCGGCCGGGCTCTTGGACAGCTCCCACTCATAGCCGAACAGATGCTCAAAGAAGCTGTTGCTCCAGCGGGTCGGCGTCGTCGTCCAGGTGACCTCCAGGCCGCTGGTGATGGCGTCGCCGCCCTTGCCGCTGCCGTAGCTGCTGTGCCAGCCCAGGCCCTGCTGTTCCAGGCTCGCCGCCTCGGGATCGGCGCCAACATGGCTGGTGGCGGCCGCGCCGTGCGTCTTGCCGAAGGTGTGGCCACCGGCGATCAGAGCCACGGTCTCTTCGTCGTTCATCGCCATGCGGGCGAAGGTCTCGCGGATGTCGCGGGCCGCGGCCAGCGGATCGGGGTTGCCGCCCGGCCCCTCTGGGTTGACGTAGATCAGGCCCATCTGCACGGCGGCCAGCGGGCTCTGTAGCTGCCGCTCGCCCGAGTGCCGCTCGTCGGCCAGCCAGGTCTTCTCGCCACCCCAGTTGACGTCGTGATCCGGCTCCCAGACATCGGCCCGCCCGCCGCCAAAGCCGAAGGTCTTTACGCCCATCGACTCCAGCGCCACGTTGCCGGTGAGGATCATCAGGTCGGCCCACGAGATCTTGCGCCCATACTTCTGCTTGATCGGCCACAGCAGGCGACGCGCCTTGTCGAGGTTGACGTTGTCCGGCCAGGCTGACAGCGGGGCAAAGCGCTGCTGGCCGCGCCCTCCGCCGCCGCGCCCGTCGGCGATGCGGTAGGTGCCGGCGCTGTGCCAGGCCATGCGAACAAACAGCGGGCCATAGTGCCCAAAGTCGGCCGGCCAGAAGTCCTGCGAGTCGGTCATAAGCGCCGTCAGATCGCGCTTGAGCGCCGCAAAGTCGAGGCTGGCGAACTCTTTGGCATAGTCAAAGCCCTGGCCCATCGGGTCCGACTTTTCCGAGTGCTGGTGCAGAAGATCGAGCCGCAGCTGACTCGGCCAGAAGTCCCGGTTGCTCGTACCGCCACCCGCCGCTTGATGGAAAGGACACTTCGAGGTCGTGCTCATCGCTGACTCCAAGAAAAAAGAGCTGGGGAGAGGAACCCGGGGCAAGCCCCGAAACCTGAGGACGGCCCAAGCGCCGCCACCTGAGGCAAAGATGCCGCCCGCCCGCTGATAGGTCCAACTGATTATTTGGATGATTGTGATAGAGCGAAGCTATGATCGACTCAGCTCACGCGGCCCCCACCCCGCCCGGCGCGCGCCGCTACCTCGACGGGAGGAGCGTGGCGAGCGCGGCCCAGCGGCCCGGCGGCTTGGCCCACTCTGCCGCCAGCCGGTCATCCCAGCCGATGACAGCGTCGGGCGAGCGCTCGGCGATGATCTTCAGGAGTCCGCGCGGTGGTCGGCCGCGCAGCCTAAGCTCCAGCCGCGTCCCCGATTTTTCATAGATGCACAGCGCATGCTCGCGGTCGGCCGGCGGACTATGCAGGTGCTGCGGCGCCTCGGCAGCGTAGGCCCAGACGATGTCTGAAAAGCGCACGATCTCGACGTGAAACTCGCTGCCATGAATCAGATAGGACGGCGTGACCAGGGTCAGCCCGGCCGCCATGTAGCCGCCCGCCGCCCGCGCTTCCTCGTCGATGTGCGGCAGCACCAGGCGCGGATCGCCATAGCTTGCGATCTTGGCCAGGAGCGGATGCTGCTCGATGTCAACGTAGCGCCGCAGGGCGCGCCAGGTCCGCCAGAACACGCCAAGAAGGAGCGGCAGAACAATGGCCAGCACCAGATGGCCGGGCCGACGAAAGCCCGTCGCATCGAGGTACACCGGCAGCAGACGCGCAGCCGTCGCCGGATCACGCTCCTGCAGCGGGACGAGCACGCTGTCGCGCAGGCGCGGCGGCAGGCTATGCAGCCCGCCCGTCCACTCGCCGCTGCGCTGGCCGGGCGGGGCCTGCACAAGCAGCCGGCGCTCACCGACGTGCAGCAGCAGATAGTCACCGACCGCCTCGCGCCGCTTTAGCTCCCGCGAGTACTGGTTGCGGGTCTCGCTCACCTCGACGAAGCCCGTGTCCTGCACCTGCTCGCCGCGCAGACGCACAAAGTAGCGCGCCCTCGCCTCGGCCTGCGTCACAGCGCTTAGCTCAGCGGCGCTCAGCGGCACCGCACCGCGCAGATAGTTTTCAAAGTAGCGCGGCCAGCCGAAAAACGGCAGCAACAGCCCTAGCAACGCCCCACCACAGCCCAAAAGCACATTGCGCTCACAGCGGCGAATCTGTCTTTCGATGTAGTGCATGGTCCGGCTCGCTCCAGCGCTTGGGGCGCGAATTCATTAATTGAATCCAGCTCTAAGCTGGAAAATTTTTACCATAAATAAACAATGTTCATATTTATTTATCAAAATAAATAGCACGGAGCGACGCATTAATGCAGCCGCTCTGCACCGCAGGCCTGGCTTGGGCCTAGATATCCAGCGCCTGCGCGTCCTTGGCGCGGTCCA
>CAZVMD010000235.1:0-11761 GCA_964628555.1 uncultured Myxococcales bacterium | reverse complement strand
CGAAGTAGAAGTTCGGCTCTTCGATTTTCCCGGGGAGCTCGGGTTCGAGGTAGAGGCGGGAGAGCATGTGGCCGGTCTTGTCGTCGGCGAAGGCGAGGACGGTGTCATCGACGACGGAGAGGGCGAGATCGGCGGGGATGGGCTTGCCGGCCGCGTCGCTGGTAAGGACTTCTAGCGATACGCGATCGCGGGGTACGTACGATTTCTTATCGGGGGTGACCTTGACGCCGAGGCGGGCGCGGCGCTGACGGTAGATCAGGCGCTCGGCCAGGGGGCGCTGCTGCTCGTCGAAGACGGTGACCCGGGTGACGCCCTGGGCGCGGCCGATGGCCTCGCTGCCGAGACCGCGCGGCTCTAGGTAAACGACGGCGGCGCTGGCTGGTGGCACCTCGACGCTGGCGGTATCGAGGAGGTTCTCGCGCACGACGGCGCTGACAGTGACTTTCTTGGTGCTGCTGCCGGCACAGCGCACGCTGACCCGCGTGGCGCCTAGCTGTCCGTCGAGGTCATCGAAGCTGCGCAGGCTGCAGCCTTCGAGCTTGGCGGCCGGCAGGGCGTACTGGTCGGTGACACCGACTGGGCGGTCGATCTCAACGTGATAGACGCGGCCGAGGGCCGGGGTCAGGTCGAAGCGGCCGAGGCCGTCGCGCACCGAGGTGAAGCGGGCAGCGATGGCGCCGGTATCGTCGACGACGCGGCCCGAGATATCGGCCGGCTTGCCGAGCGGGTTTTTGGCTTCGAAATAGACGCGACCGGGGATGCCGACCAAAAGATCGCCGCCCTCGGGATAGCTGGCGAAGGTCAGCTTCTTGACCAGGATGGGAATGCGGCGAGCGATCGACTCGGTCAGGCCGCTCTCATCGGCGAGCACAGTCAGCAGGCCATCGCCGACGGCGATCTCGGCCGGTAGGCTGAAGCGGACCACGGCCTCGCCCTGTCCATCGGTCTGGAAGTTCACGCGCGGCAGGTCCTGGCCATCCAGCCGGACCATGGCGGACAGGGCCTGGTTGCGCAGCGGCTCACCGGTGGTGCGCTTGACCTCAAACGTGGCGCTGACCTCATCGCCGGGGCCATAGGCCTTGCGCACGAATTCGAGCTTCATCTTGAGGCGCGGTGGCTCGTAGCTAGCGACGACGATCGGGCGCTCAGCGGTCTTGCCATCGAGGGTGCGCAGGCGCAGCGTGTACTCGCCGCCGGCGATGCCGGCCGCCAGATCGAACTCGGCCTGGGCCAGACCCGCGGTCTCGCGCGCCTTCTTCTTGGCGACCGGTGCGCCGCGTGGGCTGATGAGCTCGATGTGCATGCCGGCGGTGTTGTGGCTGCCCGAGAAGGCGCGGGCCGTCAGATCCCAGGCCTTGATCCACACCGTCTCGCCGGGCTTGTACAGCGGCTTGTCGGTCTGGATGTAGAAGCGGCGGCTGCCCTGGTTCTTGAAGCGGTTTTCGATCTGCGCCTTGAGGGCATCGGCGGCGGGCGAGTCCGGCAGGCGAGGGGAAGCGGCCGGGGCGTCCTCGGGCGATACCGGTGGACGGGCCGGCTTCGGTCCGGCGGGCCGGCTGCCAGCCTCGCTGTCGACGCTTTGCCCTTCTTCTCCCGGGAGCGGTGCCGCACCCGGCTGCGAGGCGGGCTGATCGAAGTCGGACAGCGGGCTCTGGCCGGGGCCAGGCGGCGCGGCGACACCGGGCTTGCCGCTGCCCGGCGTCGGACCGGGCTTGTCGCGAATCTCGCAGCTAGGGACCAAGAAAGAGCAGAGGCACAGAGTGGCAGAGAGACTGAAGAACGACCGGCGCATGAATTCCTCCAAGCGGTGGCCACAAACGCACTGGGGGCGGATTCGGTTTGTGCCCCCCCGGGCAGGCCCCGCTTTCGTCCGAACCGACGAACCCAGGTCATGATATCCAACCAGCTAGCGCGGGTGGTGCAGGATCCGGTGGACGCTTGGTATTTTGCCAAGCCCAAGCCCGGTCTCCTCGGAAGGCGATACAGCAGGTCGGCAAGCCCGGGCCCGGGCGCTAGGCTGGCACCTGGATCGTCGGAGACCAAGACTCCTCTTCGCGGCGGCCCGACAAAAAAGGAAAATACGAGATGACAAACCAATGATGGCCAGCGTGATTTATCTGGGATTGGGCTTCCTGCTCCTGCTCAACGTGCTGGGAGTGGTCGCTCCGCGTGTGTACGGCCCGCAGCTTGGGCTGTTGGGCTCGATCTCGTTCATCGTCGTGATGATCGGCCTGCCGCAGATCATCCTGCTGGGAGCAGGCGTCACGCTGATCCTGGCGTATCTCGGCGGGCTGGCGACGCTGCCGGGGCAGCTAGGCCTGGCGCTGCATCTGGCTTCGTGGGCACTTCTGCTGCAGCACCTGTGGCAGATCTATAGGACCGTGCCGAGCGTCGATGGCCAGCCTGTCCTCGACGATGCTCCGATCTGGCACGAGCCGCCGTTTGCCCCGGGGCAGGTGTCGCTGTGGCCGTACCTAATCTGGCGTACCCCGGCCATGCCGCAGGTGCGGGTGCGCCGCAAGCTGGTCTATCGCCAGGTCGATGGCGTTCGCCTGGTGCTGGACGTGTACGCTCCGCGGCGAGCCCCAGCGACGGGCCAGCCGCGCAAGTCGATCATCTATGTCCACGGCGGAGGCTGGGTGATCGGCACGCGCCGTCAGTCGCCATTTATGATGTTTGAGCTGGCCGCGGCCGGCTACGTCGTCTTTGCCATCGAGTACCGCCATGCTCCGCGCTTCCCGCTGCCCGCCGCGATCGTCGACTGCAAGGCGGCGGTGGCCTGGGTGCGCGAGCACGCGCATGAGTACGGTGCGACGCCAGATGCCTTGATCGTCGGTGGATCCGCCGGTGGGCACCTGGCATCGATGGTCGCGCTGTCAGCGAACGAGCGCGCCTTTCAGCCCGGCTTTGAAGACGCCGACACCAGCGTGCGTGGCGCGGTGCTGTTCTACGGCGTGTACGACTTCGAGAGCCGCGTGAAGCCGC
Organism: uncultured Myxococcales bacterium; assembly: GCA_964628555.1. Lineage (GTDB taxonomy): Bacteria > Myxococcota_A > Polyangia > Palsa-1104 > JAEUJZ01 > JAEUJZ01. Next base: position 8,776 of record CAZVMD010000235.1, on the reverse strand, counting down.
GGGCGCCGCAGATCCTGCGACGGTTTTTTGAAGGCGTGGTGTTTGGCGCGCGCTTTCATGAGCAGCCGGACTTGTTCGTGCGTCATCAGACCACGACGCATGTCTCGCCCGACGCACCGCCGATCCTGATCATCCATGGCCAGCATGACACCCTGGTGCCGATCGCCGACTCGCGGCTGCTGCATCGTCGCCTGCGCGCCGTCGGAGCCCGGGCGCATCTGTGTGAAGTGCCGCTGGCCCAGCACGCCTTCGAGCTGATTCCCTCGCCGCTTTATCAGCGCACCATGCGCATCATCCGCGCCTTCCTGCGCGACGTGCATCCCAGCCTGTAGCCGTAGACCGCGATTTTCCTCGCCTTGGGGCGCTGCTCAGCCAGCGTAGTTTCTGCGCCATGTGGGCCGTCGGCTCAGGGTATTCTGGGCAGTGCTAGGGGGCTGCATGCACAGTGTTGCTTGGCGCTGGCTCGTTCCGCGGGCTTGGGTGGTCGTTGGTTCGCTCGGATTGCTCGCCTGCTCCGACGGCAGATCCGTGCATAGGTGGCCCGCGCCACGTGAGCTCTGTCGGACGCCGGTCCGCCCAGCTGCGCAGCTGGACCCGGAGCAGGTGGTGGGCAATGGCAGCCCGGACAGCTGTACCGAGGCGGCGCTGCGGGATGCCGTGCGCCGAGGTGGCCACATCCGCTTTGCGTGTGGCGGCGAGCAGCTGGCCATCGACCTAAACCAGGAGCTGCTGGTCGACCGCGACACCCTGATCGACGGCAATCGGCTCATCACCATCACCGGTTCGGTGCGCACGCGCATCCTTCGTTTTGCCGGGCGGGGCGCTAGGCCGGCGACGCTGATCCTGCGTGGGCTGTCGCTATTTGGCGCTGCTTCTGACGGAGAAGACGGCTCGCTGGCGGCCGGCTCATCGGGGGGCGCCGTGCGGCAAGAGGGCGGTCGCTTGTTTGTCGACGACTGCATCTTCCTGGGCAACCGCTCGGCCCCTCGCGATGCCGAGGTCAGCGGCGGAGCGATCTACAACGAAGGGGGCGAGCTGATCATCCGCGACAGCAGCTTTATCTCCCACGTCTCGTCAAACGGCGGTGCCATCGGGGTCCGCGACGGCTCTCTGCGTATGGAGCGATCGTCGGTGGTCAGCAACATCGTGCTTGGGGTCGGCGGCGTGCCAGGCGATGGCGGGGTCGGGGGCGCCATTGATATGCGGGGACCGGGCGAGCTCGTGATGTGCGAGAGCACACTCTGGGGCAACTATGCCCAGTCGTTCGGTGGGGGCCTGTTTCGGCAGGGGACAGGGGAGGACGTGACCGCGCTGTTTGGGGTCGCGTTCCAGAGCAACTTCGTGACTCCCCAGCACACGGTGCAGAGCTTGGGCGGCGCGCTCCACTTGCAGAACACTGAGGCGGTGTTGGAGGCGTGCACGATCTATGGCAACGGGGCGGATGCTGGGGGCGGCGCGTATCTCGGCTCGGGCACGCATAGCCTGCTGCTAAACAGCACGTTCAGCCAGAATGCTGCCGAGCGAGGCGGAGGTGGCGCGATTGTCTTTGAGGATGTCGTCAAGCCGCTGCCGACTGCCGAGATCGCAAGCTGCACCTTCGCTGCCAATCAAACGACCTCGGATACTGGCTCAGGCGGGGCGATGGCTGGCGGGCCACCTGGTGTGCGGCTGCGCAACAACCTCTTTGTCGCCAACCACAGCGCAAACAAGCTAAATGGCCAAACCTGCAGTCGGCGTCTGGTTGGCGCCGGCCCTAACCTGCAGGATGATGCCAGCTGGAGCGACGGCAGCAGTGACACCTTGCTGGCGCCCTGCGCAGCTGGGATCACCGTCGGAGAAGCCCGGCTAATGCCGCTCGATGACTTTGGCGGCCCGACCAAGACGCACTACCTGACCGCGGAGAGCCCGGCCGTTGGGCTAGGTCGGGACTGCCCGGCGACGGATCAGCGTGGTCAGCCGCGGCCATCCCAGGGCTGTACGCTGGGGGCGTATGAAGTCGAGCACTAGCTGAGCGAGGGGAGGGGCCGACGGCGGCCGAGGGGTGGGGGGAGCTGCGCCTGGGCTGCGACGTCTGGCCTAGCCGAGGACAACCCGGAACAGCTGCTGTCCCAGGAGCAGGCAAGAGCCTGAGGGGATCAGGCGCTCGCTGTGCAGACGCAGGTAGGTCCCGTTAGAGCTCGCCAGATCCTGGAGGAAGTACTGGCCGTGTCGATTCGAGACCCGAGCATGCGTGCCAGAGACGTAGCCGTCTTCGGGGAACATGATGTCGCCCCGCTCGCGGCCCAGCACCACCGAGTCACCGATCAGCGGGAAGCACGAGCCATCGCGGCTGCGGCCAATGATGATGGCGATGCGCCCCCAGAAGCCGGGATTCGGCGAGCCCATCATCTCGGTGCCGTCGTCGAGCAGGCGCGGCTGACGGATGACATCGAGCCGGGCCAGCTCTTGGCCGATGCGGAAGAAGCAGCCATCGTGCAGCTGTTCTTCCTCAGTGATGCGCAGAAACACGCCGTTTAGGGAGCCGGCGTCGCGGACCAGGCAGCGGCCATCGGCCCGCCCGGCCGGTAGCTCGATGCGCACGTGGACCGGTGACAGATAGCTGTCGGCGTCAAACAGCGGCCCGCTGCCCCGGCCCAGCAGGTTCACGCCTTCGTTCAGCGGGTGCGCCCCGCCGTCGCTGCCATCCGGACGCACGAGCACCAGGCGGCCGCGATGGGGACCTCGGGCTTCCTTGGGGCGCTGGGCTTGCTCGATCGGCAGCGGCGATCCGCAGTCCTGACAGAAGCGAAAGTTCGGCTGGTTGTCTTTGCCACAGGTCCTACAGATCACGGTACGTCCCCCTCTGATTCACAGAGGCTCGCTTTGCACATCGCTCAGACATTGAGTTCGACGCGGAACAGCTGCTGGCCCAGGAAGACATAGTCGCCAGTGAAGAGCTGCGACAGCACGGTGAGCTTCTCATACGTGCCGTTCTTGGACCCCAGATCGCTGACTTGGAAGCGGCCGTCGTCGAGCGCCATCACCTGACAGTGGCGGCCAGAGATAAACGGGTCTTCCGGGAAGTTGACATCGTTGCCCTCGCGTCCGACGGTGATAAGGTCGGTTCGAGCGCGGAAGACCACCCCCAGCTCGCCGCCCACCAGCAGCTGCACCAGCGCCATGCGCGAGGGCCGATGCGGCGAGGCGTAGTAGTAGGTTCCTTCGCTGTCGGGCTGCGGCGGCTCTTCCGGCGGGCAGGCTTCGACCCGCAGGATCTGCTCCCCAGCCAACAGCACCGAGCCGGGGGAGAGGATTTTCGGGCCGCGCAGCCGCACAAAGACGCCGTTCTTCGAGTTGTCGTCGCGGACGTAGAGCTTGTTCTCGCGGAAAAAGAACGTCGCGTGGCGCGGCGAGAGCAGCGGATCCTCGGGAAACATCAGGCCGCCTTCGAGGCGTCCAGCCACGTGCTCGCCCTCGCTGAGCGGGAAAGCGATGCCGTCCTGGCCTTCCCCTTTGACGAGGATCAGCCGGGCCCGAGCGCCCTGCGTGCCGGCCCAGGTCGGGCGGGTCTCACCGGCGTCGAGACGCAGACCGCAGACGCCGCAGAAGCGGTGCTCGCGCGGGACTTCGCTTTGGCAGCTTGGACAGCTGCGCACCGATGGCTTGGCGGCTGGGGCATTGCCCCCGGCATTCAGGGGAGAGTTGCATACCGGGCACACCGTCGCGGTGAGCGGACTGAGCGTGTCACAGGCATCGCAGACCAGGCCGAGCGTCATCAAGGAGCCTCAGGGACAAGTGATCGCTGATATCCGAGCGGGTCGGGGAAGAAAAGATCCCCGACCTAGCGTAAAGGAACCGATACCTTAGTCAAGTTGAAACCATGGCGCTTTTAGACGGAGAGGATGGCCGCGGAGGAGGGTCTAGGCTAGAGGCTCGACCGCTCTGCCAAAGTCGGCCTTCCGACGGGCGGGACTGGGGGCGGACCCAAGGGGCGGACCTGACGAGCGGACCTGACGAGCGGTCCGTCGCCAGCCTAGGACTCAGCCAGCCGGGAGCCAGGCGCGGCCCGATGTAGGCAGCTTCCCGACGGGGAGCCCGCCCGGCTGGTCGCTCACCGTGGTATACCGCCGCTTGCCCTGTGCGCTCCTGGGGTGAGCCGCCGGCTCAACTCGCCGCGGCTGTGTGCTCTTCGCCGCCAGCGTCGCTCTCGTCATCAGCGTCGCTCTCGTCATCGACGTTGTCCTCGGCCCATCGGGCCCGCTTCACTTCACCGGAGGTTGCCATGTCCTTGCTCGCTCATCCCCACCACTTCAGCCTCGGTCTGCTGGCGCAAAAGTTCGTCCGCTGGCCACTTGGCGTAGGCGGCGCGCTGTGCTTCGCGCTAGGGCTGTCAGCCTGTGGCTCGCCGCTGCCCGAGGAGGCCGAGCCTGCTGAGCGCTCCTCATCGCTGCTGGCCGCCCCCGATCCCGCCAAGACGGTGACCATCCACGTGCACGGCTGGAACCTCTCAGGCGCGACCAAGACGGGCACAGTGGGCGACGATCGCGGCGGCGGTGACGCGGTGGACGGCATCATGCGCTTCAGCGGCCTGCCGCACGGCCAGAAGAGCCCGACCGCCGCCAACCAGATCGTCGCCACCGAGTACTACGGCTCGACGCTGCCCGCCTACTACACGGCGGCCGACCGCAGCGAGGTGGCAGCGCTAAAAGGCATCCCGCGCTACGCCGCCATCGTCGGCAAGTACGCCCGCTTCGTGCTCGCTCGCTCGGGGGCCGAAGGCGTGAACCTCACCTGCCACTCGATGGGCTGCCTGATCTCGCGCTACCTCATCGAAAACGATGTTGAACAGCTGGTCAGCGACGGTAAGCTGCGTCGCTGGGTGTCGTTCGCCGGGGTGGTTGGCGGGGCCAAGCTGGCCGATATCGACAAGGGGCGCTGGCTCGATGCCTGGGCGCGCCTGCTGGGCCTGGATCTGATCGACGTCGAGCACATGAGCCGTGACTGGGTCGAAAAGAACGTCGCGGTCTACGATCACCGTCGCGCCGACGGCAACAATCCCGCCTGGAGCGGCCTGCTCGTCCACCACATCGTCAGCACCAACCCCAAGATCGAGCGCGCGCTGACCATGCCGCTTATGGATCTGTTCGGCTATGGCGCGGCGGCCAATGACGGCATCGTGCTCGCCGAGGAGATGTATCTGCACGAGCAGCAGCCGAGCGCCCGCTGGAAGACGCCGAGCGGGACGCTGCTGCCGGTGTCGCGCAGCCAGCACTTCGCGGATCACTTTACGATCACGGACCAGGTATCGGCGCAGGCGATCGCCGCCGCCGGGCTGGTCGGTTCCCGTCGCGTGCGCGTCAGCTTGAGCAGCGTGACCCTGCTGCGGGATAAAGAACATCTGTTTTTTGATACCGCACCGGCCGAGATCGCCGTCGAGACCAAGGTGCGCTATCCCTACGTCGCGGCCATCGACCCAAGCAACCCGCTGATCAGCGAGTCGACGATGGAGCGGCGCGTGGCACCGGTGTTCCGCATGGCGCAGGGCGAGACCAAGGCGCCAGGCTTGGTGTTGTTCGATGGGCCCGTCTTTGATGCGCAGACCAGCGTCGCGCTCGACGTTCGCTTGGCCGAGACCGACTTCTATCCGGCGGCCGGCATCAATGAAAATGCGCTGTCTCCCGCCGAGACCGTGGGTCGCTTCACGCAGGAGGTGCCGCTGCGCAACGGCGACTACAGCGTCAGCACCGCCGATGCCCGCTTCACTCTGCAGGTAGTCGTCGAGCCGCTGTACTGAGCTGCGTCCATCCTCAGACCCCAAGTGTCCGCAACGCAGCCGCGCCGCTCGCGAGCGTCTCTCTCGGTTCATCGGCTGGCAGAGCGCGTGTCCGAGAGCAGGGGCTCGACGGGGCGCAAGCGCGGCTGCGACTTGGGGGCGTGGCGTAGATTGCGGCCTAGCCCGGTAGGCGGCTGCGTCGGCCCGGCCTGCGGCTTGTTTCCTCGTACGCTCTGCGGCATGCTGCGCCGCCATGAGTGACTCAGCTCCCATCGTCGTAGCTCTCTCGGGTGGGGTGGATAGCGCAACCTGCGCCGCCCTGCTCGTCGAGGCCGGCGAGCGTGTGGTCGGCATCTCGATGCGCCTGTACTCGGCCGGCAGCGCGGCGGCGGTTGAGGGCGGGCGCTGCTGTGGTCCGCGCGACATGGAAGATGCCCGCGCCGTCTGCGCGCACCTCGGTATCCCGTTTTACGTCGCGGACTACGAGGCAGACTTTCGCCGCTCGGTGATGGATGACTTCGTCGAGACCTATCGTCGCGGTCAGACGCCCAATCCCTGCGTGCGCTGCAACCAGCACATCAAGTTCACGCCGCTTCTGAAGCGCGCTCGGGCCCTGGGGGCGCGGGCTTTAGCCACCGGCCACTATGCGCGCATCGAGCCCGATGCCGACGGGACGCCGCGGCTGCTGCGCGGGGTGGATGCCAGCAAAGACCAGTCCTACTTCCTGTTCGCGATGCCCAAGGAGGCGCTGTCCTTCGTCCGCTTTCCTCTCGGGGGCATGACCAAGGAAGAGGTGCGCGGGCACGCGCGGCGCCTGGGGTTGCCCAATGCCGACAAGGGCGAGTCTCAGGAGGTCTGCTTCGTCCCCGACGGCAACTACGCCAGCTTCGTCGAGGACTACCCGACCGCTGCGTCCGTCGAGCCAGCCGCGCCGGGCCTGGCTGGGCAGCTTGTCGACGAAGCCGGGGCGGTTATCGGCGAGCACGCTGGCATTCATCGCTACACCGTCGGTCAGCGACGCGGTCTCGGCGGCGAGGTGGCAGCGGCCAGCGATGGCGAGCCGCGCTACGTCGTGCGCATCGATGCCCTGACCCGTCGTGTCCACGTCGGTCGCAAAGCGGCGCTGGCCTGCCACGAGGCCGTCGTCGGCGAGGCCCACTGGCTCGCAGCGCCCCCCAGCGCCGGCACTGAGCTTGTGGCCGGGGTGCAGATCCGCTATCGCCGCAAGCCGCAAGAGGCCCGTCTGCGCGTGCTTTCCGATGGCCGCGTCGCCGTCCACTTCGCCGCCCCCGAGCTTGCCGTGACCCCCGGCCAGGCCGCGGTCTTCTATCAAGAGGACCAGGTGCTGGGCGGCGGCTTTCTTGCCGCGTAAAAGAGCAGGAGAATCAAATAAGCAAACAACTATAAATCAACATTACTTTTTAGTGTCGTAATGTTTAATTCGCAATTAGTTGCCAGGCCCCGTTACTTACTAGCCAGTGCGCTGATCGTAGTCTGGAGAGCGTCATCGCTGCGCAGACAGGCCCAGCAGTCCATTAGGCCAAATGGGCCGCAGTTGTTTGCCGACTGCAGCGACTTCAGATGCGGCAGCAAGCGGGCATCGCCGGCCTGCGCAGCGCGCGGCAGCAGGGCCTTTTTTTCCTCGCACGAGTCGGTGCTGCGCAGGTCGAGCGCAACCTGGGTGGCCGGCGAGGCCTGGGCGCGCACCGCTGGCTTGGACAGGCTCTGCTTGACCCGCGTCTTTACCTTGGCCGGGCCGGGGCGCACGGCGAGGGCATAGAGCACATCGATCCCGACGCTGCCGAAGCCCTTTTCGAGCAGCTCCAGGGCTGGCTCGACGGTATCGGCGGTGCTCAGGGCGATGACTGCGGCTTGCTGCACTTCGCCCGGGCCGACCAGGCCGGGCCGGGTGGTGCTGGCCTTGGCCAGCCAGCGCAGGGCTTCGAGGCCCTGGCTCTCGGCGAGCAGCGACATGGCAATGGTCCGCTGCAGCAGCGCATCGCTGGGATACTTTTCGTGCAGCGCGAGCAGCGCCGGGACGCCCTGGGCCGAGGCCTGCGCGCGCTCGGCGGCGCTGGCTTGTGACGCCGCAGGCGTATCCACCGTCGGCGGCGGACGCTTGGCGCCAGGCTTTGAGTCCCCCGGTCGCAACAGCCAGACCGTCAGCAGCAGCGACAGCCCAAGCGGCACCGCAAGGAGATAGGGCCGGGCGCGCAGCGGGGCGGGAAGCTGCTCCAAGAGCTCGGCCCAGGCCGCTGCACCGGGTGAAGGCGAAGACGCTGGACGCGAGGCTGCAGGCGCTGCACCGGCTGGCGTCGGCGTCGCTGTGGCGGCGGGCGGCGGGCTTTCGGCGGCGCTCGGCCGAGGTCCAGTGCCAGGTGGCTCGCTGCCGACGCTACCCTGCGGCAAGGTGGCGACGGCCGGCGGGGTAGGGGGCCGGGCCTCGGGCTGACTCGGGCTGGGCGCGGGGGCCGAGGCTGGCGCAGTCCCCGTCAGGGCAGGCTGCGCGGCCTTGGCCTCGCTCGGAGCGCTGAGCTGGGCGCGAACCTGCTTGAGCGTAGCCAGCACCGCCGTGGCATTTTCCGGCCGATTTTCCGGCGCCTTCTCGGTCAGTCGCATAACCAGGCTCTGCAGCGCTTCCGGCACCTGCACCTGCGGGGCGACGCTCTGGAACGAGGGCGTCGGGGTCGCCAGCTGGTGGCTGATCACCTGCAGCGTCGATTTGGCGGTGATCGGATGGACGCCGGCCAGCATCTCGTACATCACCAGGCCCAGCGCATACAGGTCAGCGCGTCCGTCGGTGGGGCCGCCGACACACTGCTCGGGAGCCATGTAGCGCGGCGTGCCGAAGATCGAGCCGGTCTGCGTGATCAGCTTGCCCGCCGACAGCCCTTCGCGCGGTCCCTCGCCTGGCTTGCTGCCGGCCGGAACCACCTTGGCCAGCCCAAAGTCCAGCACCTTGACGAAGTCCGGATCGCCCTGCCGCGCCACCAGCATGATGTTTTCCGGCTTCAGGTCGCGGTG
>CAZVMD010000234.1:0-11762 GCA_964628555.1 uncultured Myxococcales bacterium | reverse complement strand
CAAGCGATCCTGGGCGAGGTCCGCTCGCCCCGCGATCTGCGCGTGATCTTCGACGGGCTGGGCCTGGGTGATGAAGAGCGGGCGCTGCTCGCCCAGGAGGTCGTGCGGGCGGCCAAGACACCGACCGATCGCCTGCGGCGGCTGGAGGATCTGCTGCGCAAGTGGCCGGGCGATATGCGGCTGCGCCTGCTGCGCATGGAGACCGAAGAAGAGCTGGGTGAAAAAGAGTCGGCGCGCCGCACCGCCGAGGATGTCCGCCGCGATCCCTACGCCGATGCGCAGGCTCGGACCGCCGTCGGTGAGCTGTACTTCCGGCTCGGCGAGGAAGATGCCGCCCGGCGGGCCTTCTCCGAGATCGTCGAGTTTGCCCCGCGCGACTCGCTGGCCCGTCGTCGGCTGGGCGATCTGTATCGCGCCCATGGCTGGTTCGACGAAGCCTACCGGCAGTACCAGACCCTGATGACGCTGGAGCCCAACGATCAGTCGGTGCTTCTGCTGTTGGCGATGGCGGCGGCCGGGGCTGGCCATATCGAAGAGGCGCTGGGGCTAGAGCAGCGCGTGATCGCGACCTCCGAGCCGGGGAGCGAGACCGGCGTCTCGAAGATCGCGCTGTGGCAGACCGCGCTGCGCCTGGCTCAGCTGCGCGAGGAAGCGCGGGCCAAGAGCGACGCCGAAGGGCTGGCGCGGCTGTTCCTGCGCACCCAGAAAGCGGGCGCGCTGGGGCTCTTCCGACCTCTGCGCGTGCTCCTGACCTGGGCCCATCCGGAAGCCGATGTCGACCTGCGCATCGCGCCGCCCGACGAGAGCTTCGGTCCCGCCAACGACCTGGCGCCGCAGCTTGGCTTTCTCGGCTGGCACAGCCATAAGACGGCCTCGCCCGACGGGGAATACCAGATCGAAGTCCTCAGGCGCGATCGACCCGGCGCGCTTTCCTACGGCGGTGAGCTAACCGTCATCGCCCACGAAGGGGAAAAGACCGAGAAGCTCTGGCGCCTGCCGCTGTCCTTTACCGGCGCGGCGACGACGGCACGCTTTGTTCTTCGCGGCGGCAAGGTCGAAAAGGTGGAGGCGCAGGAATGAGTTCGGTAAAGAGTCGAAGCGCGCTGTTTCTGACCCTGCTGACCGCAGGTACAGCGATCTTTTCTGCCTGTACCAAGGCGCCTCCGCCGGCTCCGACCGCGGCCTGGGTGCAGCCGGGGCGGCCGGGGGTGGTGGTGCAGCGAGCCGGTCAGACCCTGCCGGTCACCGCGGCCCTGCGCATCGAAGAAGACAGCCTGGTGCAGACGCCGGCCGGGGTGCGCTCGTCGCTGTTTCTCGACCGCGGTGCCTGGGTGCTGCTCGATGAAAAGACGACCGTCCAGGTCGGCGAGAAGCGCTTGGAAGTCCGGACCGGCCGGGCCTGGATCGATGCCCGCGGCGGTGACGAGATCGAGATCGTAGCCGGCGATGGCAAGGTCATGCTCAATGCCAAGGGCGCCGGTCTGTCGGTCAGCCAGAGCGGCAGCGACGCACAGATCTATTGCGCGGCCGGGCAGGTGACGTGGAAGGTCGGGGCCGGCGGTGGGCGGCTGGAGTCGGGCCTATCACTGCTCTTCAAGGCCGGCGAAGCGCGCGAGACGGCGCAGGCGCTGTGGGACGACTGGACCTATGGCCTGGCCGAGCCGGGACCTCTGCGCCCGCTCGAAGCGGCAGGCGTGGGGCAGCTAGCGGCGCGGCGGCCGGGCGATCTGGGCACGGCGCGCACCCCGCTCATCGTGCGACAGCATGACGTCCGCGTTCGCATCGAGCGCGATCTGGCGGTGACCGAGATCGAGCAGACGTTCTTCAACCCGCGCTCCGAGCTACTGGAAGGTCAGTACAGCGTGCGCCTGCCCGAGCGGGCCATCCTGCAGGAGTTTGCCGTCGGACAGGAAGACTCGACGCCGCAGGTCGGCCAGGTGGTGGCCAGCGTGCGGGCCGGCACGACCTCGGCCTACGACTCGTTTACCGCGCAGCTGGAGTGGGCGGGGGCGGGTCGCTATCGCGGCATCGTGCGCGACATTCGTCCCGGCAAGACCAAGGTCGTGCGCCTGCGCTACGCCGAGTGGCTGCCGCACTATCAGGTCAGGGGCGCGGTGGGGAGCCGTCGCACCTACGTCTACCCCATGGGCCAGAGCGCCGCCGCGCTGGCCGGCAATGCCCCCAACCTCGGCGAGTTCTCGCTGGAAGTCGATGTCAGCCGGGCCGAGATCGGTGGCCTTTCCGCTGGCCTGGGCGCCAAGAACGAGGGCAGCCGCGTCGTCATGCGGCGCAGCGACTTTCGCCCGGCCGCCGACTTTGTCCTCGACCTCATCGATCCCAAGAGCCGCAAGAGCGATCGCCTAGAGGCCTATCGCAGCGACAGCGAGGGCGTGCGCTACTTCCTGGCCCAGCCGGTGCTGGATCCCGGCCCGCCGCCTGAGCAGCTGGATCTGGTGCTGGTCGTCGATGTCTCGGCTGCCACCGATGAGGCGCGGCTGGATCTGGGCCGAGCGGCGGCGCAGGCGCTGTTGCAGCAGCTGCGGCCCCAGGATCGCGTTGCGGTGCTGGCTGCCTCGACGAGCGCGGGCTCGCTGGGGCGCGATGCCATGGGCCCGGCCAGCAAGGAGCGCGTCGAGGAGCTGATCGGCCTGCTGAGCAAGCAGACGCCGGCCGGGGCCAGCAACCTCGAAGCCGCGTTCCTGCGCGCCGTCGAGCTGCTGCCGCGCGGCAAGGGCACGGTGATCTATATCGGCGACGGCCGCCCGACGGTGGGCGCGCTGCTGCCGGGCGAGCTGCGCGATCGCCTGGCTCGCCTGGGGGCGCTGCCCCGCTTCTACGCCGTCGCGGTGGGCAGCGATGCCAACCTGGACTTGCTGGGGGCGATCTGTGACGCCGGGCCGCAGCGCGGGGTGGTGCGCATCGAAGATCGCCCCGAGGCGGCGCGGGCCGCCCTCCATCTGATCGAGCGCGCCGCGCAGCCCAGTCTGACCGAGGTGCGGGTGGCGCTTGGCGAGGAAGCCGATGTCGTCTATCCCGAAGCGGCGGTGGCCCTGGAAGGCGGCGAGGCGCTGCCGATCGTGGCCCGCTTGCGTCGCGATCGCTCGCTGCCGCCCTCGACGCTGACGGTCACTGGCCTACGCGACGGCAAGCCGTTTACGCAGCAGCTGCCGCTGTTTACCCGCGACATCGAAGATCAGGGCGATCTTGGGCGGCGCTGGGCGCTGGCTCGGCTGTCGCGGCTGCTGGAGCGCGGGGCGGGGCGGGAAGCGGTGCTCGACATCGGCTCGCGCTTTGCGCTGGTCACGCCCTGGACGGCGGTGGTGGTTGGGGGCAGCGGCGGCGATGCCTATGCCCCGCAGGTTGGCGACGGCGAGGCTGGTCTTTTCATCCCGCCCGCGCTGCGCGGTCAGGCCCCCAGCGACGCCACGGTGGCGCTAGAGGCCGGGGTGTCGACCAGCAGCCTGCGCGTCACCAGCCTAAACGATCTGTATCTTCGCGCCCTGCGCGAGCGAGAGGCGCCGGCTCGACTGTGCTACGAGCGCCGCGCAGCGGGCCATCCCGAGCTGTCGGGTCGGGTCGTGCTGCGGGTCAAGGTGGCGGTGGACGGCGTGCCGCGCGAGGCCAAGGTGATTTCTTCGACGCTGCGGGCCCGCGATGTCGATGCCTGTATCGAGCGGGCCGTGTCTGGCCTGAAGCTGCCGGTCGCCCCCGACGGCAAGCCGCACGAAGTGACCTACGCGCTGCAGCTGACCCAGGCCGAGCACGACGACGACAGCCGTGGCTGCAGCGCTGCCTCACGCGCCTATCTGGCGACGCGGCGAGCCCTGTGGCGCGAGCGCCTGGGGCGCTATAACGGCGTCGCGGCCGCGATGAACGTGTGGCGGGAAGCCGAGTCGCGCTGTGAGCTGCGTAGCTGGCTGGATCGGCGCGCGCTCTTGGATCTGATGCGGCCAGCGGTGGGCAATACGGCGCAGCAGGTCGATCTGTATCACCGCTTCGAAAGCCACGAGCAGGGGGCGGAGATTCAGGCCTATCTGCGGCGCGAGATCCTGCGCGCAGTGCGAACCGAAGAAGACGTGCGAGCCGCGCAGCTTGGCCTGTCGCTCGACGGCGGGATCGATCCCGTCCTCTTGCAGCAGGAGCTAGCCCGGGCCAAGACGGTGGCCGAGCGGCTTGAGGTTGTGCGGCGCTTCCTGGCGCTGTCGCCGGCGGCGCTTTCGCTCAAGCTCAAGCTGCTGGCGCTGCTCGAAGAGGCCGGGCAGAAGGATGAAGCGCGGCGCCTGGTCGATGGCCTGCGCAGCGATCCCGGCACCGACGCGGCAGTCCGGCAGGCGATCGGCGAATTCTTGCTGCGCTCCGGCGACGGAGCAGAGGGGGCGCGGGCCTTCTCGGAGATCGTCGAGTTTGCGCCCTTCGATCCCTGGGGCCGGCGGCGGCTGGGAGATCTATACCGGGCCAGCCGCCTGTTCGAGTCAGCGTATGGCGAGTATCAGACGCTGGCTTGGCTGACGCCGCAGGAGGACACGGTGCTTCTGCTTCTGGCCGGTGCCGCCGCTGGAACCGGGCGCAGCGACGAAGCTCTGCGCTTGACGGCGCGCGTGGCAGAGTCGGTTGGGGCGCGCAGCAGCGAAAAGGGCGCTGCCGCTTGGGCCCGCGCGCTCTACGCCGCGCTGTACAGTCGGCTGTGGCTGGAGGCCAGCGAAAAGAAGGATGCGCGCCTGCTACAAGCGCTGTCTGCGCGCGGGCGCAGCGACGGTCTGCCCAGCTACGCCGGCAAGCTGATGTTCGCGGTGCAGTGGACGCATCCCGACGCCGCGGTGCAGCTGTCGATCGCTCCACCCAGCCAGCCCAAAGGCGAAGGCGATCGCGCGACGCTGCAGGGGGGCGAGGTCGGCATCGAAGCCGCCCGCTTTGAGCGCGTCGAGGCGGGCAGCTTCCGGCTGACCGTGCGCAAGAGCGGCGCAACCTCGGGGCCGGTGCTGGTCGATCTGTGGGTGCTGCAGAACGCCGGCGAGCCGGGCGAGAGCTATCGCCGCCGCAGCATCGAATTTCCGGCCGAAGGTGGCGTGAAGACCTACACCTTCAGCGAGGGCGACCTGCGTTAGCCAGCACCCGGCCAGCGGTTCGCGCTAGATTGCGCCGTCATGGCAGATAACTACGGCGTCACCTTCGCGCAGAAACACATCCAGCACGGCGAATACGAGCAGGCCCTGGCGGCGGCGGACAAGCACGCGAGCCAGGAACCCGAGAGCCCCGAGCCGCACCACGATCGCGCCCGGGCGCTGGCTCTGCTGGGGCGTTACGGCGAGTCGATCGAAGCCTACGGCGCAGCCATCGCCGCCGATCAGGTCGAGCAGATCCTGCAAGACTGGGAGGTCGATGATGGCTTGTTTTCGACGGTGATTGCCTGGGCACAGGCCAGCGCGGGAGAGGACGAGAAGCTGCGCATCCTGGGGCTTTATCGCAAGCTGCTGCCGCGCGGCCGCCACCTCGCCGAGGCCGAGGAGTGGGGGCAGCGCTTTCGTGGGCTGCTCAAGACGCAGTTCGTCAAGCCGCGCGACTGAGCGAAGTCGCGGCCGCGCGCTGGCCAGGGCGTCGAGACCCTACAGCGGATTTTCGATCACCGTGGCGTCGAGGAGCTTGGCGATGCGGGCACCCAGCTCGGCCAGGTGAGCTCGCGTATAGCCATCCAGAGCGCTCAGCGACTTTTCTTTTTCCTGCAGGCGGCGCCGCAGCTCGCTGAGCTGATAGCGAGCCAGGGCCCGGCTATCGGGATCGGCGGCTGGGCTGTCTTCTCGACGCGAGAGCAGCGCCGCCAGGCAGTCGATATAGGCGCGCTGCAGGTCGCGTCGGGCCGCGGTGATGTTGCGGGCTGGCGCGCCGGCCGGTAGCTCAGTCCACAGGGCTGCCGTCAGGCCCTCGAAGACCTCGGGCTGGGTGAGCGTCGCGTCAGGACCATGTTTCTGCTCGCTGTAGCGGAGGCGCAGCAGGGCATCCCGGGCTAGCAGCGCCTGCAGCATGCGCTGCTGAATGCTGCGCACCAAGCGCAGGATCGGCACCTCATGCAGCGTCCGGCGACCCGAAAAGCCGCTCAGCGGCAGCGGTCCAGCCTGCGTCAGTAGCGCGGGTGGCAGCGTCAGCGCACCCTCGGCGAAGGCATAGCGCAAGAGCAGCTCGAAGGCCTCGCGCTGGCGGGCTTTGGCGATCGGTCGGTAGGCCGGCTGTCCGGCGTTATCCCCGACGTGATCGCGGGCCATCGACTGTCCCCCCAGGTAAGGCAGGGCGATATCCACCGCCGACGCGTACTGCGAAAGCAGCACCAAGGCGACGTTGGTCAGCTCACCATAGCTGGCGTTGTCGACGAGAATGCGGGCCGGCAGCGAGCTTAGAAGCCCGCTGATTAGCTCGGCTCGCTCGCGCGCCCAGGCCAGCGAGTCGGCGCCCAGATCCCAGGTCTGGGTCGCTGGATCGGCGGCGTCGTGGCTGTGCGCGTCATCGTCGGTGCCATAGACATGACCGCGGGCTGCCGCTTGCCGCACCAGGGTCTGCGCCTGCGCCTCCTCACGGCTGTAGCCGTACTGGATGGTCAACAGATCCGAGGGACCCAGATCAGGCGGGTAGTACGACCAGTCAGCCGATGGCCGGCCGCGCGGCAGGTTGAGCCCGGGATAGTCCATGATCGACGCCGTCAGGCCGTGCTCGCGCACCCAGGCCATGTCTGCCAGGCGCTCGTTGGGGATCGCGGCGGAGGCCTTGAAGTTATGGCGCAGACCGAGGGTGTGACCGACCTCGTGCATGGTCGCGAACTTGATGGCCTGCGCCAGCACCTGCGGTGGCAGAGTCTCGCCGGCTACCAAGGCTCCCGAGGCGGCCAGGCTGCTGTGCAGCAGGACTGCCTGCTGCTCAAGCTGGAGGCTGAAGGCGCTTCCGTCGTGGTCCAGGCTGCGGCTGGCGGACCCGCCCGGCTCGCTGCGCCGGGGGCGCAAGAGGGCCTCCCACAGAGCCGAAAATTCGTCGCGGGGGCCGGAAAGAGCACTGGCGGCGCGCTCACCGAGCAGGGGCTGATCGATCTGGCGATAGTGGCGCACCAGATGGCTGCTCAGCAGGATGCTGGCGCCGACGATCTCGCCGCTGCGCGGATCGACCAATCGCTGGCCGCGGCCGAGCGGTGCATCGAGGCTGGCGTCCCAGCGGATGGTGGGAAAGCGGATGTCTTCGGTGTCGGTTCCTTTGGGCAGCGGCGCGACGCGGATGACCTGCGGCCAGCCGGCTGCGGCGAAGGCGCGCTCCCAGGCTAGGACGCCAGCCTCGACCGAGCGGCGGTACTCGCTGGGAATGCTGGGATCCAGGTAATAGGTCAGTGGCTTGTCGGCACTCAGGCGCCAGCGATTGATCAGGCGAATGAAAGGATCGGCGCTGCGGCTGTCGAGGTCGTACAGGCTGGTGGTGAAATAGCCGACGCGATCGTCGTCTCGTCGGGACGGCATCGGCTCCGCTGGCAGGCGGGCAAAGCTGTAGCCGACCAGCAGTGAGAGGTAGCGATCGTCGGGGACGCTGGGCAGGCTGGCGCGCTCGGGTACGGGATAGGTCAGTCGCACGCGCAGGTTTAGGTTGTCGGGGAAGGCCTTCACGCTGTCGAGATAGCTGCGGTCGCGGTTGAGGGAGGCGCTGCTGGCGCTGGTACCGCGCCCCAGCCGGGCCAGGGTTGCAACCAGGCCGCCG
Source organism: uncultured Myxococcales bacterium (assembly GCA_964628555.1). Classification (GTDB taxonomy): domain Bacteria; phylum Myxococcota_A; class Polyangia; order Palsa-1104; family JAEUJZ01; genus JAEUJZ01. Next base: position 4,040 of record CAZVMD010000234.1, on the reverse strand, counting down.
ATGCCCGACAGGTCGCCGAACAGCCAGGGGCGGGCATTGATGACAGCGGCGCCGTCACCGCGCTCGGACTCGATGGCCGCCGACTGAATGACCGAGGGGCTGTAGGACTGGCTGACCGCGACTCGCGACGAAGAGTTCTGGCCGGCCGTGATCCGGACCTGATGCTGCACCAGAAATAGCCGCTCGCCGTAGCGCTCGAACGAGACGACGCTGCCGTCGCTGCCATCGACGTTCTGGCCGGTGATTAGCTCGCCGGCGCCGACCCCCTGCGCGATGCGCGCGGTCAGCAGAAACTTTTCTCCCAGCCTGGCCTTGGGGACGGCGATAAAGAGGTCATCGCCCTTTTGATAGGTGTCGAAGAAGCCTCGCCGCTCCTTGCTCTTGGCGGTCAGCACCGAGAAGCGCTTAAGCTCGCTGCCCGTCGCGGCTGGGTTTTTCGCGGCGCGATTCTGGTGCGGACAGCCGCCAGCGCTGAGGGCCAAAAGCAGCGAGGCCAAAAAGACGGAGGCCCGCCGCGAGCGGCCAGGCTGGGGAGCCGTCGGCAGCAAGGCCAGGACAGTGGCTTGGGCCAGGGGGGATCGGGGCGACATCGGGGCTCCTGACAATGCGAAGTCATCATCATAGCAAACGACCGAGTCAGCCTATTTCTCGACGGATGATCGGGGCTTGCGCCGGGGGAATAAAGGATTGTGGGGGCTGTTACCGGGATGCTATAACCGGCGGAACACCATGAAGGCCAAGTACCTCTCGTTTGTGTTGCTATTCCTCCTGGCTCTGGGGCTGGATCAGGGCACCAAGATCTGGGCCCGTAACCACCTCAAGCCCGAGGGCTATCCCCAGTCGATTGGCCGACGAGAGACGGTGGTACCGATCAAGACCGTCGTCCGCGGTTATTTTGACCTGCGCTATTCCGAAAACCCCGGCTCGGCCTTTGGCTTGTTTCGCAATATGCAGGGAGCGCGTACGGGCCTGCTGCTCGTCGGGCTCTTGTGCCTTGGGGTGATCGGCCTGTGGCTGTACCGCCTACCCGGGGCCACGCCCTGGCTGTCAGGCAAGCTAGGGCTGCTGGCCGGCGGGGCGATCGGCAACATCTACGACCGGCTGATGTATAGCCGCGTCACCGACTTCATCGTCTGGAAGTACACCGGCAAGGACGGCATTCCCCACGAGTGGCCGACGTTCAACATCGCCGACGCCGCCCTAGTGATCGGCGTCATTGCCATCCTGATCGACTGGCCGCGCGATCCGGCGATGGTCGAGCTAGCCAACGCCGAGAAGAACCCCAAGCCAAGCGGTGGCGGCGATGCCTCGACCGAGAGCAAGGACGCCTCGGCCAAGGAAGCTCCCTCGGTTTCGTAGCTCGCACCTGCCTGGTTTCCGCCGTTTCTGCCCGCCTGCTTTGCCTCGCTCCGGCTCCCCGCGATCCGACGAAGAACGATCTTGCCCCGGCTCGGGAAGGGCATTAGCTTGCAGGATGCTGTCCCATGAGCAATAAGCGCGACTATTACGAAGTGCTCGGCGTCTCCAAGAGCGCGGACGACGCAGAGATCAAGAAAGCCTATCGCCGTCTGGCCATGGAATATCACCCGGATCGCAAGCCGGGCGATAAGGTCGCTGAGGAGAAGTTCAAGGAAGCGGCCGAGGCGTATTCGGTGTTGTCGGATGCCGAGAAGCGCCAGATGTACGACCGCTTTGGCCACCAGGGACCGGCGCAGAGCGGCTTCCAGGGCTTCTCGGGGATCGAGGACATCTTCTCGGCCTTTTCCGACATCTTCGGCGGCTTTGGCGGCGGCTTCGGGGGCTTCGGCGGCGGCGGTCGGCGTGTGCCGCGCGGCGACGATATGGAGATCGAGATCGAGCTTACGCTGCTGGAGGCGGCCAAGGGCTGCAAGCGCGAGCTTGATATCGAGCGCCACGTGCCCTGCGACGACTGTGGCGGCAGTGGCGCCCGCTCGGGAACCCAGCCGCAGCGCTGTCGGGCTTGTGGTGGGCGGGGGCAGGTCGCGCATCAGCAGGGCTTCTTTGTAATCAGCACCACCTGTCGCCAGTGCCAAGGCAAAGGCAGCGTGATCGTCGACAAGTGCCCAACCTGCCGGGGCTCGGCGCGAGTACCCAAGAAAGGCACCGTCAACCTGACCGTTCCGGCGGGTATCGACGACGGCCAGAAGCTACGGTTAAGCGGTCAGGGCGATCCCAGCCCGACGGCCGGAGGCGAGCCCGGCGACCTCTATGTTCACATTCATGTCAAAGCCGATCCGCGCTTTGTCCGCGACGGCGACAACCTGTGGGTCGACGCCAAGCTGAGCTTCTGTGATGCCACGCTGGGCTGCCGGCTGGAGGTCCCCACCCCCGAGGGAAACGAGACCATCAGCGTCGCGCCAGGCACGCAGCCGATGTCGCGGCATGTGCTGCGTGGTCGCGGCATGCCGAACGTGCGCGGGCGTGGACAAGGGGACCTGATCGTTCGCTTCGTCGTCGATGTGCCGCAGCCGCGTCAGCTCTCGGCGGAAGCGCGTGAGCTGCTTGAGAAGCTGGCGCCGCTCCTGGCTCTGCCGTCAAGCTCAACGTCTTCCTCAGGCGATGCCCACAAGGAAGCGGCAGAGGACGAAGAGCGTGAAGACGACGAGGACAAGGAGCCCGGCCTCATCGATCGCATCCTGCGTGGCCGTAAAAAGAAGTAGTTGTTGACTTTTTCGGCGCGGCAGATAACCTCTCCCAGTCTTTCGCCACCACCTGAATCCTCGGGGATCGTCCAACGGCAGGACTACGGACTCTGACTCCGTCTATCTAGGTTCGAATCCTAGTCCCCGAACAGCAGTCGCTGAGGCAGTTTCGGCCCCATAGTCTAGCGGTTAGGACGTCGGCCTCTCACGCCGAAAACGCGGGTTCAAGTCCCGCTGGGGTCACAAGCAAGCCGGTCTGGATGAAGCTCTCATCAGGCCGGCTTTTTTCATTCTGCGGGTACGACGGGGGCCAAGAGGCTGGCCCCCTCCGGCAGAAGGGAGCCCGGGCTGGCTTCGGTTATGGGCCGGCTTGTTTCCGTGCTTTCGCTGCACTTTTACCTGCGCGATAATGAGCCGGAATTTGCGCGCCTAACGACAAGGTCCAGCCTGCGCCGGCATCACACCAGACAGGCTTAGTGGGCATGTCGCTTGGGCCGCACACAGCGGCGGCAAGCGGGTAGGGCGCGGCGGTGCCAAGCCCGCGATGGGAGGACAGCGAAATGAGCGGCACCGAACTCCACGGCGACAACCCTCTGCGCGAGGGCTTGGTCGGCGAACGTCAGCCAGAGCCCTGCGCCATGGTGATCTTTGGCGCCTCGGGTGACTTGACCAAGCGCAAGCTGGTCCCCGCACTGTACACGCTGGCACGGGAGCGGCTGCTGCCGGCTGGCTTTGCCATTGTCGGCGTGGCCCGTCGCGAGATTCCTTTCGTCGAGCAGATGCGCGATGCCGTCAACAAGTACGCGCGTCGGCGGCCGGTTGATCCCGGGCTGTGGTCGACCTTTGGCTCGGGGATTAGCTACGTCGCCGGCAACTTTGACGACCCAGCTACTTACGAGCGGCTCAAGACCCACCTCGAAGCCGTCGATGCGGCCCGTGGCACGCGCGGCAATCGCGTCTTTTACATCTCCACGCCGCCGGAGTCGTTCGAGCCGATCCTGGAGAACCTGGGCCGGGCGGGTCTGATCTCGCGCAGCGAGACGCCGTGGACGCGCGTGATCATCGAGAAGCCCTTCGGTCGCGACCTGGTCTCGGCCGAGGCGCTAAACAAGGTCTGCCTCAACGTGCTGCGCGAGGACCAGATCTATCGCATCGATCACTACCTCGGCAAAGAGACGGTGCAGAACATCCTGGTGTTCCGCTTCGCCAACGGCATCTTTGAGCCGCTGTGGAACCACAAGTACATCGACAACGTGCAGCTGACCGTCGCTGAGGCGATAGGTATCGAGGGGCGCGGCAACTACTATGACCAGTCCGGCACCCTGCGCGACATGGTGCAGAACCACATCTTCCAGTTCATGTGCCTGATGGCCATGG
>CAZVMD010000233.1:0-11774 GCA_964628555.1 uncultured Myxococcales bacterium | reverse complement strand
GGCGATCACCCGCCCCGGGACAGACTTTCCGTCGCGCAGCAGGGCGTCCTTGCCCGCCGCGCGCTCCAGCAGACACTGCCGCAGCAGGGCCGGCACCGGGCGCTCGCCGAACAGCTCTTTGAGCTCCGCATCGAGCTTGGGAATGTCCCAAAGATCGATCTCGTTCGACTCGAACCACTCGGTGTAGGCGGCGCTCTGCCACGACAGGCCAACCCGCAGGTGCTGCAGCCAGCGCTCGTGCCGGACCTCGATGCGATAGGTCGCGGACCGCTTGGCCCAGGAAAGGAAGCGGATGGCCAGCACGATCTTCGCCGAGTCGTCTTGCTCGATTGCCCGCTGGAGCTCGGCCGTAAGCTCCGGCTTCGCCTCGGCTCCGCCGTGCAGGATCGCTTCATACAACAGCCGGACCGCAAAGCAGCCCCCTTCCGGCGGATAGGCGTCGGGGTGAATGCAGACCAGCTGCACATCGACATAGCGCCCCGAGATCGCAGCCACGGTGATCCGATGCAGGTCGCTCATCAGAGCAGGCTACCGCGCCCAGCCCGCCGCCGATAGGGCCGCTGGCGCCAGAGCCGCCGCTTGACACGCCAGCTCCTCGCTCGCCGGCAGCCCGGTGAAGCCGCATTTCGCGTCGGCGACGACACAGAGGCACGCTCTCGCGACGGCGGCAGCCAGCGGCGCACCGTGGCGGCCTGGCAGGCGGCGCGGCGGCTTGCTATGGCATTCCGTTCATGCCCACGCCCGACCATCCCCCAGTGTCCGCGTCGAAGTCTGGCCCCAAGCCGTCCACCCGCGGCCCACAACAGCGCCGCTTAGCGACGGGAACCAAGGCCAGGAGCAAGTATGATCTGTCGGTGCAAGAGCTGCTCCAGCGCAGCTTCCCGGCGCTCTTGCGCTGGCTCTTGCCCGATGCGCTCTTGGCCCACAAGCTACGCTTGCCGCGCGATCTACCCGCCACCGCCAGGCAGGCGGATCTGATCATTCGCGTGAGGTACAGGTCGGCGCAGCACACCACGCCGGCCGATGATGAGCGGATCCTGCTCATCGAGTTTCAGGTCCAGCGCGATCCGCGGCTGCATCACGCGATGCTGCTGCGCGCGGCGATGGCCCACTCGCTGTATCGCAAGACAGTCAAGACTCTGGTCTTGGCCTTGACACCACAGGCGGTTGTCCCGACGGAGCATGTGTTCGGCGAAGGTCCGCAGGGCCAGGCGCTGACACACCAGGTGGCGGTGCGCGAGGTCTTCCGCGAGTCGGCGGACGGTGCTCTCGAAAGTGGCATCGCCGAGATCTTGCCACTCGTCGCGACCATGCAGCCGCGCGATGGCGACCACGCCGCGCTGCTCGCTCGTATTGTCGAGCGCATCGCATCGCTCGGGCTGGCCAACGAACAGCAGACCATGATGCTGGAACAGACCGCTCACCTGGCGACGCTGCGCTTGCCCCGGGCCAGCGTCGATGGCATCGTACAGACCGCTCTGCGCAGAGGCCCCGCCATGTTGAATCTTCGAGATCTTCCCTACGCCAAGAGTGTCTACCGCGAAGGCAAAGCCGAAGGCAAAGCCGAAGGCAAAGCCGAAGGCAAAGCCGAAGGCAAGGCCGAGAGTGTCGTGATGGTGCTGGAGGCCCGCGGCATCCGCGTGACCAAGGCGCTGCGACAAAAGATCCTCGGCTGCACCGATCCGGCCTTGCTCGAAGTGTGGCTGCGTCGAGCCGCCTCCGCGCAGTCAGCCGGGGACGTACTCGCTGCCAACTAGGAGCCGACCGGCAGGGAGCGGGCCGCCGCCCTGCCGCGGCGCCTCGGAAGGCCTAGGGTCTGCACTGCGGCGGGCGGCTTACGGCGGAGGCTGGCAAGCTCGCCGCAGCCCCGGCTGCTCGGCTGCTCAGAGGGGAAGGCGGCGAGGTTGCCGCTGCGCATCAACCTGCGCTCTGCGAGCGTGGCGTATACGCAATCAACGACTGACGCCGTAAGGCTCGCCAGAGCTGCGCTTTACAGGCTGCCGACCATCGCTAGATGCGGCCAGACCACCGGGCTCGGCATCGCCCGCCGCGCGGTGTTTTTCGGTCAGAGCAATGTACAGCATGCCGAAGCTCGCCAGCGGATAGCCGACACTGGCAACTAGATCGACCGCCATCGGCCCCAGCGCCATCAGCGGCAGGATGCATATCATCGGCAGCGTGATGGCCCACAGGCGACGACTGATCAGATAGCTGCTCAGGGCGGCAAGCGCGACCATGCCCAGGAGCTCTTGCGGCAAGTGACGGGTGCGCGGCGTCTCGGCCCCATAGGCGATCAGCCGCGACACTGTGATGTACACGCTGCCGACGGCCATCATGAAGTAGAACTGACGCACGCCGCGCCTTAATCGATCGCGCCAGTGCACCAGCCAGCCAACGGCAAGCACACAGACCGTTAGGCCTATCGACGGCAACAGCAGCGCCTCCAAGCTCTCATCCCCGACTGGACGCATCAGATGCTGCGCACTGCCAGCCACGATGGCGACCAGGGTGGCGGTGCCAACCCCCAGACCAGTGAGGAGGTTGTTGCGACGACTGCGCGGCGTCTCCGACTCGACTTCCAGGCCTTGCTCCAGCTGCGACAGCAGCTCGGCCATGGATGGAAAGCGCTCGCTTCCATCCTGCGACAGGCCGCGCGCGATGGCCTGCGCCACGACGACCGGCACCTCGTGCGGCGAGCTGGTCGGCAGGCGGCGCTGGTCAGCTAAGACGGCCAGCACAAAGTCGTCGAAGGTGTCGCCAGCAAAGGGGAGCTGGCCATACAGCGCTTCGTGTAGCGCCGCGCAGAAGCTGAACTGATCGCTGCGATCGGTGGCTTCCTGGCCGCGCACCTGCTCCGGCGACATGTAGCCCGGCGTGCCCATGATGGCACCGACCTGGGTGAGCCGCTGGCCGGCATTCTTCGACAAAGCGGAGGCCAGCCCGGAGGTGGACCCAGCCAGCTCGGAAGGAGTAGCCGCAAGGGACGGATGCGCGGGGTGGCTCCGCTCCTCGGCCGGACTGGGAACGACGGCGCGCGCTGCCGCGCCGGATACGGTGCCCGACGGAGCGACCGGGGTAGCCGCCCCTGCCGCGCCCCCTGCCGCCACCCCCAGCGAGCGGGCCAAGCCGAAGTCGGCTACGCGCACACGCCCATCGTCCCCCACCAAGACGTTATCCGGCTTAAAGTCCCGATGAATCAGACCGGCGAGATGGGCGGCCAGGAGGCCGTGGCCGGCTTGCACGTACAGGCGCAAGAGCGCCCGCAGCTCGGCGGCGGGCAGGTGTTGCCGGCCGGCTCGCTGCTGCGTCTGCCAGGCCGATAACGACCGGCCAGCGACGAACTCCATGGCGACAAACAGGCCGCCCGTGCCCAGGTGTTCGTCTTGCCCTACTTCGTACACTTGCACGATGTGGCTATGTGAGACCTGCGCCATGGCCTGCGCTTCGCGACGCATGCGCGCCTGTCCGGCACTGCCCCCGTGGTGGGGGCGCAAGAGCTTGATGGCAACCTTGCGATCCAGCTCAGGATCGTAGGCGGCATAGACCACGCCCATGCCGCCCTGCCCCAGCTTCCGCAGGATCAGATAGCGACCGATGCGGGCCGGCTGCTGTGGCTCGACTGCAGCAACAGAGACGCGCACGTCCGACGCGGACAAAGGCGGGGCCAGTGCCGCTTGTTCCGGAGACAGCGTCGCAGCCTCGACCGCCAGCGCTGTATCCGCCCAGGTGGGCGCCAGGGCGGCTGGCGACTCGGCGACCGTAGGCAGCGGCAAGGGCTGCGGGTGCGCGGGCTCCCCGGCTTTATCCTGCTCGCTGCTGGTTCCCGGGGCTTGGTCGCGTGCCATGGGCCAATCCCAGACAGTATCGCACGCAGGGGGCGGGGCGAGCGCCGCCAGGATCCGTGACCGGCGCAGAGCGGATTGGGGCCGATCGGTGGCGCGGGGCGGGGGCGCCGATCGCAGCGGGCACTTGCTGCAGATCTCAGTCGATGGCGGGAGCGCGAACCCGCTTCACTGCAGGTCGACCAGCATCATATCGCCCTGGGTGGCATCCGCCGGCAGGACCACGAACGACATCCGGCCGCTGCCGGGCCGCCGCGCGCTGCCGATCAGCGCCGCTCCCGGTGACGTCGAGCCGCGCGGGTTGCCGTACCGCACTGGCAAGGTGCCGCGCGCCCAGCGCCGACCGTCGCGGCTCGCGAGCCAGTGGGCGGTGTAGGCACTCTGCTCGTAGTACGCCACGAAGGCGGTGTCATCGCCATCGATCGCAATCGGCCCGCTAAACGCCGTCGGCAGGGCCGGCGGGCGCATCGTCGCGTAGCTGGCTGCGACGAGCTCGCCGGGCGCGCAGAAGTACGTCTGAATCGACGAGTAAGAGTTGAAGATCGCCCACATTCGCCCCTGGCTGTCGAAGGCCGCGTCGTCTGCCTGGCAGGTGTTCGAGAGCGCGCTCGTACCGGACAGCTGCACCACGCCGGTGCGAAACATCCCGGTATAGCGGTGGCCCCAGAACGAAAAGACGCCGCCGCCCTTGGGGTCCCACTCGACATCGCTCTGCTCGACGGTACCGCTGGAGCTGTGCATGTAGTTCCGGTGCAGATCGTCGACCTCCAAGCTGAAGGCATCCAGGCCGCCGCTGCGCGCCCGCGACCACGACGCCCACACCGTCTGCTTGCCATCGATGGTCATGCCCACACCAGGGTCATAGCCGAAGGCGCTGCCGATACGCTCCGAGGTCGAGGCGGTCATGCCCGGCTTCCAGCGGTGCAGCTCCACTGCCGACCCCTCGCCGCTCACCGGCGTCACCACCGCGAACAGCGTCCCGTCGCTGCGGACGGCAAAGTCCCAGGCCTCGCGCTCGTAGCTCACCGGGATGGTCAGGGGCGCTCGCTCGATCGTCTTGGCCCCTGGCTTGCGGGTGTAAAGCTGCAGGGCGTAGTCCGACCCGCTGCTGAGCTGGACCATGACATAGGCCGTTCCGTCGGAGCCGAACTCCAGCTGAACCCCGCGGCCAGCCACGCCCGCAAGGCTGGTGCGGTCATAGCTCACCGGACAGCAGCCCGCGCTGCAGCTGGCGTAGCCGGCCGCGCAGACGCAGGCCGAGTCGATGCACTCCCCGGCGGGGCCACAGCTCTTAGCGTCGGTGCACTTCGCGTCAGGCAGCGGCACACCGCAGGGACGCGCCGCCGGCACACAGACCTGCTCGCACTGATGGAAGCCCGCCGCACAAGCAAAGCCACACTTCGTCCCATCGCAGGTCGCCATGGCGTTCTCGGGCGCTGGACACGGCGTGCAGCTCCCGCCACAGGTCATGGGGTCGCTGTTCAAGACGCAGGCCCCGCCGCAGCTGTGCTGATCGGCCCGACAGCCCACCGGATCCGGTCGCGGTCCCGGTCCTGGCCCAGGTCCCGGTTCAGGTCCAGGCTCCTTCATGCCGCCACTGCTGCAGGAGGTAAGTGCCAGGATCGCAGCCAGGCCGATGCTCCACACAATCTTGCTCACGGACTTCCCTTTCTCCGTCGGCGCGTCAGGATCCGCCCAGCGCGCCAGCCACGGGCGAGAGAGGGCACGCTAGCATGCTCTGCCGCCGCTCCGTCGCAGATTTCACGCTGCGCGCCGTACGCGCGGCGGCGAATGGCGAGAGGTCTCAGGCCCGGCGGCGGGCTCGGCTTGGTGGGACTTTGGGCAGGAGCAGGTATAGCTCGGCCGGGCGACTGGTGCGGGCCGCGGCTAGCTGCGCGGCGGGGCCACTGCCGACAAACAGGTCGATGCGGCCGAGGCCGCGGATGGCTGCGCCGGTGTCCTGGGCCAGAACCAGGCGCGCGATGGGCGAAAACTGGCTGCTGTCGCCGGCTTTGGCCGTGGCCAGCTCGCTGCGCAGCCACAGCACCGCGCCCAGCGGAATCTGGCTTGCATCGACGGCGACCGAGCGCCCGGCTACCAGCTGACCGAAGCGACCGCTGCCGCGCAGCGGCGTCTCTTTGAAGAACACGAAGTGCGGGTCCTGCGCCCAGTACTTGCGCAGCACCTCGGGATTCTGGCGGAAGAAGGCCTGAGACCGACTCTGCCCGGGGGCGGTACTCTGGCTGGCCGGCACGACGCCGTCGCGGCTCGCCAGCTTGAGCGGGTTCTGGTAGGGCTGGCCGTTGTGCCCGTCCGGCGTGAGGTTAAGCTCGCCCCCCTCGTCGAGCGCGATGGTCGCCGAGCCTTCGATGTGGATGTTCAGCGCCGTGTACAGGCTGTCGACATAGACCAGCTCCAAGCCCTGGCCGGCCAGCCCGCCGTCGAGGATAGCGGCCGTGCTGAGCTGACTTAGCGGCTCTGGAGGGCGGCGATACAGCGGCTGCGGAAAGGCCGGGCTAGGGCGCCGGCTGCCGCGCACGACCGGGTGGTAATAGGCCGTCAGATGCCCGCGCGCTCCGTCGGTCAAGCGGACCAGCTCAAAGCGCTGGCGAAGGCCGCGACACAGCGCCTGCGGTCCGCGCTGAGCCAGCGCACGCAGCAGCGGTAGCGTGCGCCCTGCGTACTCGCGCAGCGTCTGGTTGCGCAGGCGTGGCTGCAGTGACTCAGCGGCCGCTGTGCTCTGGGCCCCGGCCGGCGACACCGTCTCGCTCGCCAAAGGGGCAGCGGTTAGCTGCGGCTCTTGCGCCTCGATCGCTGCGATCAGCGATGGCAAAGCCAGGTCATCGCAGCGCCCGCTGCGGAGCTCAGTCGGCAAGACCGGCGCGGCGCGCGGCGGGCTGACTCGGGCCGGACGAGCGAGCACCAGCGGGCTCGCCGCAATCGTGCAGAGCAGCGCTAGCCCTACGCAGCAGGCCCGTGCCGAGGACAGCATCATGGCTGCTTATCGTATCGCACAGGCCGGCCTAGCTTGGCAGCAGCCGGGCACAGGCCGCGACCCGCGCGGGCAGCACCCGGCACAGGCTGCGGAAAGAACAGCGAAATCTGACCCAGCGTGAAATTCCGCTTGCGTGCCTGGGCGGCGCCCGCCAATATTACGCATACCAAATGAGTAATATCGACTGTCCTTCCTAAGACACTCCTAAGTTCTGCAGGAAGCTCATCGCTGGACCGCGTAGCAAGCGATGGACTTCCGAATTAGCAAGCGCACGGAGTCAGGGGGGCTCATCTGGCGCAGTCAGATGAGGGGGACAGCCACCGTGCACCGGAAACAATCACTGGATGGAGGAATAGCGATGAGCCTGTACGAACGCCTGGGAGGATCTGCTGCCTTTGATGTCGCCGTCGAGAGCTTCTATCGCAAGATGCTCAGTGATGAGCGCGTCGCGCACTTCTTTGACGATGTCGACATGGATCGGCAGATGGCCAAGCAGAAGGCCTTCCTCACCATGGTCTGTGGCGGGCCGCATAGCTACACCGGACGCGACATGGGCAGCGCTCATGCCAAGCTCCTAAGTCGCGGACTGAATGACTCCCATGTCGATGTAGTCATCGAACATCTGGGAACAACGCTGCGCGAGCTGGGTGCCAAAGAAGCTGATATCGCCGAGGTGGCGGTGCTGGCTAACTCGGTCCGCGACGCCGTCTTAGGCCGAGCCCAGCAGCCGCAGTCCGTCGCCTAGCCAGGCTCCCCCATGGCCAAGCTAGAGCTACATGGACAGGTGGTCGAGTCGCAGCCAGGCGAGACCGTGCTCAGCGCACTCCTCCGTTCCGGAGTCTCGGTCGGACATTCCTGTTTGGCTGGAGCCTGTCAGTCCTGTCTGCTACGTGCGACATCCGGAACTCCGGATGCGCGCGGACAGGCCGGACTCCGTGACACCCTGCGGCAGCGCGGATACTTCCTCTCCTGCATCACTCCGGCCAGCACCGACCTGACACTGACCAGCGCCGATGCCGACGGGCTGCAGGTGCCGGCGACGATCGTTGCGAGCGAGATGATCTCGGACAGCGTGCTGCGCCTACGGCTGCAGTGTGAAGCCGAGCTGCCGTACCAGGCCGGGCAGTTCATCAACATCGTGCGTGAGGATGGCCTGACGCGCAGCTATTCCCTGGCCAGCCTGCCGGGCACCGATGAGCCGCTGGAGCTCCACGTGCGGGTCTATGCCGCCGGCCGCATGTCAAGCTGGCTAGCGTCGCGTCCGGTCGGGCAGCGCCTGCAGCTGCGCGGGCCAGCCGGAGACTGCTTTTACGTCGCTGGCCGACCCGAGCAGCCGCTCTTGCTGGTCGGCACCGGCACCGGGCTGGCGCCGCTATATGGCATCGCCCGCGCTGCGCTGCGCCAGGGCCACCGCGGTCCCATCACTCTGGTCCACGGGGCGCGGCAGCTTGCGGGCCTGTACTACGGCGCGGAGCTAGGCCAGCTAGCAGCGACACACCCGAACCTGCAGTACCGGCCCTGCGTGCTGCAAGCCGAGCCCAAGCTGCCGCCTGCGGTCGCCGTGGCCGAGGTCAGCCAGTACATAAAAGAGCACTGGCCGGTGCTGACCGGCTGGCGAGCCTACCTGTGCGGCGATCCGCTGATCGTGCCGACGCTGCGGCGCCAGATTTTCTTAGCCGGAGCGCGGCGCAATGACATCGCCGCCGATGCCTTCCTGGCGGCACCGAGCTAGCCCCTCAGAGACCTTCTTTGGCTGGCGAGTCCGGCTGCATGAAGCGGTGTATCTCGTCGGCAATCCGCGGCGGATCTTCCCACTGCGGATAGTGGCCCAGGCGCGGCAGCTTGACGTAGCGGGCATCCGGACGGCGGGCAAAGATCGCCTCGCCGATCGCCGGCACTGCCACCGGATCGCGCTGACCCCACAGAATTAGCAGCGGCGCCGGATGCGCAGCCAGCGCCGACAGCCAGCTTAGTTCGTGCTGCTTGCGTTCGTTTAGGTACTGGATCAAGCGGTCATAGATCGCCGGGCCTCCGTTGTGCGCGATCAGCGACCAGAAGGCCGAAAGCTCTTCCTCGGGAGGCGGCGAGGGAAACAGCCGCGAGAACTGCCGCGCAAAGACCGGCTTGCGGATCAGCCCAAGCCGGCTCAGGAGCGGCCCCAGCCACGGATGCAGGAGCGCCCGCTGGCTGATCAGTGGGCGATAGTGGGAAAGCAGCAGGCTGCCGTTTAGCAGCACCACTCGCTCGACGCGCAGTCGGGCCCGCTGCAGGATCACCAGCGCGACGGAAGAGCCCATATCGTGCGCCACCAGCCCAACCTCGGTCAGGCCCAGCCGGGCCGCCACAGCCTCGGCAAGCTCGGCCTGCTCAAATAGCGAATAGGTATGCGGGCGCGGCTTGTCGGAGTACCCAAAGCCGAGGAAGTCGAACAGGATCAGGCGATGCTGCGGCAGTAACGGCAACAGACGAGCATAGTCAAAGCTCGACGTGGGAAAGCCGTGCAGAAACAGCAGGGGGGGACCCAGCGCCGCCTGGCCGGCAGCCGGCGAGTAGTCGCTGACAAACAGCTGATGATCCCCGATGCGCATGAGCGAGCCATGCGAGCGAAACTCGGCGAGCAGGGATCGGGGGTCCATCGGTTCTCCGTTTCAGCAGCCTTCGAGCTTGCACCGGCGGCGGCAGCGGGGCGCGGACAGGTCGGTCGCCTAGCTGCTGGCTCCAGGCCCCGCCGGCTCGCCGCTCTCGGGACGGAGCTGCGGGAAGGGAATGACGTCGCGAATCGAGGCCTGATTGCACAGCAGCATGGTCAGGCGATCGATGCCGATGCCCTCACCTGCCGTCGGGGGCATGCCGTACTCCAGCGCGCGACAGAAGTCTTCGTCGTAGTCCATCGCTTCCTGATCGCCGCGCTGCTTGGCCGCCACCTGCGACACAAAGCGCTCGCGCTGGTCATCGGGATCGTTGAGCTCACTGAAGGCATTGGCGATCTCTTTGCCGACCACGAACAGCTCGAAGCGATCGACGAAGCGCGGGTCGCGATCGTTCTTGCGCGACAGCGGCGACACCACAGTGGGGAACTCGCAGACAAAGGTCGGCTGCACCAGCGTCGATTCGACGAAGTGCTCGAACAGCGCCACCAGGCAGTAGCCGTACTCCGGCGAGGCATCGCCCAGCACCCGCTTGGTGTAGGCCGGCAGGCCCTCCCACTCTTCTTGCGTGCAGGGGCCGTCGGCAATCGGCGCATCCGGGCGCGCTTCTTTGACCAGCTGCCGCATCGTCGCCCGTCGGAAGGGCCGAGCCAGGCGCACACCCTGATGTTCCTGATAGTCGATGGTGGTGCTGCCGTTTACCGAAAGGCACAGGCGCTCGAACAGCTCTTCCGTCAGATCCATCAGGTCGGCGTAGGTGGCATAGGCCTGATAGAACTCGATCGAGGTGAACTCGGGATTGTGGAAGCGCGACAGGCCTTCGTTGCGGAAGATGCGGCCGATCTCGTAGACGCGATCGATGCCGCCAACCACCAGGCGCTTCAGATCCAGCTCGGTGGCGATGCGCAGGTTCAGGTCCAGGTTGAGCACGTTCATGTGGGTGCGGAACGGCCGTGCTGCCGCGCCACCGTTGGTCGGCAGCAGCATCCGCGTGTCGCATTCGACATAGCCGCGCTCGTCAAAGAAGTGGCGCATCTCGCGCACGATCGTCGCCCGCTTGCGGAACACCTCAGCCACCTCGGGGTGGACGATCATGTCGGCGTAGCGCTGGCGATAACGCCAGTCGTCATCGGTGGCTTTGTCGCCCTCCTGCAGCGCCTTGCCCGGCAGCGGGCGGATCGCCTTGGTCAAAAGCTGCAGGCCAGGTCGTGCGCCGCCTTCGACGCGCACATCCTCGACGAGGAGCGCCCGCTTGCCCTTGCGAGTGCGGAACAGCGGACCGTGCGCCCAGACGATGTCGCCCAGATCCAGGCGACCCGACCGAGCAAAGGCCTCGGCGCTCTCGGCCCGCAGATAGAGCTGCAGCATGGCGCCGCGATCGCCGCGCAGAAACAGGAACTTGGCCTTGCCCATCTCGTTGACCTGCAGCAGGCGACCGGCCACGGCATAGCGCGGCTGCGCCGCCGTGATCTCAGCGTCGAGCGGCAGGCTGGCTACGGCCTCGGGATCAGCGGCCGGCAGGGCATAGATCTGATGCGTGATCGGCGCGTCATTGGCGAAGGGATTCTGGCCGTGCTCGCGCAGGGCCTGCACGGTCTTGCGCCGGGCCGTCATCTGGCCGACCAGATCACTGCGCCCATCGAGAGAGGCGGCAGCCGACGCCGAAGGGGTCTGATTTTTTTCACTCATTGCGGTTCTTAAACGGGGCTCGTAAGAGGGAGGGAAGGGAGAGCAGGCCGGCCACCTGCGGCGGCAGCGGGTCGGCAAGGAGCCGTCGCCAGCCCGACCGGAGAGAGGCTAGTCGACCGGCACCAGCTCGTTGACTTCGGGCTTGGCGCTGCCATCTTGGCCGGCGGCGGGCGCGCCCTTGTAGTTTTTCGTCTTGCCGAGAATGTTGGGACAGAACGTGCGCTGCCGGCCGACGTCAAAGTCCGGCTTCAGCGTCGGAGCTGGCAGCTCTTTGAAGCGCTCGGCGATGTAGTCGAGGTAGACCTGGGCCTGCTTGGCCAGGCTGCCGGTTGGATACTGCAGCGTCAGCCGGCGAAAGGTGTCGCGGGCGTCGCGCGGCTTGTCCTGCTTGAGGTACACCTGCCCCAGCAGCAGCAGCACCTCCGCCTCGCGGCGGGCGCCGGGATACTCGGTGACGACGTACTCGAGCCGCCAGATCGCCGCCTGTGGCTTGTCGCGCTCTAGGTAGTAGCGGGCGACGTACAGCTCATGATCCGCGAGGCGCTGCACGGTCTCAGCGAACAGCCGGCGAGCGTTCTCGGAGTACGGGCTGTCGCCGTA
>CAZVMD010000232.1:0-11776 GCA_964628555.1 uncultured Myxococcales bacterium | reverse complement strand
GGTCATCGTGCGGGGAAATTCTCCACGTCCCCCCGCACTTTTGATATCCTGACCATCTAGCGAAGTCAGCTCTTACCTCGTCCACCCTCCCTACTACTCACCACAACGCACAGCGCATAGGACAGTCTATGGATGCCATCGTCATTGGAGCGGGAAGCTGGGGGACTGCCTTGGCCTGCGTACTGCGGCAGGGGGGACATGGCGTCACGCTCTGGGGCCGCGACAGCGCCCAGCTTGCCGACATGGCAGAGCGACAGGAAAACGCGCGCTACCTACCGGGCCTAAAGCTGCCAGCCGGGATGCGCTTTGAGGCCGATCTCGCCGCCGCGCTGGCCGCGCTTCCGGCCGATCAGCCATCTCTGATTGTGTCGGTGGTGCCCTCGCACACCACGCGCGATGTGCTCTCGGGCATCGCGGCCCGGCTGCCCGCCCAGGCCGTGGTGGTCACGGCCAGCAAGGGCATCGAGAACGAGTCGCTAAGCCCGATGATCGAGGTCATGAAGCAGGCACTGCCCGCGACGCTGCACAGCCGTCTGGCGGTGCTGTCCGGGCCCAGCTTCGCGCGCGAGACCGCCGAGGGCCAGCCCACCGCCGTCGTCGCCGCCGCCGAGAACCGGGCCACCGCCGAGCAGGTACAGGCCGCCTTCCAGACTGGCGCCTTCCGCGTCTACACCTCGCAAGACGTCATCGGCGTCGAGATTGGCGGCGCAGTCAAGAACGTCATCGCACTGGCCTGTGGCATGGCCGAAGGGCTGGGCTTTGGCCATAACACGCGAGCCGC
Organism: uncultured Myxococcales bacterium; assembly: GCA_964628555.1. GTDB lineage: Bacteria > Myxococcota_A > Polyangia > Palsa-1104 > JAEUJZ01 > JAEUJZ01. The sequence goes on along the minus strand of CAZVMD010000232.1, from coordinate 10,995 downwards.
GCTGATCACTCGCGGCCTGGCCGAGATCTCTCGCTTGGCGGTGCGCTTGGGTGGCAACCCTCTGACGCTGGCCGGGCTGGCCGGCATGGGCGACCTGGTGCTGACCTGCAACGGTCCGCAGAGCCGCAACCGCACCTGTGGCCTGCTGTTGGGCCAAGGCAAGACGCTGACCCAGGCCCTGGCCGAGATGCGCCAGGTCGCCGAGGGCGTAAAGACCACGCGCTCGGTACACGACCTGGCCGCCCGCGTCGGGGTCGAGATGCCGATCAGCCAAGCCATCTATCGCGTGCTCTACGAGGACCGACCGGTACGACAGATCATGTCCGACCTCCTGGGTCGGCCACCCCGAGCCGAGCTGGGCTGAGCCGAAAAGGTCTGCCGCCCGACTGCGGCACGCCCTGACACGCCGAGTCCACCCAGCCGATTTTTCCAATTTTCCGAACAACGCACAGACTGCGAAGGTTTGATATGGCAAGCGACGATCGCCCCAAACTGTCCTGGCGAGACATCGATAAGCGTCGAGACGGCGCCTCCCACAATGGCCACGGCGGCAACGGAGCCGGACGTGGCGGGCTCCCGACCACGCAGGAGGAGGCGCGCCAGAAGCAGTACCGGGCCGCGCTGGAAGCCGCCTTTGAAAAGGGCGAGCTTGGCAAGCTAGCCGACAAGCTCAACCTGACCGGCCGCAGCGCCGCCGCGCCACCTGCCCCGTCGAGCCCCCCAGCCGCGACCGGCACTGCCACCAGCGCGCAGAGCCCCCGGCCCGAGCCAACGCCGCGCCCAAGCGAGCCGGCCACCGCAGCGGCCGTCAGCGCGAGCCCAGCCAGCGAGGACAAGTCGGGCAAAAAGAAGATCGTCGGCAAGCTGGCCGAGGATCGTAGCCACCTGCGCAAGAAGCTCGTCGAAGCGGTGGGGCGTGGCGAGATCAGCCGCGCCGCTGAGAAGTTCCTTGGCCGCTTTCCCATCCCCGACGATCACGAGGTGCTGGAACAGCTCCTTGAGCACGAGCGCGAGAGCCGGGTCGGCGAGGCAATTGCCCGCATCGCCCATCTGCTCGACCGCAACCAGCCGCCCAAGCGCAGCCGCGCCCTGTGCGGCAAGCTCCGCTACATCGCCGAGACCTCGCGCGACACCGACCTCAAGCAAGCCGCCCAGGGCCTGCTGACCCGCCTCTCCTAGCCAGCCTGCCGCCGCCCGAAGCCCTCCGTCAGGAGGGATCTCCCCGTCGAGAGTCACCCGCCCAGCTAGAACAGCGAGCTGACGGTGACAGACAGCGGTCCGAGCTGCTCTGACCAGCTGCCGGAAAACTCCATGATCTCGGCGACGTTTTTGAGGTAGTGGCGGACGAACTGGAAGTGGTAGTCAGCGGCGATTTGAAACAGGTACAGGTCGCTGAGCACGTGGACGTAGAAGGTCCCGTAGCGTGTCGTGCTGGTCGCCTTGGTCTGGTCGATGACGCCGTCCAGCACCGCGCTCGCGTCGGGCTCTTTGGCGGCGTCGATCACGTCGGCTGGCTTGCCGAGATCGCTCATCTGCGACAGCCACTGCTTGGACGAAAAGGCGCGCGGGCAGTTCTTGGTGTCGGCGATCTCGCAGGGCGTGGCGATGGCCACCTGGGCGCAGTCCAGCCAGTCCTTGTTGCTGACCGGATCGAAGGTCGCACCGCGGGCTCGGCTCATCAGACTGCACACTTCGAGGAAGGCGTAGCGATACTGCTCGGGGTTGTCGCGCACAAAGGGGCTGAAGGTTTCCAGGCGCCAGCACGGCTTGTAGCGAAACTTCACGAAGCTGTAGTCGGGGAAGTGCCCCATCCAGCCGTGCCCGAGGTACGAGGTCCCGTTCGGCACCGCCTTGAGGTTGTCGTGCTTGGTCGACGAAAGGATGACGTGCTTCCAGGTGTCGCCGACGTCCTGATACTCGATCGACTGGCGGCCCCAGCCCGAGCCCTGGACGTCCCAGTAGGTGTTCATCTTGTGGCTGATGCCGCTGAAGTCTTGGTGGGCCCAGGTGTCGGCTAGGACGTGGGCCCGCGCGCCGAGCAGACACAGCGCGAAGCGGTCGAGGATCTTCTTGGCCGCCACTTGGTTGTCGGGCAGAAGCTCTGCCGCCCCGAGGGCGTTCTGCAGGATCTTCTTTAGTCGGGAGGGATTGCGCAGGCAGCGCACCGTGTCGGCAATCAGGGCTCGTGACAGCGGACTCATCGGCCGGTTGAGCAGCTTGGCCTTGTCCTCCGCCGAGATGCCCGGGGTGTGGCGGACATCGTGATACGGCGCAGCGCTCGATGTCGGCTTGGGTAGCTTGGCCGCAACGGCCGAGCCGTGCACATCGGTCGGGCTCGGCGTGCCCTCGGGATCGGTGTAGTTGCCGGGGGTGAAGTGGTAGGAACACCACAGGCCGTCTTCCGGGCTCACGCCCGTCGAGACCAGCCCGCCTTGGAAGGTGTAGCGCGGGTAGTTGAGGAGCGCGACCTGGGTGTAGTCGCTGGTCTTGGGCTTCTTCTGGTCTTCCTTGATCAGCGACCAGTAGCCGGCGTAGTTGGCCTCGCTCATGAAGTCGATGAAGTTCGAGCACTTGCCAATCAGGCTGGCCTCAGCCTTCTCGAAGCCAGCGAGTCGCGCGGCGTAAAACGTCGCGTAGTAGTGGAAGTCCTGGTCCATATGTTCCCCCTGTGGGGCCCAGTGCTAAAGCCTGCTCAGGGTCCCCCGACTTAGTCCCTGATCCCGCCTGAAGCGAGCGCGCGACGCAAGCACAAAGGCGCTACCCGCGGCCCGCCGCAGACGTGGGTCATTAAGCGCGACAAAAAAATGCGGCAAAAAATTTGCTGCTGGGATCCCGTCACGGCAGCATCTCTGCTGTGCCGATCTCTGCGCAATCCGCTCGCTCCCCTCTAGAGATATCTGGTGGCGTATCGGGGGCCTTCCCCATTCCTCGCGATAGCTCGATGTTCACTCCCGAGGCTGTGCGCCAGTCTGGTCGGCCAATTGCCCGCGCTACCTCTGCCGATATCAGCCCGCGTCCGTTTGTCAAATGGGCGGGCGGTAAGCGGCAGCTGTTGCCGGCCCTGCTGCGCCGTCTTCCGGCTAATTTCCGTCGCTATCATGAGCCCTTCGTTGGCGGCGGAGCCCTGTTCTTCGCGCTCCGCGGCCAGAACCGGCTGCCGCACGGGGCCCGCTTATCGGATATCAACCCTGAGCTGGTGAATGCCTATCAGGTGGTCCGTGACCGCGTTGAAACCCTGATTGTCGTGCTAGGTACATTTCGCAATGAAGAGGACTTTTATTACGAAATCCGAGCCCAGCAGCCCAGCACGCTTGATCCGGTACAGCGAGCGGCTCGACTGCTTTATCTGAACCGCACCTGTTTTAATGGTCTGTTTCGCGAAAACCGGGCTGGACACTTCAATGTCCCGTATGGCCGCTATCGCAATCCGCAGTTCCTACGCGAAAACGACCTACGCGCGGCCAGCCAGGCGCTGCGCGGCATCACCATCGAGCAGGCCTCGTTCGCCGAGCTTGAGCCGCACGTCGAGGCCGGCGACTTGGTCTACTTCGATCCGCCCTACGCGCCGCTGTCGCGTACGGCCTCGTTCACCAGCTATAGCCGCGGCGGCTTCGACGAGGCCGCTCAGCGTCGCCTCGGTGAGCTGGTGCGTCGCCTCGGCGAGCGCGGCGTGCACGTGCTGGTGTCAAACTCGTCGGCCCGCCTGATCTACGACATCTATTCCGGCGACGGGCTGCACGTCGAGCAGATCCTCGCCAGTCGCGCCATCAACAGCCGCGCCGACCGCCGCGGCAAGATCCCCGAGCTGTTGATCACCGCCGGCCCGCTGGTCGACGAGCTCCGCCGCCCCGCCACGACCCCATTTACCCTGGTCGCCTAAGCACCGCACAATAGCGGGATGTCGTCTGACTCCACCCCATCGCTGGGCACCGGCCCAGCCAAGCGGCGCGCCGACATGCTGCAGGTCGACCGCATCCTGCACGTCGCGCTGCTGGTCAGCCACCCGATCTACGCCGGGCTGGTGCAGTTCCTGCAGCTGCCCGGGTCCGCGACGCCCACCGGCGACCAGAGCCTGGGCACCATCCTGCTGGTCATGTCGCTGGGCGCCGCGGCGGCCGCGCTGACCCTGGACACGGTGGCCTTTGCCGAGCCGCAGATCGACAAGTGGATCGACGAGGCGCAGGGCAAGCACAAGGATCCTGAGCAGGCAGCGCTGGCGGTCAGCCAGCGGGCCGTACCGCTGTCGCTGATGCGCTGGTCGATGGCGAGCGCGGCATCGATCCTGGGTCTGCTCTCGGCGCTGACCGGCAGCCTGGCACGCAGCACCTCGCTGCTGCTGATCGCCGTCGGCGCGCTGGCCCACCTGTACTGCCAGCCCCGGCAGGCTCGCGTGCAGGCTCGCATCGCGGACAAGCAGCGCGCGATCGGCCTGTAAAGCGCGCGGTCGCGGCGCATCCTTGGCCTAAGGCAGCGCCGGATACTCAGCGACAAGCTGGAAGCGATCCCCGGCAAAGCGGAAGAGCTTGGCGCCGTGCACGCCGTCGGCCTGACAGTCGATGACCAGATAGTCGACGGGATAGATCAGCTCGCCGGCAAAGGTCGCGGCCCGCTCGTCTTCGGGCGAAAAGTAGGCCCCGACATCGATATGCGAGTGATAGATGATCTTGACCGGTCGCTCGCTGCCCAGCGAAGCATCAAGCGCCTGCAGATCGCGAAACCCCAGCGAGTAGGCGGTGCGCGCGCTGCGTGGGTGCGTGACCGGATCGCGAGCGTGCAGCGTGTCCTGCTGGTTCTCGCAGACCCGCACCACATCGACCGCGGCGACATCGCGCGGACCGAACAGCAGGCCGCAGCACTCGTTGGGATAGCGCCGCCGGGCATCGGCGTAGCAGGCCAGAAGGACCTCGCTGGGAATCTGGATCGGCGGGCCCGCGGCGGGGCTGGAGCTACCACTCATAGCGACGCTCCCACTTCAACGGCACAAAGTAACGATCGCCGCGATCGCAGAGCACGGTGACGATGCAGCCGCTCTGCCCCTGCTGATGTAACTCGTACGCCAGGTGCAGCGCGCCGGCGACATTGGCTCCCGCCGAGTGACCGACGAATAGCCCCTCGCGGGCTTTGACCAGCTCGGTGACTTCCCAGCCCTGCTCGGTCGACATCGGCAGGATGCGATCGACGGCCTCCTGCGGGCGCCAGATGGCCGGGACGATCGAGCTTGCCATGTGCTTGAGGCCCTCTAGGCCATGGAAGGCATCGTCGGGCTCGACGGCGACGACGGTCACGCGCCCACCATCGGGGCGGCGGTGCTCGCGCAGGCGGCGGCCAGTGCCCATGACTGTGCCCGAGGTGCCGATGCCGGCGACAAAGTGAGTGATGCGCTCGCCGAGCACGGCCAAGATCTCGGGCCCGGTGCCAAGGTAGTGGGCGCGCGGGTTCGACTCATTGCTGTACTGGTCGGGATAGAAGTAGCGCTCAGGCGTCGCTGCCACGAGCTCGCGAACCATACGAATGGCGCCGTCCGAGCCCTCCATCTCGGACGAATAGACCAGCTCAGTGCCGTAGGCCGAGGTGATCTGCTTGCGCGCCGCTGAGACATTGGCCGGCATCACCAGCTTGACGCGGATGCCGAGCGCCGCTCCGACCAGCGAGTAGGCGACACCGGTGTTGCCCGAGGTGGCATCGATCAGCGTCTTGTCCGGAGTCAGGCGACCATCGGCCAGCGCGTCGCGCACCATCTGCAGAGCCGGCCGATCCTTGACGCTGCCGCCGGGGTTGCAGAACTCGCACTTGGCCCAGATCTCGACGCCCGGGGGCTCGATGTGCGACAGTCGCACGAGCGGGGTGCCACCGATCAGATCAAGGATCGATCCGGCAGCCTGCGGCGAGCGCCCGAGGTAGCGCTCGGCAAGCTGCGAGGCAAGCTGCTGCGAAGCGGCCGGCGAGCCCACGCACCACCTAGATGTGGATGTGCTTCCAGTCGCCGCTTCTGAACTTGATGAACATGATCAAGGCCAGGGCGCAGACGTAGAAGATCATCGCGCTCCACACGCCGAGGAGCCCAAGGCCAAACGTGACGCCGGCCAGGTAGGACAGCGGCACCAGGCAGATGAGGTGCAGCGCCCCCTCGGCGACCATGACAAAGACGGTGTTGCCCGCGCCGTACAGGGCCTGGGTATAGACCAGAGCGGACGCGATGACCGGCGTGACGATGGCGCCGAACAGGCGCAGGATCGGTGCCGCCGCTCTGACGACATCCGGGTCCGGATTCCAGAAACGCAGGATCGGCTCGGCAAAGACAGCGATGAGCAGACCAAAGACGCTAAACAGCGTCATGCCGATGCGCGCCGAGGTGTTGGCATAGCGCTCGGCCAGATCGGGATCTTTGGCTCCCATCGACTGGCTGACCAGCGTCGCGGTGGCCGTGGCGTAGGCCAGACCGAGGATGAAGATCAGCTGCATGACGCTGATGATGTTGGACGTCGCCGCGCCATAGATCGTGCGCCCGACCTGATGTCCAGCCAGCTTGTCGAGCTTGGCAACGACGAACAGCACGAAGCCGAAGCCCGACATCGCGAACATCGTCGCCAGCCCCGACGGCACCGACAGCCGGATGATGTCCCACATGATGCGCAGCGACAGGTTGCTGGCGCGGCGGATGTGATACGGACGGTACATCGGCCGGAACGACCAGATGAGCATGATGATCAAGCCGATGTACGAGCTGATCATCGAAGCCAAGCCGGCCCCCTGCACTCCCATGTGCGGCAGCTGACCGCCGACCAGCGAGAGCAGCACGCCGTGCACGCCATCGATAAAAGGAATGCCCGGGTGCTGCGTGCCAAACATCAGGGCGACGCAGAGCAGGAAGTTGGCGATGTTCATCACCACCGCCGCACCCATATGGACTCGCGTCTTGCCCAGGCCATCGAAGAAGGACTTTAGGCTGAGCGTCGTGACCATGCCGGTGATCTGCAGGAAGCGCCAGCGCAGAAACGGCACGCCAAGCTCGATGACCTTGGCGTCCTTGTTCACCAGCTTGAAGAGCCACGGCGCGGCCAGCCAGCAGATCGCGGTGACGACGATCGATGCCACGACAGCCAGAGCCTGCGAGTTGGTCGAGATGGCCCCGGCCCCTTCGACGTCTTCGGCCCCGATGCGCCTGGCCGTAAGGGCCTGCGTCCCCACACTGATCGCCGACAGAAAGCCGCCGAAGGCCCATAGGAGCACGATGCTAAGCTGCACCGCGGCCTGTCCTGGCGTCGATTCCTCGACGGGCAGGTGACCCACCAAGACGTGATCGACTTGGTTGATCAGGGTCTGCGTCAGCATGGCCAGCATGACGGGGTACGACAGGCCCAAGATGCGGCGCGTCAGCGCGGGGTCGAACCAAGAGGTAGGGCTGGGCTTGCCTGACATGTCTAGTCAGATGCCCTTCTATCACATTCATGTTCCGACGGGGCCGCTTTTCACGATTCACGCAGGTTTTCGCTCCGCCGACCGAAAAGCCCACCCGCCAGCTGAGCTGCCCAATGATCCATCAGCAGGGTCTGGGGTAGGGAGTTCGCCAGTGCAGACGCTTCAGCTGGCGCAGAAAACTCGGCAAGATGGCGCGGCTCGGGTCTGCTGGGTTCGTTGCGTAGCGCCGTCGAGCCCCCGCCAAAGGAGGAACGCCTGATGCCAACGCTGCGACCGCTCTTGCTCCGTGATTTCGATCGCGTCCTCGCCATCAACCACGACTCGCAGCCACACGTGGCCCGGCTGGATTCCGGTGAGCTCGCGCGGCTGCAAACGCTGTCTGCCGCCCACTGCGTGCTCGAAGAGGAAGCGCACGGCATCGTCGGCTATGCGCTGGTCTTTGCCCACCACGATGACTATGACGGCGAAGAGTTTTTGCACCTGCGCCACCGCCTAAGCCGGCCCTTCTTGTACATCGACCAGGTGGCTCTAGCTGAACCGGCCCGGCGGCGGGGTCACGGACGCGCCCTCTACGCCGAGCTAGCGCGACAGGCGCTGCAGCGCGGGCTGCACTCGCTGTGCTGCGAGGTAAACACGCAGCCGGCCAATCCTGCATCGCTGGCCTTCCATCAGCGACTCGGCTTCGTGCGGCTCGGCTCGCTCTGTACCGCAGACGGACGAGAGGTCGCGCTGCTGCAGCGCACGCTGACGCCAGAGCACAGTCCGACCCCCGCATCCGCTGGCGGAGTCCCAGACCCTAGTCGTTGATCGGCTGCCCGAGCGCGGTACGCGGTGGACTGCCGGTCTGGGCCAAGACCCGCTGGCGCAGGCTCGCCGCCTCGCGGACGACGTAGTCGAGCGTGAACTCCAGCGTCGCCAGATCGAGGCCCGACAGGGGCAGCGTGTGACGAAGAAGATAGTGATTGCCCGACAGCACCAGCCCCCCCAGGAGCAGTCGCGCACTGTGGCGCAGCGCAGCGGTTGGACTGAGCGCCCGCTCGCCGCAGACCTCGGCGCGCAGCAGCAGCCAGCTCGGCTTGCCCTCGCCACCCACGAGGTGCTGACCATGCAGGGTCTGTATCGCCGCCGCCTGGCTCGCATCGTCGAGGAGCGGCAGGGCCACACTCCCAGCTGCAGACGCGCCCTCAGCGCCCGGCGAAGCCGAGAGGCTGGGCAGCTGGAAGCTCATCACGAAGGACCCCGGCTCATCCTGCTGCAGCAGGTAGCGCTTGCGGACAAAGCTCTGAACTTCGCTCCAGGTGCTCATCGCATCGACTCGCGGTCTGAGGTTTCTCTGGCGACGCTAAGGCTGGGCTGACCCTCGTGTACGACGAGTCAGGTGCCGGCTCAGATGCCGTAGTCGATGATGACTACGCCGCGCTCATCGCCCGAGCGCGGTGCCTCGTCCTCGTAGCCGTCGCGATCGGAAGGATGGGCGGGATAGATCGGCGGCTCGATGGTCGGCTGTTCCTCGCGCCGGTGACGCTCTTCCTCCTCCCGCCTACGAATCTGATCGATGATCCAGGGGTCGAGCATGGACGTCTCCGACAGCGAGTGCTCTTGGTCCCAGTGTGACGGGCGATGGCAGAGTCCGTCAAGAGTCGAGCGCGACCACGGCCGCCCCACGCACCGTCTGTGCGGTCGGGCGACTGCGAAAAACGGCAGCCTGCACTGCCGTCGCCGCTGTCGTTGCGGGCCCTACCAGCGGACTGGCGGCAGCGCTGCTCACTCGTGCGGCGCCCCGTGCAGCTTTTGCCTCTTGATGCCGTTCATGACCACCGAGATGCGCCAGATGGCGGTGATGTTGGTGAGCACAGCCATGAGCGCCATGACGATGATGACAAAGTGGTAGACCGGCTGCGGGGCCCCAGGCTCGACGAAGGCCGAGATGATCGGCGCCACCGCGGTGCTGACGCCGAGCCACACTGCGCGCTCGTGCCGCTGCATATAGCCGACGCTGGCATCAATGCCGAGCGCGTCCCCCTTGGCCCGCGTATAGCTGACCAGCGTCGAGCCAATCATCGCTAAAGCGACAAGTGGCAAGGCCAGCTTGTCGTTGCGGTAGTAGTACAGGTAGCCAAGGTAGGTGATGAGATCGTTGTAGCGATCGACGGTGGAGTCGAAAAACTCGCCGCTGGCCGAGCAGGCGTTGGTGGCGCGGGCCACGATGCCGTCCCAGGCGTCACAGGTGAAAGCAAACAGCAGCGTCCAGCCGCCGAGGGCAAAGTGGCCCATGCCGATGGCAATCGCACCGCCGATGGTCAGCATCAGCGAGCCGAAGGTGATCATGTTCGGCGAGATGCCGAGCACGATGCACAGGCGCACCGGAATGCGAAACATCCAGTAGCCAAACTCCATGACCACCCGCGGCAGCCACGGGCTCTTGAAGATGTTGTCGATGCGCGGCGTCCGCTCCATGCCGAAGATGGCGCAGCGCAGGAGGTAGATGAGGAAGGAGAGGATCCAGAAGGCGGGCAGCCCGAGGAGAGGAACTTTGACGGCCCAGGGCAGACTCCACAGCAGTTGGCCCGCCGACTGTGCCTGGCTGCTGTGATGGATTGACGTCAGCATCTTTCCGATCCTGATTTTTTAGGCGTAAGCGAAGAAGGCTCTATGAGACGTACAGAAGACCCATGTGATAAATACAAAGAAGATGCAAGTGTTCTGCCACTTTAGAGTTCTTCCTGCCGAGGATCGCGGAACGTGGCCAGACCAGGGCCAGCGGTCCTGGGTCCCCCCGAGGTACGGACGTGCATCAGCCCCCCTTCGCCGAGGGCCAGCGGCCCGGCTTGGAAGTCAGAATTCCACCAGGCCGAGCGCTTGGCGGCCCCAGCGGCCTGTTCAGAAATCACCGCTTATCAGCGCCGCGCTGGCCTGCCTGACCTGCCTGGCGGTCAGCCTGCACAGCGCTCCCGCCCAGGCCATTGAGATCACCGAGCCGGGTAGCGGGCAGCGCTTCGTCAGTCCCTTCGTCTCGGCCGGCAAGCAGTACACGCTGGTCGGCACCGGGCTGCGCAAGCGGGACAACGGCTCGGCCTACGCCATGGCGCTGTACGTCGAGGACACGGCGCGGCAGTCGTTCCCCTCTGCCTACGATCGCGCCAACCGCACGCGGGCCGGGCTGTTCGCACAGAACCGAGCACATAACTTCTTTATCTGGGGCCACTTTGCCAAGCTCGCCGTCCTGCGCATGCTGCGCGGCCACAGCCGACAGGAGCTAATGCAGAGCTTCAGCGAGCCGCTCGCCGAGCTCCTGACCGAAAAATCAGCTCCTGAGCTGCGGCAGGACACCTTGACCTTCCTGGCGCTGCTCGACGGCGACCTCCGCGATGGCCAGGAGCTGCGGCTGCACACCGACGATCACGGCCAGATCGATGTCTATCTAGACGGCAAGAAGAAGACCGGGCCGCAGAACCCGCGGCTGGCTCGCCACCTGTGGGAAATTTGGCTGGGCTTCCATCCGCTGCAGCCGCAGCTGCGACAGACCCTGCTGGAGCGACTGGATGTGCTGGCTCAGCTGCCGGCAGCCAGCAAGCC
>CAZVMD010000231.1:0-11836 GCA_964628555.1 uncultured Myxococcales bacterium | reverse complement strand
TGGGGACCCCTGAGTACATGGCACCCGAGCAGGCGCGTGGTGAAAAGATGCTGACGCCGGCTGTCGATATCTTTGCGCTGGGCTGCGTCTGGTTCGAGTGCCTGACCGGCCGGCCGCCGTTTCAGTCGGAGCACATGGCAGCGGTCCTGGCGAAGGTCTTGTTTGAGCCGGCGCCCTCGCTGGCCAACTGTTGCCCCGGAATTCCTGCCGCGCTCGACGCGCTGTTGGCTCGCATGCTGGCCAAAGATCCGGCGGCGCGCTGCCGTGATGGGCGGGCCTTCTTGGCCGAGCTGGCGGTGCTCGATAGGGAGCTGGAAAGGGGAGAGACGGTGATGGCGCCGCTGTCGGGCACGCTGCCGCTGCCGAAGCCACCGCTTCCGCCCGAGCAGCGCCTGGTTGCCGTCGTCTTGGCGAGTGCTCCGGTCACGGTCCATGCCGAGACGCTGGCGGCGGCGGACTCGCAGGCGCTGCGCCAAGGCATCGAGGAGCTTCGCGTCGAGCTGGGGCCGCTGGGTGCAGATATACAGCTCTTGGCGGATGGCTCGCTGGTTGCGACCCTCTCGCCATCCCGTCGCGAAGCGACCGACCTGGCGGCCTTGGCAGCCCGTGGTGCCCTGCTGATCCGCGAGCGCTGGCCCGATGCCGTGGTCGCACTGGCCACCGGCAAGGCGGTGGTCAGCGATCGCGTGCCGATCGGTGAAGCCATCGAGAGGGCGGGGCGCTTGCTGGGGGGCCCGGTGGGCGACTCTGGCGCTGAGCTGTCGCCGCCCAGCGGGCGGATTCTTCTCGACGAGCTGACCTGCGATCTATTGGGCGCCCGGTTCATCATCGAAAAAGGCAGCAACGGCGTTGCGGCGCTGGTCACGGAGTCACAGGCCGACGCCTCGCGACCGCTGCTCGGCAAGCCGACGCCGTTTCTGGGCCGCGAGCAGGAGGTGGCGCTGCTGGATGCAACGCTGCGCGCCAGTGTGGAAGAGCAGTCGGCCAAGGCCGTGCTGGTTCTGGGCGGAGCGGGCTCGGGCAAGTCGCGCCTGCGACACGAGTTCTTGCGCCGCCTTGATGCGCAACAGGTCGACGGCACCTTGCTGCTGGCCCGCGGCGACGCGCTACGGGCGGGCTCGGCGTATGCAGTGCTGGGCCAGGCACTGCGGCGCCTGTGCGGACTGCGCGAGCGCGAAGGGGCGGCGCGCGCAGTCCCGCTGCTGCGCGAGCGGCTGCGTCGTCACTTAGAGGGTGATGTCACGTCGCGCGCAGTGGCCTTTTTGTCGGAGGCCGCGGGCTACCCACTGGATGGCGAAGACCCGCTCTTGCGCGCGGCACGGCATGAGCCAGCGCTGATGGCCGAGCAGATCCAGCAGGCCGTGCTGACGTTTCTGCGGGCGGAGTGCGCGCAGCGGCCGGTGCTGTTTGTCATCGATGACCTGCAGTGGTGCGATGCGCCGACGGTGCGAGTGCTGCAAGCCGCAACGCTGGCCCTGGAGGATCTGCCCTTCGCGGTGCTGGGCTTGGCCCGTCCCGAGATCGAGGAGGTCTTCCCCAAGATCCTGGGTGGACGCGCGGTGTCGATCGTGCTGCGACCCCTGAGCAAGCGAGTCTGCGAGCGCCTGGCGCAACAGATCCTAGGCCGACAGATCGCGGCCGCTGACCTCGTTCGCATCGTCGAGCAGTGCGGGGGCAATCCGCTGTTTCTGGAAGAGCTCATCCGGGCGCAGGTCGAGGGCCGCAGCGAGAACCTGCCGGCCAGCATCCTCGCCATCGTTCAGGCCCGCATCGACAACCTGCCGCTGCTTGAGCGCCGCGTACTGCGGGCGGCCAGCGTGTTTGGCGACGCCTTTAGCAGCGCAGGCATCCACGCGGTCACCGCAGGTGCCATCGATGAAGTCACGTTCGCCCTATCCAGCCTGCTGCAGGCCGAATTCTTCGTGCAGCAGCGGCCGGCTGGCACAACGACGAGCCGAGAGTATGCGTGGCGGAGCAGCCTCGCGCGGGAGGCGGCGTATGGACTTCTGACGGAAGAAGAGCGCAAGCGCGCCCACTGGCTGGTCGCGACGTACCTGCAGTCGATCGGTGAGCCGAATGCGGCCGTGCTGGCCGAACACTTTTACAAGGGGGGCGAGCCCCTGCAGGCGCAGCAGCACTATGCCGGTGCCGCCTCCGCGGCGTTCCGCTATGCACACCTGGAAGAGGCCATCCGCCAAGCGGAGCGGGGTCTTTCCTGTTATGTCGGCAGCGCGGCGAACGCTCAGACGAATGCGGCAAGAGGGCAGCTTCATGGTGTGCTGGCTCGGGCGTACGGATTCCGTGGTGAGTTCACGCTTGCCCTGCGCGCGGCGGAGCAGGCCCTGCCGCTCTTGCAGCGGCAGACCGTAGGCTGGTACGAGGTGCTCGGTGCCGCGCTGTTTAGTGCCACCCTGCTGGAAGACAACAGCACCCTCCCCGACCTGTTGCAGCTGGCCGAGTCGTTTCCGCCCACCGCCAGCGCGCAGCCAGCCGAGCGAGCCGCTTTTGCCCAGGTCGCCGTCAGTGCCATGAACATCTATGTGGCGGTCGCCGCCCATGCGCCCGCGCAGGAGCTGCTGCACGTCGCGCAAGCCACCGTCGATCCGATTGCCGACGATGAGCCGCTGGCGCGCGGCGATCTGCAGTTTCTGCATGCGTACTACCTGAGCCTGCTTGCGGCCGACCCCTGGCTGCAGGCCGCGCAAGCCCAGGCCGCAGAAGCCTCTTTCTTGGAGGCGCAGAACCGTCGCATGAGCGGCTTCGCGCAGATCATCCGCTGCGATGCCCTCAGCATGCTTGGCGACTATGAAGAAGCGACACAGCGCATCCGCAGCGTGCGCTCGGCGGCTGAGCAGGCCCGCGAGCAGCTGGTCGTGCTGTGGTCCACGAGCTACCTCGCCGGTGCGCTGTTGTCACAGCCGGATCCGCCGGAGGCTGCGATCGCCGAGGCCAGGCAGCTTGCCGATGAGCTCCTGCGGCGAGCCTCGCTGCCTCGCCTGATGCGCGGCCTGTTGAGTGCGCACTGGGCACATGCCGAGCGTCGCCATGGCAGCCCGCAGCAGGCGCTAGTCCGGGCCCGCGAGAGCGTCGAGCTGCTGCGCCGGACTCCGGCGTATCTAAATCACGCCTACCGCGAGCTTCTGGCCTGTCTTTTGGCCCAGCAGGAGCTGGCTTCTGCGACGGCTACAGCCGAGGCGGCGCTGCAGTACCTGCGACAGCGACCAGGCAGCTGCTTTTGGGACCTGGGCCTGCTGCGCGTGTGCGCGAGCGCCTTTCTTCAGGCTCACAGGCCCGACGCTGCCGCCCTCGCGCAGCAGGAGCTGCAGCGCAGAATGCAGCGGATTCTAGAGCGAGCGCCTGATGCAGTTGCACGGGCCGCGGCAGAGCGAGCGTGGACGAGCGCCTATGCCACGGCCGAGTCGGGAGCGTAGGCCGCACCGCCGAAAGCCAACCCGCCTGGCAGGGCGCGCTGCCCAGCCTTCACTTGCGCGTGACTTGGTAAAGTCGCCACAGGTCGAAGGTGCCGAGCGCCTGCAGCTCGCCGGGCGGAGCATCGGCGGGAGTATAGGTTCGCACAGCGACGGCATCCTTGATGACCAGATAGTCCCAGTACCCGGCGTGGGCTCGCCAGACAAACTGCGTCGCAATGCCCCAGGAGGGAGCGTTAAACGGATGGTAGACGGCCCAGAGCTCGCGCAGCGTTCCGTGCATGAGCGGAAACACCACGCCACCGGAGCGCGCGACGTAGTGGGAAAGGACATAGGCCACGGCACCGCGCTCGTAGTGATCGCTCAGGTCGCGTGGGTTGAGGAGCAGGAGCACGCGCTTGCCGGGCGGAATCCGATCGAGCATCCGGTCAAAGCCCGCCATGTGTACGCCATTGAAGTACGTCCGGAAGTCATGGGCCAGATACACCGACCAGGAAAACGACAGCGCGAGCGCCGGCGCCATCACCCACGGCGGCAGTCCGCGGGCCCGAGACCGGATGCACAGCGGCGCCAGGAGGAAGGCCAGCGGAATCATCCGCACGCGCAGCGCCCACCAGTAGATCGGTCGGTGGATGGTCATCGGAAACAGGAAGTACAGCGCTACCGGAATCAGGAACAAGAGCCACGGCAGCAGGCGGGCCAGGCGCGACGGCGCTGGCTCCTCGGTGGGCTGCGAGCCGCGTCGAATCCCAAACAGCAGCAGCGCGAGCAGCGTGAGCACGGTCACTCCGGCCAGCCAGTCATCAAGTCGCGTCTGCTTCAGCCCCTCGACATACCAGCTATGGGCCTCCGAAAACGACGGGAGACCGTGGCGCAGCAGGCCGGCCAGCGCTTCGAGAAGCTGCCGGCCGCCACCTGCCGCGTTGCCTGGACCGCTGGGAAAGTGCCGCGCCAGCCACTGCGCGACGTACACCACCGCCGGGCAGAGCGATAGCGTTGCCCACAGGCGGCCCCACCGATCCGCAGCCGGCGTAAGTCCGATCACCAGGCCCGCCAGCCCCAGTCCAATCGCGGCCAGAAAGCTGTGCGCCGATGCGAGGATCAGGCCGCTTACGACCAACAGCGGAATGTTCAGCCGCAGCTGACGACGCTGCACGATGTCATGGGCCAGTCCCAGGTTGAGGACCGAAAGTCCAACTGTCGCGCTGGCGCCCATAAAGCCGTTCCAGACGATGCCGTTGTACAGCCCGGCAAAAGCCAGCAGGGCCAGCCAGGGGCTGCGTCCAAACGAGCGCAGCGTACGTGCCAATGCCAAAGGCGGCAGGATGAGGATGAACAGCGCGATGTAGATCGAGTTGGCCAGCCACAGCGGCACGATGCGTCCCAGCACCACGAGAAAGCACCAGTAGAAGGCGGTGGCCGAGGGCGAGGCCTGAAAAGCGTAGTAGCTGTCCACCAGGCGCAGCGGATCGCCCTTATGGCTGAATGCCGCCGCGACGCCAAACGCGCCGTACATGTCACAAAATGGCAGATAGCGAGAGACCAGAACGGGCAGCAGCGCCGCGAGGAGGAGAGCGACGAAGATTCCTTTGTACAGCTTCATACGGTCGCGAATTGTACGCGCGTCGCCGCCCATCTGGGCGCCACTTTCTCGCCGGCTCGCCACATTTCCGGCTGGCCTTGTCGTCGCCGGGCAGACCGTCGTGTCTGCCTCGGCCGCCACCCTGAGCCGCCGCCGGTCTACCCTCTTGTCAAAATCGAGCTTAGTTTCGACTATGCGCACTCTCATGTCTGAGCGGACCGGTTCATTCCGTCAAGGCGGCGGAGCCTTGTGCCCTAGCCATCCAAGCGCAGTCCTTGAAAGGCCGATGTGATGCGTCGATCCAAGCTGTCTTGCCTGATCCAAACTCTCCCCTTTTTCGTGGGCCTGGGCTGTGGCGGCGAGCCAGAGATGTATCTGCCGCCGCCGATGATGCAGATGCCGGATCCCGATCCCTCGCGACCGCAGCGGTTTGTGGCCTTTGGGGACTTTGGCGTCGATACCGTCGATGAGCTCAATGTCTCGCGCCTGGTCAAGCGCCTGGCTCCCGACTTTATCGTCGCGCTCGGCGACAACAACTACCTCAAAGGCAGCGAGTACGACCGCGCCATCGGCAAGTACTACGCCGACTTCATTGGTCAGTACCAAGGTCACTACGGCCCCGGCAGCACCACCAACCGGTTCTGGCCGGCGCTCGGCAACCACGACTGGGATGCCATGCCCATCGACGCCCACTATGCCTATTTCCCGGCCCTGCCCGGCAACAAGCGCTACTACGATCTGCGGGTCGGTCGCGTGCACCTGTTCTTCATCGACAGCGATCCGCGTGAGCCAGATGGTGTCACCGCTGACTCGGTGCAAGGCCAGTGGCTAAAGTCGGCGCTGGCCGCGTCCAATGCCTGCCACAAGCTCGTCGCATTCCACCACCCGCCCTATGGCTCCTCGGGCTTTGACGTGGCCTGGATGCGCTGGCCATTCCGGGCCTGGGGCGCCGATGCCGTGCTGGCCGGTCATCAGCACAGCTGGGAGCGGCTGCGCGTGGACGACATTCCTTATTTGGTCTCTGGCCTGGGTGGTGCGCTCAACCGCTTCCCGCTGGTCAGCCGCAATCCCTACACCGAGCAGTACTACAACGAAGACTTCGGAGTCCTGCAAATCACCGTTGATGCGCACCGCATCCTGTACGAATTCCTTTCAGAAAAAGGAGTCCTGGTTGACCTGCTACAGGTCGCCAAAGAGTGCCCCTAGCGCGCTGAAAAAGGGAAGCTCGGCCGGCCAGCCGGGGCGAGCCGAGGTCTCTGCCGCCCGGCCAGCGAGTCACCCCTTGTCGGGAACCTGGGAAATCAAGCCGCAGCGGGGACAGCGCGCTCGCCAGGTGCTGAAATCGATGATACGGGTCGGAATCGCGGTGCCGCAGGACGCACAGCGGATAGGCAGGAATCGCCACTTCGATCGCGGTCCGGCCAGCAGGGTGGGATCCGTCGTGACCAGAATCGTAGGTGGCGCCCGGAATACCAGATAGCGGCTTTGCGGCTGAGCCATTCCTTCGGCGGCGCGGGGAATCTCCTGCCAAGCGCCCTGCCCGATCACGGCTACCGTCTCGCCCTGCGTAATTAGGGATTCCTTCAGCTTGGTGACGGCACCCATAGCGGCCGTCAGGCCGCGACTGGCAAAGAACGCCATCGCCAAAGCGTCCGCTTCTTGTCTGGAGAGGCCCGCTTGACGCCGCACATCCCCCTCGGGAACGACGATCAGCGTGTCCGGTTCGGGCGAGAGCGCGACGAGCGCCCAGCCGGTGCCGTCATCTACATAAAAATCAACTATCTGTGTTTCATCGACCAGCCGCTCATACGAATCGTCGATAGGTTGATCGATTTGCAGATGGTAATAACAACAGGCGGTCTTTGAGACGGGCGCCTGGAGTACTTTTGTTCCTAAGCGCACCTGGCCGATAATCACGACCAGCTCGCCGTCGCGAGCGTCTTTAATATCGACTCTGCGGTACTGCGCTAAGGCTCTCTGCATACGCGATTGCGGCGAACATAAGTAAACCCAAACAAGCCCGATAATCATTAATACTGCGAATGAGGCACCCATTCGTTCTTTACCTTGGACCGTTTTATTGCCAAAGCGAGTCTCAGTGTAAACGATCGGCGGCCGGGCCGAGCCCGGGCCTCATCGTCCTTGGGGCGCGCCAGCGAGGTGCTGCTGCCTCGGCAGCAGGAAGTCTTTGATTTGTCTGGCGACTTGCGTGGGCCTCGAAACCAGCGTCGCTCCTGGCGATACCGGGTCCGCTCGGTTGGTGCAGGGGGACCTGCGATGAGCCAACGAGAAGATTCCGATTTCCAATCCGGCGCAATATCAAGACCAATCAGTACTACCTGGAGGCGTTCACGGGCGCTGCACGGAAGCGGTCTGAGACTCCCAAGCTGTTTACCGCTCCGTCGGGACCGATCACCTATTTCCTAAGAAACCTCAGCAAGCAAGAACGTCTAGACCCGGTTGTCTTTCAAGAGCGCCTACTCGGAAGCTACCGTCTGCAGAATCCCGCCGTCGATGTCGCCCGCGTGCTGCGCGATGTCGAGCGGCAGTTTTATAACTATCTGCGGCTTGGGCTCGGCGATCAGCTGATCCGCTGAGACCGGTACGGGAAGTAGCGCTTGAGTCGGTTCAGCGGCGATTCCAGCGTGTAGAAGATGAGCAGCGAGAACCCCAGCGTGGTCACGGCCGAGAAGAGCAGGCTGGCGGGGTACTGACTGGGCCACAGGCTGGCCGCGCCTAGCTGCCCGAGCGCCCGCCGCGTCAGGCCAGGAATGAAGTTGTGGAAGACGTAGACGCCATAGCTCACCCGCCCCACCAGAAGCAGCGGCGGGAGGGACAGGAGGCGCGCCCAGACTCCCTGCCGCTTTCGCCGCGCCCAGTCGATAAGTCCGAAGAAAAACAGGCTCTGCGTCAGATCAAAAAGGACATTGAATAGCTGCAGCAGGAACGGACTGCGGTGTCGCCCGAGCAGAAGGAGGAGCGATAACAGCCCGCCGCCGCACAGACCCAGCCGACGGAGCCAGCGCAGCCGCGACTCGGACTTCTCGCTGCGCGGGGCGCGGTCGAGCAGGGCCAGCAGGCTGCCGAGCGCGAAGGCATCCAGCGCCTCGGTGGGAATCACCATCAGCAGCACCTCGCCCGGCTGCGGCTGCGTCAACACCACCCACAGCCGAGTGAGCGGCGCCAGACAAAGCAGCCCGCCCAGGACCGGCAGCAGGGCCCGCCGCGGCAAGAGCAGAAGCAGCCAGGGCCAGACCAGATAGAACTGCTCCTCGACCGCAAGCGACCAGAAGTGCGACACCGGTCCAAGCCAGTCGCCGCGCTGCAGAAAATAAAAGTTCGAGGCGTAGACGATGTGCCAGCGCCAGCTCATCAGCATGGCCGGAATGCCGAGGCCAAGCCCAAGCGCGATCATGAAATAGTAAAGCGGAAAGATGCGCAGAAAGCGGCGGATGTAAAAGCGGCGCAGGGCGCCCGCCAGCGATAGCTGCCCCTGGGCGATGGCCGCGCGACAGTCGAGCAAGATGCCGCTGATCAGAAAGCCGCTGAGGACAAAGAACAGCCGCACGCCGACCGGCCCCCAGGGCAGCCAGTGCTTAAAGGCGTAGCGCTCGGGCGTTCCGTGCCACAGCAGCACCAGCGAGACCGCGATGGCGCGCAGCGTATCTAGCTGCGGAACGTAGGAGTCAGAAGGGACGGGAGAGCGATCCTGGGACATGCCGATTCCGGAACGAGTGCCGCTTCATATAACCTCGCCCCCCCGACAGGCAATCAATCCTTGTCGCCGGCTGCCGCCCCGCCGGGCGCCGTCCTGTGACCGGTAGCCGCGCCTCAGGCCTGGGCAGCGGCGCGGGCAGAGGCGCCGCCAAGACCGGCGCTGTCCCGGCGATAGCGATCGCGCAGGACAAACAGCGCGCGATACCAGGTATCCAGATGATCGGCATGACAGGCCGGTGTGCGGCCCGAAAGTCCTTGTTCGATGCTGGCGAACAGCACCGCAGCCTCGCCAGCGCTAGGCTGCGCGCCAAGCTGTCGCCACTTGGCCTGCAGGCTGTCGTCCGTCGTGATGGCCACCAAGATGTCCACTTCGATGTTTCGCATGGTCTGACTACCTCGCCGGGCCGGCTACCCCTGGCCCGCCCACCATCCAGATTAAAGTCAGGGCCTGACAGTCCACCGACTCAGCGACGGTGCAAGGCGAGGTGAAGGCAGGCTAGAAGGCACAGGGGTTGGGCACGGCGCGGACATCGATGGCCAGGTTGTAGAGCATGGCCGCGCTAAGCTCGATGCGAGCGCAGCCTTCCTGGGTCACGGTCGGGGTGGGTGGCGGTCCGGTCATGCCCATGGCCGGCGGATCGCCGGTCTCGACGGTGATGCGGCTGATAAACGTCCCGACGGTGCCGGCCGGCAGATCGAAGGCTAGCTGGGCGCTGCTGGGTGCCGCAGCGCCAGCCGGACGCAGCATCTCGCTGGAGGCGACGTAGCGGTTGTTGCTGTCGCGCGCAAACGTAGCGGTGGTGGCCTTGCCGCCGACGCTGAGCGCGGCATTGATGCGAATGGTGTTGGGCGGCAGCGAGGTGACGCTGAGCAAGACCGTGCTCAGCCCCCCGCCACAGCCAGGCAGCCCGACGAATAAGCCGGCCAGGGGCAGAAGAAGAATCGATCGAAGCCAACGTGGATCGCGCATGGGAGTCCTCACTCGCAGGGGGCAGCCGAGCCTGCCTCAGAATATCAGGGTCACCCGCGGCACACCCGTGGGCACCGCCGGGTAGCCGCCGGGGCGTGTGGCGAGCACGACGCCGGTCACAATGGCCGCCGCCGCGACACCGCCACCGATTGCGGTCCAGAACCACCAGCGCTTATAAAGCGGCACGGGACGCCCGGCCTCACCAGCTGGCGCCGTCGCTGCGACGGTCGGCTCAGGGCGTGGGGCCGGGGCAGGCGCGGCCGCCGGGACCGCCGGTCCGGCCGTGGGATCGGGCGCCAGCGTAGAGGGAGCCGGCTCCTGCTCGCGCTCGCGCTTGGCTTTCTCTTCCGCCAGGCGCTGCTTCATCTCTAGCTCCAGCGCAGCCAGCGTGTTGCGCGCTTCGGCCAGATAGCCGTCGACCTTGCGGCGCATCTCGTTGTCGAGCTTTGGTTCGGACGACAGGTAGCGGTCGTAATACTCGATGGCCTCGCGCGGGTGGCCGGCCTTGCGATACGACTGCGCGATGTTAAACAGCAGCCCCGGCTTGGCCTCGCGCTCATAGGCCGCCTTGAACTCGGGGATGGCGTCCTCGAAGCGCTGCGCCTGATACAGCGCCATCGCCAGATCGTAGTGCGTCTTATAGTCGGCGGCCTGCGCCGACCGCGCCCCCATCAGCATCCCGCCGAGCCACAGCCACAGGCACAGTGCACGGGCGAACGTTTGCATCTCGCTTCCCTCCCATTGCAGCGTAAGCGTGAGCGCGAGCCCGACCCGGCCCGCGTCCGGCTGCCGCTAGTCCATCAGCAGCTTGACCTCGTCTTTGCCGCCCCCCTTGGCCGCCTTGCCCCGCCCCTTTTCCCCCTTGCCACGACGCTTGCTGCCGTCTCTCTCCGCACCAGCGAGCCCGACGCTGTTACCCGACGGCGGACTGTCCGGCTGAGTGGACGGAGCAGCGGTCGGCGCAGCAGGCAGCGGGCTGAGCAGGATCGCGGTCTGTACGTCGGCGTTGTGGCTGAGCACGACCGACTTGGCGGCATAGCCCGGCAAGCGCAGCGTCAGCTGTGACTCGCCGACATCGGCGGGGCGCACCAGCGAAAACGGCGTATTTCCCAGCACCTGCCCGTCGCTGCGAAGCACCTCGGCGCCGCTTGGCTGCGAGGTCAGCACCCACTTCACCGACCGGACCTGTGGGACCGAGCTCCGGCCCTCGGTGGGCCCGGTCGTCCGACGCAGCCCCACGACCAGAAGCAGCATCAGGAGCAGCCCCAGCCCGCCCAGCCCAAGCGCAGGTCGTAGGCGACTTGGCGATCCGACTTTGGACGCCAGCTCGCCAGGTAGCGTCGCCCCCGCGGGTGCTGAGGGGCCGACCGGGCTCACCACGCCCCCCTCTGCCGCCAGCCCACGGCCGGATACCGCCGAAGGCGTGGCCGCCGCCGCCGGGCTCTGACTGATCCGAGCGCTGCCGCTCACCTGCGCCGCGCCCCCGCCAGCGCTGCCGGCACCGCTGATAATCGCCAGCTCGCGACTGAGCCGCGCGCCTCCTGCGCCAGGTGCGGTGGCGCTGATCTCGATCATCTCTTTGCTGTGTCGCGGGGGCCGCAGCGAAGCCCCCGAGATCGTTGCCGCGACCCCCGCTTCGGTCGTCGCCGCCGCCCCGATCTCCCCTGTCGAGCCCGTCGCCGCCGACCACAGCGACAGCGCCGCCCCCTGCAGCTCCTGCAGCAGGCCGGCGACCGCGTCCATGCTCGGCCGCAGCGCGGGCTCTTTGACCAGCATCGAGTGCACCAGGTTCGCGATCTCCGGCGGCAGATCCGGCAACAGCTCGCCGAGCGGCTGCGGCTCGCTGCGCACGTGCGCAGCCATGAAGTCAAAGCCATGCTTGGCCCGAAACGGCAGCTGCCCCGACAGCAGCTCGTACAGCATGATGCCCAGCGCGTAGACATCGGCCTTGCCATCCACACTCGGCGCCGCCACGCACTGCTCCGGCGCCATATAGGCCGGCGTCCCAATCATCGCCCCAGTCTCGGTCCGCAGGCTGCCCTCCGACTCCTGCGACATCTTCGCAATCCCAAAATCCAACACCTTCACCCGCCCCCCAACCTCCCCCCCCAACAACATGACGTTGCCGGGCTTGAGGTC